>NVTY02000088.1 GCA_002401765.2 Thiotrichaceae bacterium
AAATAGGTTATTACAACACCGGTTTCCGGGTTCCCCGGACACCCATAAAAAAACGGTGGCATCCACAAGGAGCCACCGTTTTTTATTGCCAACAAGGTTTGTCTGATCAGATATCCAGGTTGGTTACTTCCAGCGCGTTGCTCTGGATGAAGTCCCGCCGTGGCTCCACATCATCCCCCATCAGTGTGGTGAAGATCTGGTCGGCAGCAATCGCATCCTCAATGGTAACCTTCATCATCCGGCGGGTTTCCGGATCCATGGTGGTTTCCCAGAGCTGATCCGGGTTCATTTCACCCAGCCCCTTGTATCGCTGGATGTTCAGGCCACGCTGGGCTTCCTTCATCAGCCACTCCAGGGCGCCCTCGAAGGACAGCACAGACTGCTTGCGCTCGCCACGCTGGATGTAGGCGCCATCCTCAATCAGCCCCTCCAGGGTCTCGCCCAGGCGCGCAATGGCACCGTACGAAGAAGACTCAAAGAAGTCATGACTGAACACATGCTCATGGGGAATGCCATGCACAAAGATGGTGACTTTGGGCAGGTACAGGCCCCGTTCCTCATCGCGGGTAACGGAGAAGGTGTACTTGGTGCCCGTGCGGGTATCCAGATCCAGACCTTCACCCAGGCGCGCCACCCAACGGGCCACTTCAGCCTCTTCCTTCAGGTGTTCCGGCTTGAGCGTACTGTTGTAGACCATCTGCTGCAGTACCTTGGCCGGATAGGCCCGGGACAGGCGATCGATCATCGCCATCACTGCCTGATAATCCTTCACCATGGTTTCCAGGGCGGAATCCTTGATGGCCGGTGCTTCCGGGTTCACATAGAGCTGGGCGCCTTCCAGGGCCGCCTGGGTCAGATAGGCTTCCTTCGCCTTCTCGTCCTTCAGGTATTGCTCCTGTTTGCCACGCTTGACCTTGTACAGTGGCGGCATGGCAATGAACACATGGCCGCGCTCGATGATTTCCCGCATCTGGCGGAACAGGAAGGTCAGCAGCAGAGTACGGATGTGAGAACCGTCCACATCGGCATCGGTCATGATGATGATGGAGTGATAACGGAGTTTGTCCGGGTTGAATTCTTCCCGGCCGATGCCACAACCCAGCGCGGTGATCAGGGTGCCGACCTCGGCAGAGGACAGCATCTTGTCAAAGCGGGCTTTCTCGACGTTCAGGATCTTACCTTTCAGGGGCAGGATGGCCTGGGTCTTACGATCACGGCCCTGCTTGGCACTACCACCCGCAGAATCACCCTCCACAATGAACGGAGGACCGAACCCACGTATGTTGAAAAATGCGGGGATGAGTTGTGGATCGGAGTGAAAGGCTAATCAAGCCCGGAGATAGCTGGTTCTCCTCGAAAGCTATTGAGGTAGCGCCTCGTGTATCACTGCTGGGGGTAGAGCACTGTTATGGCTAGGGCCTCATCCCGAGGTACCAACCCATTGCAAACTCCGAATACCAGCAAGTGCAATCACGGGAGACACACGGCGGGTGCTAACGTCCGTCGTGGAGAGGGAAACAACCCAGACCGCCAGCTAAGGTCCCAAAATCACAACTCAGTGGGAAACGATGTGGGAAGGCACAGACAGCCAGGAGGTTGGCTTAGAAGCAGCCATCCTTTAAAGAAAGCGTAATAGCTCACTGGTCAAGTCGGCCCGCGCGGAAGATTTAACGGGGCTCAAGTTGTGTACCGAAGCTGCGGATGCTTAATTCTTCGGAATTAGGCATGGTAGAGGAGCGTTCTGTAAGCCTGCGAAGGTGTTCCGGGAGGAATGCTGGAGGTATCAGAAGTGCGAATGTTGACATGAGTAACGATAATGGGGGTGAAAAGCCCCCACGCCGAAAACCCAAGGTTTCCTGCGCGACGCTAATCGACGCAGGGTGAGTCGGTACCTAAGGCGAGGCCGAAAGGCGTAGTCGATGGAAAACAGGTTAATATTCCTGTACCTTTTTTTACTGCGATGGGGTGACGGAGAAGGCTAGGTCAGCCGAGTGTTGGATGTCTCGGTTTAAGCGTGTAGAGAGTGTTCTTAGGAAAATCCGGGAACACGTTAATCTCGAGGCGTGATGACGAATCCTCTTTTGGATGAAGTGATTGATGCCATGCTTCCAAGAAAAACCTCTAAGCTTCAGGTAATAAAAGACCGTACCCCAAACCAACACAGGTGGGTGGGATGAGAATTCTAAGGCGCTTGAGAGAACTCTGGTGAAGGAACTAGGCAAAATAACACCGTAACTTCGGGAGAAGGTGTGCCCTTGGTATGTGAAGCGACTTGCTCGCGGAGCAGACGAGGGTTGCAGTGACCAGGTGGCTGCGACTGTTTACTAAAAACACAGCACTCTGCAAACACGAAAGTGGACGTATAGGGTGTGACGCCTGCCCGGTGCCGGAAGGTTAATTGATGGGGTTAGCGCTTGCGCGAAGCTCTTGATCGAAGCCCCGGTAAACGGCGGCCGTAACTATAACGGTCCTAAGGTAGCGAAATTCCTTGTCGGGTAAGTTCCGACCTGCACGAATGGCGTAACGACGGCCACACTGTCTCCACCAGAGACTCAGTGAAATTGAACTCGCTGTGAAGATGCAGCGTACCCGCGGCTAGACGGAAAGACCCCGTGCACCTTTACTACAGCTTTGCACTGGACTTTGAATATACTTGTGTAGGATAGGTGGGAGGCTTTGAAGCAGTCACGCTAGTGATTGTGGAGCCAACCTTGAAATACCACCCTGGTGTGTTCGGAGTTCTAACCCAGGTCCGTTATCCGGATCGGGGACAGTGTATGGTGGGTAGTTTGACTGGGGCGGTCTCCTCCTAAAGAGTAACGGAGGAGCACGAAGGTACACTAATCACGGTCGGAAATCGTGAGGTTTGTGCAAAGGCATAAGTGTGCTTGACTGCGAGATAGACACATCGAGCAGGTACGAAAGTAGGTCTTAGTGATCCGGTGGTTCTGTATGGAAGGGAAGTGTGGCTCGAATAGCACTAGCACTCTCAACCATAACCCAACAATCCTTTACAATCACAAACATAAGAAAAAGCAGGCCGCAACCAGGACTAAAGAACCAACATTTATT
>NVTY02000045.1 GCA_002401765.2 Thiotrichaceae bacterium
CCTAGCCAAGCTGCAAGTCTCTAACGTACTGGCACGGAATGGCAGTGCTACCGGCGTCCAGGCTTCACCTAAGTTGTCTATAAGCGCAATTATGCGGAACGTGGAAAAGTGATGATTTCGCCATGGTCGCAATGCATCGCAGGCTAACCGTAAGGCAAGCTTATGGAAGGTAAGCGCAAAACAAACCACACCCTATCCATCTGATAATCGCTAGTGCACGCTCTGCTTTTTAAATACAGCAGAGAGCACGTATGGATCATTCACCCGAAATTTCACTCACAAAACGCCAGCGTTACTGGTTTACCCATCTACAAGCCTGTGAAGCCTCAGGAAAAAGCATTGCCGCGTATGCCAAGGAGCACGGACTTAAAGATAAGTCGATGTAGCCAGTAAAAAGGCGTTGATCAGTAAAGGGGTATTGTCGTCAACACGTGCTCGGTTTCAACGTGTGCAAGTGGTCAATCCAGTGGTCGCTAATCAATGGCTTATCCAACTCCCAAATGGTGTGTCGGTATCATTCGCTGGCGCGGTTGATGAACGGGCATTAGCTGCGGTGCTGAACACGGCAGCAGTGATCGAATGATGCGTCCATCTGATGCGCTGCCTTGTGTCTACCTCTGCCGGGGTATTGTTGATTTCAGGAAAGGGATCAATGGGCTGGCTGTGTTGGTGGAGACGGTGCTGCAACAAGACCCTTTCTCAGCGCAGTTGTTTATCTTTTGCAATCGTAACCGAGACAAGGTGAAAATATTGTATTGGGAGCGCAATGGTTTTTGTCTGTGGCAAAAACGCCTGGAAAAGGCCCGTTTCAAATGGCCGCGTAAGGCTGAGGGCGAGGTGGTTACGTTGACGGGCCAGCAACTCAACTGGCTGCTGGATGGTCTTGATGTGATGCGAATGGAACCCCATGAAACACTGCATTATAGTAGTGTTTTATAGCTTTTTTCACTGTTCATTGAGGTATAATTCAATGCATGTTGATAGCACTAAATACCTTGCCAAATGATGTTGATGTCCTCAAGGCATTGGTCACTCAGCAAGCCCAACAAAACAAACAACTTGAAGTCAAAGTTTCACTCCTCCAAGAGCAACTAAATTTGGCACTGGCTCGACGCTATGCGGCCAGTAGTGAAAAACTGTCGCCCGATCAGATTCGTTTGTTTGATGAGGCCGAGGTTGAGCAGGCAACGGCGACCGATGAGGTAGAAGTCGATGCCACCATCATCCCTGAGCATGCACGCCAAAAGCGTGGGCGCAGGCCACTGCCAGATTCATTGCCGCGTACGGAGCAGGTTTACACGCTGGCCAACGATGAACGACTCTGCCCACACGACGGTCATGTGTTAGCTGAAATCGGTGAAGTCACCTCTGAACAACTGGACATCATCCCCGCCAAGATTCAGGTGATCCGACATATCCGCAAGCAATACGCCTGTGCTTGCGGTCAATGCATCAAGACGGCACCACTGCCCCCACAACCGATCCCCAAAAGCCTGGCATCGCCCGGCTTACTAGCCCACATTACCGTCTCAAAATATCAGGACGCACTGCCCCTGTACCGACAGGAGGCAATCCTTAATCGCATCGGCACTCAGTTACCGCGTGCGACACTGGCTAACTGGATGATTCAGGTAGGCACTTTGATTCAACCGGTGATCAACCTGTTACGTGATCGCCTTTTAGCCTATGACATTATTCAGATGGACGAGACACCGGTGCAGGTACTCAAGGAGCCCGGTAAAAGCGCGCAATCAACATCATACCTGTGGCTACAGCGTGGCGGGCCACCCGACCAACCCGTAGTGCTCTATGATTATGACCCCGGACGCAGCGCCGAAGTCCCCAAGCGTTTGCTTGAAGGCTTTGCTGGGTATTTACAGACCGATGGCTATGCGGGCTACAACGCTGCCGTTGCCATCGGCGCACTGACGCACATCGGCTGCATGGCCCATGCACGACGCAAGTTCAGCGACGCCATCAAAGCACAGGGCAAGAAAAAGAAAAAAGGCCACGCGCACCACGGCCTCCTGCTGATTCAGAAACTCTACCAGATTGAAAAACAAGCACGCCTGTCAACGCCAGATGAACGTTACGCGCATCGCCAGCAACAAGCGCAACCGGTGATGGATAAATTGAGGGGCTGGCTAGATGACGCGCTACCGCAAGTGCCGCCCACCAGTGCCACGGGCAAAGCGTTGCACTACCTGAACAACGAATGGACAAAGCTCACTGCTTATCTGAACGATGGTCGTCTTGAGATTGACAATAACGGTGCAGAGAACGCCATCAGGCCCTTTGTCATGGGGCGTAAAAACTGGTTATTCAGCACCTCAGTTAAAGGTGTCAAAGCCAGCGCCAACCTATACTCATTGATCGAGAGTGCTAAAGCAAACGGACTGGAACCGTACGCTTACCTCCGGTATCTGTTCACCGAACTGCCAAAAGCTGAAACAGTCGCAGCCATCGAAGCACTCTTGCCGGGTGTCATTCATCAGGATCAGCTGAAACATTAAGACGCAACCCTGTGGTTTGTTTTGCGCTTACGAATTAACACCTGCTTACCAACTAACTCTCTATCTCTAAACTCCGTGGCCAACGACGCGGCCTGCTGATGCAGCTCGGCATAATTAAGACTGTGGGCTTGATCTCGCTCTAGATTCTCTAAAAATGTGAGTGCAATTTTTCCAGGCTTAATCTTTGAAAAATCTCGAATAATATCCGACAGCACTTTGTTAGACGCACCAGAGCAACCATTTCCTGGGAACTCAGAATGTGTTAGCGATGGATCCATCCCTTTCATTACAAAAATCCCTTTGTAGTAAAATCCAGCAACAAAATACCATCCGCATAGCGGCTGGTATGATGAAAGCCCACGGAAGGGGTACTTTAGAGACCTCCCAATTTCATTTTTATTGGCGTGTCTCTTCAAATTATTAGTTAATCATGTACTCTCTGCTCATCTTATTAATCTTGTAATAATATTTAACATGGCCTTAGCTTTATCAATTTCTTATTACGGCCTCCGAGTGGAACTTACCGACACAAAGGAGGCCAATTTCTACTCCTCATACTCTGATAGTTAA
>NVTY02000046.1 GCA_002401765.2 Thiotrichaceae bacterium
GATCATTGTTACCGAAATCACATGCACCACTGGGCGATCTGGTTTCGATTGATGGATCACTCATTGACTCGGCACTATCAATTGATTGGGCCGACTACCGCACAGATTCCAAAAAAGCCAAGCGCCATCTCGGTTTCAATATCAATCAAGGGATTCCCCAGACGCTATTTCTGACCGATGGTAAGTCAGACGAACGCCCTTTTGTGCATAAGATCATTGACCAGGGACAAACAGGTGTCATGGATCGTGGGTATCAGCACCACAAAAACTTTGATCAGCTCCAAACGGATGAAAAGCACTTTGTTTGTCGTATTAAAGCCAATACGCACAAAACATGCTTAGAAATATATGCTGTCGCGGCTGACAGTATCGTCTTTTATGATGCCAAAGTTTATCTTGGGCAAGCTGAGGGAAAACAGACACAAACCCCGCTTCGGCTTGTAGGTTATGTTGTTGACGGCACAAAATACTGGATTGCGACCAGTCGTTTTGATCTCTCTGCCGAAGATATTGCCCACATATACAAGCTACGCTGGGACATTGAAACGTTTTTTGGTTGGTGGAAGCAACACCTGCGTGTCTACCACCTTATTGCACGGAGTAAGCACGGGCTGATGGTGCAAATTCTAGCCGGGCTAATCACTTATCTTTTGCTCGCGATCTACTGTAAGCGCAAAACAAACCACACCCTATCCATCTGATAATCGCTAGTGCACGCTCTGCTTTTTAAATACAGCAGAGAGCACGTATGGATCATTCACCCGAAATTTCACTCACAAAACGCCAGCGTTACTGGTTTACCCATCTACAAGCCTGTGAAGCCTCAGGAAAAAGCATTGCCGCGTATGCCAAGGAGCACGGACTTAAAGATAAGTCGATGTATGCCAGTAAAAAGGCGTTGATCAGTAAAGGGGTATTGTCGTCAACACGTGCTCGGTTTCAACGTGTGCAAGTGGTCAATCCAGTGGTCGCTAATCAATGGCTTATCCAACTCCCAAATGGTGTGTCGGTATCATTCGCTGGCGCGGTTGATGAACGGGCATTAGCTGCGGTGCTGAACACGGCAGCAGTGATCGAATGATGCGTCCATCTGATGCGCTGCCTTGTGTCTACCTCTGCCGGGGTATTGTTGATTTCAGGAAAGGGATCAATGGGCTGGCTGTGTTGGTGGAGACGGTGCTGCAACAAGACCCTTTCTCAGCGCAGTTGTTTATCTTTTGCAATCGTAACCGAGACAAGGTGAAAATATTGTATTGGGAGCGCAATGGTTTTTGTCTGTGGCAAAAACGCCTGGAAAAGGCCCGTTTCAAATGGCCGCGTAAGGCTGAGGGCGAGGTGGTTACGTTGACGGGCCAGCAACTCAACTGGCTGCTGGATGGTCTTGATGTGATGCGAATGGAACCCCATGAAACACTGCATTATAGTAGTGTTTTATAGCTTTTTTCACTGTTCATTGAGGTATAATTCAATGCATGTTGATAGCACTAAATACCTTGCCAAATGATGTTGATGTCCTCAAGGCATTGGTCACTCAGCAAGCCCAACAAAACAAACAACTTGAAGTCAAAGTTTCACTCCTCCAAGAGCAACTAAATTTGGCACTGGCTCGACGCTATGCGGCCAGTAGTGAAAAACTGTCGCCCGATCAGATTCGTTTGTTTGATGAGGCCGAGGTTGAGCAGGCAACGGCGACCGATGAGGTAGAAGTCGATGCCACCATCATCCCTGAGCATGCACGCCAAAAGCGTGGGCGCAGGCCACTGCCAGATTCATTGCCGCGTACGGAGCAGGTTTACACGCTGGCCAACGATGAACGACTCTGCCCACACGACGGTCATGTGTTAGCTGAAATCGGTGAAGTCACCTCTGAACAACTGGACATCATCCCCGCCAAGATTCAGGTGATCCGACATATCCGCAAACAATATGCCTGTGCTTGCGGTCAATGCATCAAGACGGCACCACTGCCCCCACAACCGATCCCCAAAAGCCTGGCATCGCCCGGCTTACTAGCCCACATTACCGTCTCAAAATATCAGGACGCACTGCCCCTGTACCGACAGGAGGCAATCCTTAATCGCATCGGCACTCAGTTACCGCGTGCGACACTGGCTAACTGGATGATTCAGGTAGGCACTTTGATTCAACCGGTGATCAACCTGTTACGTGATCGCCTTTTAGCCTATGACATTATTCAGATGGACGAGACACCGGTGCAGGTACTCAAGGAGCCCGGTAAAAGCGCGCAATCAACATCATACCTGTGGCTACAGCGTGGCGGGCCACCCGACCAACCCGTAGTGCTCTATGATTATGACCCCGGACGCAGCGCCGAAGTCCCCAAGCGTTTGCTTGAAGGCTTTGCTGGGTATTTACAGACCGATGGCTATGCGGGCTACAACGCTGCCGTTGCCATCGGCGCACTGACGCACATCGGCTGCATGGCCCATGCACGACGCAAGTTCAGCGACGCCATCAAAGCACAGGGCAAGAAAAAGAAAAAAGGCCACGCGCACCACGGCCTCCTGCTGATTCAGAAACTCTACCAGATTGAAAAACAAGCACGCCTGTCAACGCCAGATGAACGTTACGCGCATCGCCAGCAACAAGCGCAACCGGTGATGGATAAATTGAGGGGCTGGCTAGATGACGCGCTACCGCAAGTGCCGCCCACCAGTGCCACGGGCAAAGCGTTGCACTACCTGAACAACGAATGGACAAAGCTCACTGCTTATCTGAACGATGGTCGTCTTGAGATTGACAACAACGGCGCAGAGAACGCCATCAGGCCCTTTGTCATCGGGCGTAAAAACTGGTTATTCAGCACCTCAGTTAAAGGTGTCAAAGCCAGCGCCAACCTATACTCATTGATCGAGAGTGCTAAAGCAAACGGACTGGAACCGTACGCTTACCTCCGGTATCTGTTCACCGAACTGCCAAAAGCTGAAACAGTCGCAGCCATCGAAGCACTCTTGCCGGGTGTCATTCATCAGGATCAGCTGAAACATTAAGACGCAACCCTGTGGTTTGTTTTGCGCTTACGA
>NVTY02000047.1 GCA_002401765.2 Thiotrichaceae bacterium
GAAATCCATCCATCACGTAACGCGTATAGCCTCTGAGATTTTAAGTAGACGTTTGATAACGCCTGCTGTATCCCTAGGGTTTTCACACTACGCCATGGGCCTTTGCTAGTAATGCCACACGCAACGGCTGACCTGACGTGGACGCCGAGTCTCATCAAACTTCTTACTTTGGTGCGGGGTCGTCGCCACTGTCGCCAGTAGGCCATGCGAACTCTGCGTCGTATCCAGTGATCCAGATCAACACAGCGCTGATAACCACTAGCGATACCAAAGTAATTTATCCAGCCTCGTAAATATTGGCTGATTTTGAAGAGTTGATAGGTCATCGACACGCCCCAGTTACGGTTGGTTAATCGCCGTACTTGTTGCTTAAATTTCTGCAACGTTTTCGGGTGCCAGTGAATGCGTCCGCCCTGGAAGGTGAATCCCAAAAACTTGCATTCATTGGTTTTAACCACCAGCTTCAAGGTTCTCCAGGTATCTGCTAATACTTCGTAGCACTCGTTGACCTGCACGCTGGCTCTTTATCACAATGGTAAAGTCGTCAGCATAGCGGGAAAACCGGTGGCCACGTTTCTCTAGTTCTTTGTCCAGTGGATCGAGCATGATGTTCGCCAGTAGCGGCGAGAGTGGCCCGCCTTGAGGAACACCTTCTCGGCTTTCATTATATAGATCGTCGCTAAAGGCTGGCTTCAGACCACGACGCTGAGTCACATCACCGCCGGTCGGCGTTTGTGTATTCAAGTGTGGCAAGGCTCCTCCTTTATCTAAATGTTCAGGCCTTCACCATGTGCCATCCATTACGATGGCCGTTGGGCTACTATGCCTTCTGCTGAATTTAACATGTCAAATAAATTCCTAACAGCTTATCGCCCTTTCGTTCTGTTATTTAAACGTTCGATCGTTTGAGAAATAGCACTGTAATTTTTTACATTAAATTTAGCCGAAACCTCTAAGTACTGCCTTCCGAATAATCCTGATATCACTTTCGCGATAGGTGATGGTCTCCAGCTGATCGGGTAAGTCGTAGGTATCGCTGGTGATGAGGTTGTAAAAGGCAGTGAATTTAATATGTTAAGTCGAGCCCCCCCTTATCTCTTTGTTGAGTACCGTACTCACAGCCGAATTTCAATGCGGTGAATATTCTGCTATTTAAATATTCTAAAATATTTACAATGATATGTTTTCTCTCGCTCCTGGTGGGGGGGATGTTCGCTATTGCCATCGGCGAAATTATGAACCGTATATTACAGGGAGTGGAAAAATGAAGGAGAATAAACTTACTGGAAATGATCTGGCTAAGCAAATATTGTCGGTTGTATTAATTCTAGTATTTAGCGGGATATGGGCTGGCTCTGTACATGCAGGCTGGGGGTATGTTAGTCGGGCTAACTGCTTCTCTGTAAATGAAAGCATCACATGGAATAGGACTAACTGGGATGGTGATAGAAAAGTGCTTTATGTTGAATCTTGGCATAAAAGACGCAATGCCGCTGCTAGCACAGCACATAGAGTAACTGATGGCTGGGAGAGTAACAGTTGGCATGTCAGGGCAGGTGATAATCATGCTTACCTAGATATGCAGGTCATCGGTAGGCATCTGGAGAGTACGCCGTCGGGCTTTATCCGCGTAATAAGGACAAGTACTGATTGGTGTAATGCATTTTCATGGTAAAAACTCTTGGGTCTGTTGACGTTTCATGCTCGCCTCTGCTGGGGAATTGGTTCCTGCGCTGTGGGTTGCTACTGAAATAATGGCACTCGGTATTGCTCGTTGCTCATTTAGAGTAACTAAACTTCGTGCCTGGATTGGAATTTTTTTAGACACAACAATAAGGCGAAAATGAAACGCCAACAGACACTAACTGGGCGGAATATTTTAAGGGAAAAGAATGAAATGAAAAACATATTAAATGTAATGCTGGTGGCTTTAATGTTTATTTCCCAATCGGCAACAAGTACTGATTTTAAAAAAGATCTCGAAGTGCCTGTGTTTTTTAAAAATAACCCGTTTTCTCCTGAGGGTGAAAGTACTCGTTTGAAAGGGGTCCAGATACTCTCTGTTGATGATGAAATATTTCCAAAGCATCTAAAACCCACGCAAAGAAAATTAATCTCTGAAATCAAAAAAAATGGTTTTCTGAGGACGGAAAAATCAAAAAATTCACGCGTAAAACAGGTTGTAATGAACAAAAAATTAGAGCGTTCTTTAAACCAGGCCGCTAAATTAGAATTTGATCAAAAATCGCAATCATTGATTTTCAAATTAAAATTAAATATGTCGGATTTGACGAACACGAGCCTTAAAAATGCCAATTTAGTTGATATAGTGGCTTCTGGTGCGTTGCAAGATTCAGGTTGGACGGGTGTTTCAAGGATTTTTGAAGACGAGTACTTTGGGATTGTTATTCTTGAAGAGGACGATTTTAGTCTGCATGGTGGAGGGGTTATTTTAACGGCAGAATTAATTAATGCGAGTGTTAACGGTAATGCTGCGATGATGATGGAGGAGAGGGATGAAAATAATAAACCCTTTACCACTCTCCAATGGGCCAGCGATCATAAATCCTTCGTATTAAAAGTCGCGGTAAGCGCAAGCAAGGGAAAACCACTTGAAAATCTCATAGCGCTCGCAGAGTCTTTGCAATAAAGGAGGTTTAAATAACTAACCCGATACCCATCATAAACATAAACACTGACAATATAATATTTTAGTTATAAGTTGTATGGTGGAATTTCAGCTTTTATCCTAGACGCCACCATGGTCGCTATCAATGAAACCGCAATTAAGGCAGATATTATCAATACGCTGCAGTCACAGGGCGAATTTGATGTTGCGAGCGGTGGTCGCTGGGATATAGCCACCGATGGGCAAAAGGTCGATTATTCGGCGGGTCAGTGGAGTTATACGCCTGGCACTTGCGCCGACTGCTTTGACTGTGGGGGTGGGGCATACGATTATGGAAATGGTGGAACATTTGATCAATACAACGCCCCTTGGGAAAGTTTCTTCAACGAGTTCCAGGAGGCTATCAATTTTTGGACGCCACACTAGGAGTCTGCCGGACTTAGGATAAATCTAC
>NVTY02000048.1 GCA_002401765.2 Thiotrichaceae bacterium
CAGAAGACGAATGCAGCGGGCGCTTCTGGGAAGGGCGCTTTAAATCCCAGGCACTGCTGGATGACGCCGCCCTAATTGCCTGCATGGCATATGTAGACCTAAACCCAGTTCGTGCAAAAATGGCAAACAAACCCGAAACATCCGCCCACACCAGCATCAAAAAACGCATTCAGAAGGCACAAACAGCACACAACCCCAACCACCCACAACAACAGATCAACACACTGATGCCATTCGTAGGCAACCCACGTGAAACAATGCCCAAAGGGCTCCCCTTTAAACTAACCGACTACATAGAGCTGGTTGACCTCAGTGGTCGTATGATCAGAGAAGACAAAAAAGGCTTCATCGACCCCGCATTATCGCCCATCCTTAAGCGTTTAAACATCGAAGCAAAACACTGGGCCTATCTGATTAATCACTTTGAAAGCAAATTCAAATCATTTGTGGGCACCGCGTACAAACTGAAGCAAGTGTGCCGGTTACTCGGCTATCAACGTATCCCCGGCATACGCGGGTGTGAAACTTATTTCCCGTAACGAAACACACAGTGACTTAACGTAAAACATGATCAATGTCATATTGAGCGTTGCTGGTGGAAGGATTTCAGAAAGTAGGGTGAAACCGGATCGATAGATGGCTGCTTTCAATAGACGCATGAACATTTTGCAGAAATTCCACTCAATTAAATCGACAGGTATTAATCTTGTAGCTTAAAATAAGTTTTTTAAAATGGATGTCTTGTTTGCTTTTGTTTGCTTTTGTTTGCTTCCTACTGAAAAAAAGCGGCTTTACGGGCCATTAGGTTGAGAATGAGGTCGCGAGCGACCTGCCGCCAAGTTTATTACTGTTTCCATGCTTCAAAATGTACCAATACAACCGCGATAGCTGAGAAAAATAACGCCAGGTTGGACACAAAAAAATAAAGAAAATACTTTGATACTTTGCAATACCACCCGGGTGCCAGTTTGTAGGCATTTTCCAGCCCTCTTCTTTTTCCGCTGGCAGGAAAACCCAGTACTCTCATAAACATTGTTGTCCTCATATTACCAAACGGAAAGCCGGTAAACATGGCAATTTCATATGCATTGAAATAGGGCTCTTTGAAATAGGTTTTCAGCACCTTTTTTGGCATTAAAAAATGCATGATAAAAATGAAGACCAGACATAACATGAGACAGAGCAATGTTGTGACGGTAATTATGACGAGTATTTGCTCAAATAAAGGCGCATCAGATAACTTCATGTTATTTGCATATCCTGTCGACACCGGTACCTTTGACAAGATCAATCTCCTTCCCAAATGCATCGTAAAGCATGCGCACACCCTTTCCGGACCCATAACTCACCGCGACGCTACCCACCGCCAGCACAATTGCGGTTCCCCAGCCGATGGGGTTGGAGATCAAAAATAGAGTAACAACGTGGCCTGCGACTAATCCCACCGCTGTACTCGTAATAGTCTCCACAAATATCTCGTTTTTCTCTTGAGTATCCGTGGTACTGGCAATCTGCAGACAGGCCGCGGTTAACCCCACCCCCGCGAGCACAATGCCGCCATGTTTGCTCATCGCACCCAGGCGTTTCAGTCTGCCAGCATGTTGGGTGATGTGTGCGGTGGCCGGGATAGCGCCTGCCCGGGCAATGCGAATGACTTGATGGGGGGTATGTTTACCGAACAGCAGTTTTTCCATCGGCCCGATGTTTTTCTTGAGCTGATCTAGGGCTTTTTTGCGTCGGGCGTCATATTGTCCTTTGGTGGTTTTGTCTGTTTTATAGTCGGCGTAGTGGTCACTGATTTCATTGATGAGGCTGACATTGCCTAGGCTGAGCAGGTTGCCTGAGGCGCCCATCGCAATGCCTCCCGGGATGGTGAGGTAATTGGCGTTGTGCTGCAGCCAGGAGAGCGCCCAAAAGCCTTCCATGTCGCCGGGATGGTTGGATTGGCTCATAAACACCGGTGGCGGGAGTGCTGCTGGTGGCTTTGCTTGAGGAAAGAGTGGCAGCACGCCCAGACGGAGCATGTCACCGGCCCTGATGCGATCCGGGTTTTTTATCTGGGGGTTCAGCGCCAGCAGGTGCCTGACCGTCTCCGCATAACGGGTGTCGTTGAGGACGAGACCAAACATGCGGTGTATGATGTTGGAAAAAGTATCGCCATTTTTTATTTTGTATTCGTAATACAGTGTTCTCATGTTATTTATATCCCCTCAATGTTTGCTGTCTTGTTGGCGCAGAGGCTGGTTCTTCCTGATTATATACGCCAGAGAAACCCGTGTCCCAGTATGATGAAACCAGATGCCATGCCGGTGATGCAAGCCCTGTTTTGTTGAACAAATAATCGGGAAAATCTATTGTGATGCCCTGGCTTTACCCGGCAATAACGAGGCCTTGGCGGGTGCATGCTACGGCGGTTATCTTTTTTGTGGAAAACGGCCCCCTGATGGTAGAGTGAGACGCATCATTCTGGAACTGACTAAGGACAACATTATGCCCCCGTTAAACTGGCCGACACGCTTGACCGCATTCCCGACAATGTTACCCGCAATGCTGCTGGCACTCGCTGCGCTGGCGCTGCCGGGCTGTTTTCACAGTGATGATGATCCAGCGCCTGCGCCGCCGGTGGTGGATGCTGACCCGAGCGGTTATTACAGCGCCGGAGGTGCCCAGAATGGGGTAACCGACGTGACTGACCTGCAAGCAATGATAGCGGGTGAACGGCTGATCATGATCAGCTTCGCCAACAGCCTGCTCTACGATGGCACCATCACCAGTATCAGTGGCAACGATTTTACTGCCGACTTTACCATCTACACCGATGGCGAAAACCCCGTCACTACCAGTACAAACAGGACACCCAAAATAACAGTACAAACAGGACACCCAAAATAAGGAATTGACAATATTAGTAAATAGCTATATTTTTAGCTTCTAGCGTTTCAATTAAACATTGAGTCAAGGAGTGACCGATGCCTAAACCCCGCAAGTCTCAGGTCTCATTGGCCAGCACCCCTTATTACCATTGTATCTCGCGTTGCGTTCGCCGTGCCTTTCTATGCGGCAAAGACTCAGCAACCTCACGCAGCTTTGAACACCGACGCAAATGGA
>NVTY02000049.1 GCA_002401765.2 Thiotrichaceae bacterium
CCCAATGATGGCGCAATCACAAACAACAATAATCTATATATCTGCTTATATAAGGGAAATCCGGGCTTGTTCAACAACTGGATAGATCGCGGTTCGTTCCTCACGCGATCTATCCTTGTTCGTTAGATTATCGTCGTCAATTACTTGACTATATTCGCTAGGGATTCGTAATAATGGTTATTACTGGGGTGAAAAATGGATTGTGAAGTGTGATAAATATAGGTATCTTTATAATCTGAACACATTAAAGTAATTGTACGTTTTGTGCTTTTACACTAGCTTGCCTATGGAGGTGCTCATGAAAAGAACAGCAGTTGCACTATTATTACTCTCAAGCCCTGTTATCGCGTTTGCTGATAATGGCCCTGGTTGCGGTCTTGGCGCTGAGTTATGGAAAGGACAGACCGGCTTAGTTGCTCATTCGAGTGCTGGCACCACTAATGGTACCTTTTCATCTCCATTATCAGGGCTTCTTTCGGGTACCTCTGGTTGTGAGAACCCTGGAATGGTGTCAAATGAATACCAGAAGAAGGTATTTGTTTCGATGAATATGGATGATTTAGCGCAAGATATTGCTAAAGGTAGTGGCGATCATCTTAGCTCGCTGGCATCTTTGATGGGGATAGACAAGGATGATCAGAGTGCCTTTTACTCTTTAACGCAACAGAGCTACGAGCAAATTTTTGCATCATCAGTGGACGATCACAGTCATGTTATCGCTGCGCTTGATGATGTGATGCGTACTGATGACCGTTTTGTGCGGTATGTACAATAAGCCTACTTTTTGCTCGTATTGCATGGATTAAGGAGTTTTAAACATGAATAAAATAAAAACAGCATGTCTGGCCGTTGTGTTGACATCGGCCTTGCCTCTCGTCTCAAATGTTGCTTACGCGGAAGAAAACGGTGCCGGTTGTGGTGTTGGTAAGGTGGTTATGGAAGGTAAGAGTGGTAAAGATGCCCATGTTTCTGCGGCCTTTATTAACATGGCAATTCACGCTGTAGTTGGGCCTATACAGTTATTTGGAATGACATCTGGAACCGTAGGATGTGATGTGACCCAAACAGTGAGCAATGATCGTGAAAAAGAGCGGTTTGTTGCGTCAAATCAAGATAGTTTGATCACTGAAATTGCGCAGGGCAATGGTGCTCATCTTACATCGCTGGCTAGTTTGATGGGTGTGAGTGCTGAAGACCATTCAGCATTCTTTACTGCTCTTCAGATGAATTATGATGAAATCGCTGTATCAACGGATGTTCTCGCGAGTGTGCATTCTATTATGCAATCAGAACCTCGTTTAGCGGGTTATGCTTCTTAAATCCTGTTAAAGATCGCATGACATCACCGGGCCTTCTATTTTGAGGGTCTGGTGATTATTTCGGGCTTAACTCTTTTGGGCCTTGTTATGGTTGTTAAATTCCATATCCACTATCTTACTTATAAAAATACCTCGTGCAAAAAAAACTATTAACGTTATATGTTCTTCTTATTTCATTGGTTTTCACTGGCTCAAGCTGGGGGGGGGAGATAGCCGATGTAGATAAAGCTATCGAACGTGGTGAATATGACCGTGCTAGCAATTTGAGTATTGAGAGCGAGCACTATCTTAAGCGCTTAGTACTTAGTGCTCGCGAAAAAAACCTGAGTTCGTCTCCTCTTTGGCAAGTGCTCATTCATTATAAGCCAACGCTTTTTTTTGGTATGGAAAGCCAGGTGGATAGCCCTTCTTTTTTTCTTTCCGAGGCGGGTAAGAGAGACCCAGATGCTGAGCTTATGGCTACATTGGCCAGTTTCTTTTCTAAGAAGCCAGTTGGAACGACTGAGTATGAGCCGCAGTGTCGCTTTCCAGCTCGTTATTCATGGCTAAAAGAGATGCTGGCTTTTGATCCGGCTTATCTGCCTGAGGCCAAATGTGACAAGTTAGAAGAGTTTGCGAAAGCAATCGCAGCTCAGAGCTTGACCGTTATTTTTCCATCTACCCACCCTAATAGCCCCTCATCAATGTTTGGCCACACCTTGCTCCGTGTAGACAAAGAAGGTCAGACTGATGAGACCCGCATGCTGGCTTTCAGTGTTAATTATGCCGCTATGATCCCGCAGGATCAGGATATGCTTAGTTATACCGTGATGGGATTAAGTGGTGGGTTCTATGGTCGCTTTATGGTGCTGCCATATTATTTAAAACTCAGAGAGTACGGGCAGATTGAAAATAGGGACTTATGGGAATACACCTTGAATGTCCCACCAGAGAAGATTGATTTTGTACTAAAACATGCCTTCGAGCTGGCATATAGTCATTTTGATTATTATTTTTTCACTGAAAATTGCTCATACCATTTACTTTCATTGCTTGATGTTTTGTATGCAGAAGAGACTTTAACAAGTGAGTTTGATTTCGGCTGGACTGTTCCTGTTGACACACTGAAAGCATTGGAGCGCCGAGGCTTAATTAAGGATGTGCGCTTTTACCCGTCGCAAGCAAGGCTTATCACTGGGCAGCGCGATGTGATGGATGAAGGTGAGCAGCGTTTAGCATTACAGGCGCTTGATAGTGGTATTGAAAGCACAATAGATGAAATACGGTCTAGAGATTCAGACTCACAAGTGAGGGTGCTGGATCTGCTTACTGAATACCAACGCTATACTAAAGTTGAAACAAGTGAGGAGACTGTATCTTCTAAGCTCAATAGTGAAGAGCGAAAAACATTACGTTACAGAAGTAAACTGCTCATTAAAAGCCCTAAACTTGATATTCAGCCGCCTGGGCCGAGACCTGACTATGGGCATGGTTCCTCAAGAATTGGCGTTGGAACAGGAGAGGCTAATGGGGTGAAATACACCGATTTCTTATGGCGCGCGGCTTATCATGATCTATTGGACCCTAGTCAGGGGTTTGTTTCAAATTCTAGCTTGTCATTTTTAGATGTAACGCTTCGTAAAACAGAAGAGCAAGATAAAGTAGAGCTACAAAAAATAACGATTATTGATGTTCAATCACTTGAGCCAAGGGATAGCTTCTTCAGGAATACCTCTTGGCATTCGTCAGTTCAATTGTATCGCTCTGATTTGGTGACAGACCCAGCGGATAATTGGTTTTTTGTTGCCGAAGGCGGCAGTGGTTATACCTACCATTTATTTGAAGATAAGGATGATGCTTGGTATGGCTTTGTTGATGCTGGCGTGAAGCACGACCACAGTCGGAACGCTCAGCGGTACTCACTTTTTACAGGTGTTTCAAGCGGCTTGATTCTGGAACCTGTAAATGGCTGGAGAGTTAATTTAAATGGTGAGTATAAAGTCGACATCGCAGGTTACGAGCTTGACCAGCGTGAAGTGTCTTTACTTCAAAGCGTTGCGATTAATCGCAACGCAAGCTTACGGTTCCAGTTGAGTAAAGTATACGAAGATGGTTTAAGGGCGGATAAAGCGAGTGTGTCACTATTTATATATTATTAGATAGGTGCGCAAAGGGGTTTAATTAGTACACTTATTTGGCCGTGTATTAAAGAATAGCCCCAGGTCTACCCAGGTCTACTCAGGGGGTAAAGCGCTATTAAAGGCGTTAGCCTGCTTTCAGCAAATTGGTGAGCCCAGCGCTGGCATTGCCATGTGCATTGAGTGCGCCGGCACCATTTTCAGCAAAGAGTGACGCGATGTTTTTTGCGACTTCTGATGCCTGGCTGGCATTTTGAATATTGCCACTATTCTGGCTACTTACGGATGACCCCAGTGCCTGCGCCGCATTACTGACGCTGATGGCATCATCTTGCCGTTTAGCGGCCGGTTCGTCGTTGCCGCTGGCTGCTTTGTTGCCAGGCGCGGCATTTTCATTATTTGAGTTGCTAGCTCTTCTATGGTCGATAAGTGCCGGATTATTATTGGAAATTGGTGATGCCATGTTTTCTGCTCTCCGTCGTAACGCGTCGTATTATGTATCGGTGTGCTTTTCATTTATTCCGTTGTATGAGTAAATGCAATTCGTAGGCCATCGTGCTGCTGATCCTTAAAGTTAATAAGGTTTATATGGAAAACATAGACTTAAACTGTGTAAGGGGTATCGGGTGATTACGGGCTTTCCGCCTGTGGTCGCGCCGGAGGCTCAGGTGCTGATACTGGGCTCGATGCCGGGGAAAGCATCGCTGGATGTCTCGCAGTATTACGCGCATCCGCGTAACGCCTTCTGGCCGATTATCTGCCTGCTCTTTAACGAGCCGCGACAGCTGAGTTATGACGAGCGTTTGTTGTTAGTGCAGAAAAACAAAATGGCGTTGTGGGATGTGATGCGGCACTGCGAGCGCGAGGGCAGTCTTGATTCTGCGATCGAACAGTCGACGGTGGTTGCGAATGACTTTGTTGGCTTTTTAACTGACAACGCGTCTATTCGCTATCTATTTTTTAATGGCGCGCAGGCAGAGGCTTCATTTAAGCGTCAGGTTACGCCCCATTTGTCAGCACATGGTATCAAGCTTGAGATGGTGCGCTTGCCGTCTACCAGCCCAGCTCATGCAGCCATGTCGTTTGAAGAGAAACTTGCGCAGTGGCAGCAAGTGCGTGATGTAATAGCATGATGAAAAAATATCTTCTGATTGTGTTATTGGGCTTGGTACCTATTACATCGTGGGCTGACCTGTCGTTGCCGCCATCGATGGATTCGGTTGAGATTCAGTTGTCAAAAAATGAGGCGCAGGTGATCGGGCAGCGTATTTGGCAAAATGAAGGGGCGGGCAAGGATGAGAACCTCATTGTGTGGAATGAAGGTGAAGATTTTCCATCGCTTGGGATTGGCCATTTTATTTGGTACCCCAAAGGCTTTGAGGGGCCGTTTATTGAGAGCTTTCCATCATTACTGACACACCTAAGAAAAGAGAGCCATGTACCCGATTGGTTAAATGGGGTGGATGATGCACCGTGGTCGAGTCGCGCTGAGTTTTACAACAATATCAATTCATGGCGCATGCATGAGCTGCGAGGCTTGATGAAAAGAACTATGCCGCAGCAGGTCGCCTTTATTGTGCTGAGGCTTGAGGCTGCGTTACCTAAAGTGCTGGCAACATTGCCGATAGGGCAGCAGGGGCAGGTCGAACAGCAGTTTTATCAGGTTGCGCAATCACCTAATGGTATTTATGCCTTGATTGATTACGTGAATTTTAAAGGCGAGGGGATTTCACTTAGCGAGCGTTATCGCGGTGAAGGTTGGGGTTTATTGCAGGTGTTGCAGGGGATGCGCGTTGAGAATGGCGCGGTGATGACGGCATTTTCTCGTAGTGCAGATGCGGTGTTGACTCGCCGCGTCAGCAACGCCCCCCGCGATGAGTCTCGCTGGCTCGCAGGGTGGCGTAAGCGTGTACAGAGTTATGGGTTATAGTGGTGGCGGTAAGAAATTAAGCGTGTTTTCCTCGCCTGCGTTTATCTGGGTCTGAAGCTGTGGGAAGAAGTTTATCTCATCGTTATTTTCCAGCTGGTCATCGATAGCGTTGCAGGTGAATGCCGCGACATAATCCCCCTCAGGAATGAAACCGATTTCATATTCGTAAATACCTGATTCCTCGTTATAGACAGGATAAGTCGTGGTGATTAGTGCATTGTTCTCAGGGTGTAGGTCATCTGTAATATCAATGAGGCCAAATACAGATTCCGCTGGAGGGGAGTATTCAGATAGATAGACTGCTGGTGAGCACGTTCCAGCAGGAATCCAAAAAGGGTCTATCGTTCCGCTAAGGTGACCAATGTGGCTGTTATCAACAAGCCGCAACGTTGGGCGAAGGATGTAGTCGTCCCCCGCTTTATGTACTGACTTACGCAGGTCAAAGTCGATGGTCAGGCGTAGGTCGTGCCCCTCTTGAATGGTCAGCTGTGTATTGATCTTAAGCCCTGTTTGCGCGCCACTGGGGATGGTTAGTGAGTATTCAGTATCACCTGTAGCCGTCAGTTTGATGTGGCCGGGGTTGGCTTCGTCTAATTTGAGTCTCATCCAGTTGTATTGCTGTGCCGGCATGATGCGCTTATCGGACAGTGCCTGAGAGACTTTGCCGGTTAACGTCATCAGATCAAGCTCATGTATTGTTTGATTGAGACACTCTTCATTGATTTGGATTAAGTGGCGGTTGCAGAAAATAAATTCCAGGAGCTCGCCATTCTTGGGTTTGAGTTCCAGCCCTGTGATGCGAACGAAGAGATGGCTCGCTTCATCGAGTGGTGCATCGGTAATATCGATGCTCATGGTTCCCATCGACCCGCTTTCAGTTTCGGCTGTATCGCTATCATCATTGCCACAGGCGGTGAGCAGTGTGGTGATCAATAGTAATGTGGATATTTGTCGACTGCGTGGCAGAGTGGTCACTGTGATGCTCCGGATGTGCTTTAAAAGTGTTAAGAAATCGGCGCGATTGTAGCATGCGTTGTTCGCAAGATAGTCTTACGCCATATGAAGGTGGTGACTATCTTTGTTAAATGTGTGATCTATCACAAAAATTTTAATAGCAGACTCTCAACTGATGCTAATTAAAATGTTCCCAGCTGAGGTGCACAATCACATCTGAGGTATTATCAAAATTGAGGATATTTTCTGAAACGGCCATGCCTAGTGTGCCGCTGTTGAGTTTCCATTTCATGCCGAGTGTTAGCAGAAATTGCAGCTCGCTGAGATCTGAGTCGACCAGGTCACGGTAAGGGTGCTCGGCAAGTAGCAGTTGAATCTGAGAGCGAGTATTAGGGTTTTTTTTATATCGATGTAACCAACCCAGATTAAGGTAGGGCAGTGAGGGTGGATTAAAGTGTGTCTGTTTGAAACTGCCGGTATAAATATAGCCGGTGTTGATTGTGAATGTGTTGAGCAGCTTCTGTTTATTTAGCGTTAGTTGAAAACCGCCATCCCAACTGCCGCTGGAGAGAAATTTTCTTTCGCTCATGAGTGGCGGTTTTACGCCTATGCTCAATTTTCCTTTCCAGTCAAAATAGGGCAGAGGGAATGCGGTTCGAAGGTAGATACTCGGGTCACCAAATCCACCATTGCTAGGGCGCTCTGCCAGTACGATGTCGTTACCATTGTCGCGCGCTAATACAACTTGCACCTGATTATTGGCCGCGTGATTTCGCCCTTGTTGACCAGTGCCGATGGCATCATGAAAATTATAGATGAAGCCATCGAGGAGTCGTCCTCCATATGAATTGTAATTGGCGGTGATACCGATTTCCGAGTGATTGCCAATGCCTCGGTTGTAGTTGAACGTCAGCATGCTGAACTCGCCATCAATGTAATAGCCTTCGCCTTTTGGCAAGTTCCGGATGAAGTTGATATCGGCGTCATCGAGCGATCGGCGTTGGCCATTACGATTTTTTGTCAGGTAATTCTCAACTGTCTGACTAACCTAGAAATCATTCACGACATTGTAATTGAGACTAAAGTGATGGCGGCCTTTTCCCAATGGAATGGCGGGTGTCGGCGCGAAGCCTAAGAGTAGAAAGCTGGGGAAGGTGTAATCCCTAATCTGAAACGGCGTGTTCCAGTGGGCGTGCGGAGATGAAGACTGTTTGTTGGCGATGGCATTTAGCGGTACTAACAGCAGCAGACTCATTATGCATGCGGTGAAAAAACATAAACGGCTTCGCCGAAGGTTCATCATTCTTTAAAGTGCTATCAGCCCTGTTTGATTATCCAGTTAGCGAGTTTGTCCATCTGGTCCGGATACTTCACCGGCATGATGTGCCCGCAGGGGGTGTCGAGTTGATCGGCATCAATAAAGGCGGCATTCATTTTGACAGCCTGTTCTTTCATGAAGTCGGATTCTTTTTCACCGGTTACATGCAGTGTGGGTAGGTTTAGTGGTTGATCAAACATGGGACGGTAGCGACTATCGCCGGGAAGGAAACCGCCACATAACATTGCCCAATTAAAGTCGAAGCGGGGCGCTGCTTCATTTTGTTTTAGTGCCGATAAAATCGCCGTCATCACGGCTCCCTGGCTCCAGCCGATGATGCCATCGATTGGGCCGTGCTGTGCAAAGTAATCAGCAAGATAATCAAGTGTCGTTTCGATCGCTCGATAATGGGGAGGCTTTTGTTCGTCTGCGCGGAACCAACACCAGTTTTTGTCTTTACCGATGCGTTCATCAGGCAGCATCATGTTAAAGCGTGCTGTCATTGCAAGCACTTCTTCAGCCGGGCATTCAATTGGCCCTTGTGGATAAAGCAGTTGGTAGTGGTTGCCTAGGCGTTGTTGAATCAGGTCAAGCCATGACTGAAACCACGCACTATTCATTGCGTAACCGTGCAGGCAGATGATTTTTTTCATCTGGCGTAGCCTATGAATTTATGGTGTGATTGATTTGCCGTACTGTTCAACTTCGTCGAGTATCGCCCAGTCGTTACCATTGCGCTCAGGTTCGTCACGCAGCCGTTGCAGTTCTGTAAAAAACTCGTCGCTGGTGAGCTTGCCTTTTTCTGGGCGCTTCAGTCGGTCGATTCTAAATTCTTCCCAGCGTGCCTGCTCATCGTTATTGAGTGACTCAGGATAATTACGTGCACGGTAGCGGAATAACATTTCATCCAGGCGGCTGTCATCAAAACTGGCCGAATAATTTTTTAGTTCATCAGCGGAGAGTTGTTGGATGTTGTCCATGCGGTCACGATCACCGCTGCTGAAAAACGGGCCGCCATAAAGCGTCTGATCTGGGTCTGTTCGTTTTTCAAACTTCATCCCCGAAAAAACCGTCTGCAGTTTTTTGGTTAGTGGTGGGTTGGACTTGATGATGTCCAGGTTGGCACGACAGCGATTCAAATCAACGTTATATTTTTTGGCCGCGTGACCCGTTAGCGTACCGAGTGGTGCAATGATCGGACATTTATTGGCGTGCACTGTCTTTAAAGGTAGTCGCTCAACGCCCTCTGGTAGTTCCGCCGTTGGAGTGAAAATCCGTTGATGAATCTCTTCTTTGCTAATTTTATAGAGCGGTGTTGGGTCCTGGCTAAGATCAAAAACAATCACCCCGTTTTTGTTGGTGGGATGAGGTGCCACCGGTACTACTACTGCAAGATTTCCCTGCTCAACCGGGTACATGCCTGAGACATGTAGTACCGGTTTTTGCTGGCGCACATCCAGCATTTTAAGGATTTTGTTTTTATTACGATTCTCTAACGCGAACTCAAATACCTTGGGCTGTTTCTCTTTGATCAGCTTTGCCATCGCAATGGTCGCGTAGACATCAGAGAGTGCATCATGCGCGGACTCATGACTGATGCCGTTGGCAACGGTGAGATCTTCAAGGCGTACACTGGGGCGGCCCTCTTCGGTATTGGGCCACTCGATCCCTTCGGGGCGCAGTGCGCGCGTCATGCGTACTACATCGAGCAAGTCCCAGCGTGAACAGCCATTTTTCCATTCACGTGCGTAAGGGTCTTGCAGGTTACGGTAGAGGCTATAGCGGGTGAACTCATCATCAAAACGGAGATTGTTATAACCGAGCACACAGGTGTTCGGTTGAGAAAACTCAGCGTTAATCTGGCGGATAAATTCGGCTTCTGGTAGGCCGTTGGCCAGTGCTTTTTGTGGTGTAATGCCGGTGATCAAACACGACATCGGGTTGGGCATAAAGTCATTGGCGGGTTTACAGTAGAGCATCAACGGCTCGCCGATGATGTTCAGATCCATATCGGTACGCACCCCGCCAAACTGTGCCAGGCGGTCAAACATGGGGCTGAGGCCGAAGGATTCGTAGTCGTACCAGTAAAGGGTTTTGTCGCTCATAGGTGCCAGTATCGGTTATTCACAATGGTTCAACTGTAACATAAAAAATCCTCTGCCTGCTGTAGGGCGTGTGATAGCAGTTGTAGGATGTTTACTCGTCTTTTAGGTTCATTGACTGCATTTGATAGAGGTGTTGGTAAATACCACGCTGATTAAGCAGGGCCGTGTGGCTGCCGCGTTGCGCCACTTTACCCTGGTGTAATACCAGAATCTCATCGGCCTTCTCGATGGTTGAAAGACGATGGGCGATCACCAGCAGGGTCACTCTGCCGCGCAGCTTCATCAGTGCCTGTTGGATCTCTGCTTCGGTATGGCTATCGATGTTCGCAGTCGCTTCATCCAGAATCAAAATCTGTGGGCGATGAACCAGCGCACGCGCCATTGCCAGTAGTTGGCGTTGGCCGGTCGAGAGATTACTGCCGCGCTCATCCAGTATCGTATCGTACCCTTGCGGCAGGCGTTCAATATGCGAATGTAGTCCTGCCTGCTTTGCCGCTTCGATGATGATTGACTCGTCAATCGGTTGGCTATTGATCGTTTGGCCCAATGTGATGTTGTCACGCACGCTGCTATTAAAGATGAAAGGGTCCTGCTGCACGATGCCAACGGCGCGGCGCAGCGCTGTTTCACTAAAGCTGTTCAGCGGTTGGTCATCAATCTGGATCGTACCTTGCTGCGGTTGATAAAAACGCAGCAGCAGTTGCGTCAGCGTACTCTTGCCGCTGCCGGTATGGCCAACGATGGCGTGAAATTCCCCGGCGGGGATGGTGAATGAAATATCATTGATCACCGGTTGCTTATCGTTGTAACTAAAGTGGATGTGACCAAACTCGACTTTTCCTTTGGTGATGCGTGCATTGTCATCGGTGCGAGTGGTTTCCACTTCAGTATCCAACAGTTGAAAGACGCGCTCACCCGCAACAATTGCTTGTTGATATAGGTTGAGGCGTTGGGTTATCTCAATCAAGGGCTCGGCAAAACGCCCGAGGTAGGTAACAAAGGCGTAGATCACGCCGATCTCAACCGGGTTGTCGAGTGACTGATAAGCAAAGGTAAATAGGAGCCCTGCCAGGATAAGCTTTTGCAACAGATCAACCAGCGGGCGCAGTAGCCAGGCATCGAGGTGCGCGTTGCGACGGCGCGCCTGATAGTGCGCTTCAGCAAGCGATGAGAAGTTACGCCGAAAGCGATTCTGCTGGCTAGTGAGTTGCACCACCCGCATCCCTTGAATCGACTCGTGTAGTTTGGCGTTGATGTCACTCAACAGGCCGCGTGCACGGTGGAACAGTGGTGCGCTGATGCGTTGATATAGCCACATTAAAAAGGCGACCACCGGTACAAACAGCAGGCAGATGGTCATCAACTGCCAGTCGAGGATCGCCATGGCGATGATCACCCCGAAGATACGCATCATGTTCTGAATAAACGATCCCACCACATTGACGTAAAGCTCTTTGATTGACTCTGTGTCGTTGGTGATGCGTGACACCATGTTGCCGGTCGGAGTGTGGTCGAAATGGCTCAGCGGCAAGCGCATTACCTTGGCAAAGACCTGTTCGCGTAGCGTTTGTACTGCCCCCTGTGCAATCACATTGAGGCGCACTGCCTGCATGTAATTGGTGGTGGCGGTGAGCAGCATAAAAAATATATAGGCGATGCCGATCCAGATAATCGCATCCATCTGCCAGTTACCGGGCACCACATAATCATCGAGAAAAACCTTGATCAATAGCGGCGCAGTGACATCGGCGGCAGTGGCGATTAGTAATAACAGCAACGCCTGCCATAGCCGTTTTTTATCGTGCAGCGCATAAGCGAGCAGCCGCTTGAATGGGCCGCGTGTTTCAGTGGCGCTGTTACTCGCCATGCTGCACCGCCGCTTCAATCTGTTGATAACGGAACATCTGCGCATACCAGCCGTTTAGTTGCAGCAGTTGAGTGTGACGCCCGCGCTCTTCAATGGTGCCGTGGCGCAGCACGATAATCTCATCCGCTTGCAATACGGCAGAGAGGCGATGGCAGACGATAATGTTACTGCGCCCATGTCGCGCCGCTTTGATGCGCGCAAGAATCTGTCGTTCGGTATTCAAATCAACGGCCGAGAGGGCGTCATCAAGAATCAACACGGGTGGGTCGATTAACAGCGCGCGTGCAATGGCGATGCGCTGCTTCTGTCCGCCCGAAAGGGTAATGCCGCGTTCACCGACAAGGGTCTCATACTGTTCTGGAAAGTTTAGAATCTCATCATCAATACAGGCGAGCCTTGCCGCTGCACGTACGTCATCCAGAGATGCCTCGGGGCAACCAAGTGCGATGTTCTCAGCAATCGTCACCGAAAATAGAAAGGGGTCTTGTGGCACCAGTCCAAACTGGCGGCGTAACGTTTCGAGCTTGTATTCTCTTATGTCATGTTGGCCAAGGCAGAGGGCAGCCTCGCTGCCTTCATGCATGCGCAGTAACAGTTGAATCAAGGTGCTCTTGCCGCTACCGGTATGGCCGACGATACCAAAGGTACTGCCGGGGGGGATTTTAAAGTGGATGTGGTGTAGCACATCGCTGTGCTCATCATACGCAAAGCGCTTGATGCTGACGTCTATGTGGGTGCTCTCAACACTGTCGCGTGTGCCATGGTCGCTAATCGTCGGCGTGGTTTGTAGCAGCTCATCGATGCGCTTGTGCGCCGCCGAACCACGCTCAATCAGATTCAAGGTCCAGCCGTAGGCAAACATCGGCCAGATCAAAAAAGTGAGATACATAGTAAAAGAGGTCAGCTCACCAATCGTCAATTCATCCTGATAGATCAGCCACGCACCGCCTGCCACCGCAAGAAAGAACGAGGTACTGACGGTGAGGTAGATCACCGGATCATACTTTGCCTCCACCTTCGCCACCGCAAGATTCGCCGCACTCACATCACGGGTGACATCGTGATAAGCACGCTCCATCTGCGGCTGCTGCCCAAACGCCTTAATCAAACGGATACCGGTAATACTTTCCTGTGTCTTATCATTCAACAGACTAAATTGACGCTGCGCCTCACTAAAGGTGTCATGCATCTGATGGCCGAAGCGCCACATAAAGTAGCCCATGATCGGCCACGGCAGCAGTGCCAGCAACGTCAGCTTCCAGCTCACCATCACCACCATCATGACCAACACCGCCACCCCCGTCATCACGCCATCAAACAGCGCCAGGATCGCCTCACCGGCCGTCATCTCCACTGCGGTTACATCATTGGTCGCACGCGCCATCAAGTCACCCGTGTGGTGGCGTTGAAAAAAATCTGGAGCCATCAAGGTTAAATGGTCATAGATCTTGCCGCGCATCAACGCCGCGAGTTTGAACGACGCGCCGTAGAGCTGGCGTCGCCACAACACCCGCAGGCCGTAAATGACAATGCCGATGCTGAGTAGTAGCCCAACCTCCTGCACCAGCCGCTCATAGATCAATGTATCGTTCGCGATTGCATCGACCAGCTGCCCAGTGATCCAGGGTGCCACCATCGCCAGGCAAGAGATCATCAGCAACGCCACAAAAGCGATTGCGTAACGTTTCCAGTAAAGGCGGAAAAACCAGCCGAGTTTGCGCAGGATTGTCATGGAGTCGTTTGGGTGGTCACAATGTTGTTTTTTAAAATATCGTCACTTCGGATGAAATACTGTGCTGCTTTGGTAGATATTACTCACGTAGGTATATTACTGGATTCCGGCTTGCGCCGGAATGACGGGGTTTAATTTTTTCAGGAGTATAAATGCTTCATCATTTCGTTGGGGTATATGGTGAATGGCCCCAAAAATATCGAATTTAAGTTGTTTCATCATGCGCCCTATGTCGTCATCCCGGCGGAGGCCGGGATCCAGTAACCATCTGAGGAAGTAAAACACCCGTAAAACAATTCAAATAAAAAAGAAAGAAATCACAGAAATAAAAAACCACGCCCAAATTATTAAAATCCAAGCGTGGTTAGAATAGTACAACCGTCTATTTTTATTGTTAAACCCTAATGCCTAAAACAGACCTGAATTTTTACTTTGCGCTAGCGCTAGCTTCCGCAGACGAGGCAATGATAAGCGGTAGTGTATTCGCTAGTGCCGCTTGCCAGCTAATCGGTTGCAAACCAAATGTTTTTTCAAGGCGAGTGCAATCCAGGCGTGAATTTTTTGGACGCTCGGCAGGTGTTGGATAATCGCTGGTTGGAATGGAATTAATCTCTTTTACTGCAAGCGGGGTGTTGTGTTGTTTTGCCAGGCGAACTATTTCAGATGAGAAGCCGTGCCAGCTGGTTTCACCGCTACAGCATAGGTGGTATGTGCCACTCTTTAATGCGATGGAATTTTCTTTAAGTTGGTTTAATATTTGTGCGGTGGCATCGGCGATGAATTCAGCGGATGTTGGTGCGCCAATTTGATCATCAATAATATTCAACGCTTCTTTTTCAGCGGCAAGTCGTAGGATGGTTTTTACAAAGTTATTGCCGTGTTCGCCATAAACCCAGGAGGTGCGAAGGATGAGGTGTGTGGCTCCGCTGGCTTTGATAGTCTGCTCACCTGCGAGTTTACTTGCGCCGTAAATATTGAGTGGTGCAGGTTTGTCTTCTTCTTGCCAGGGTTGATTGCCGCTACCATCAAAGACATAGTCGGTGGAGTAGTGAATCAATATTGCGTTGATGTGGGCGGCCTCTTCGGCAAATATGCCAGGGGCGGTGCCATTGATGGCGAAGGCCAATGCGGGTTCTTTTTCTGCCTGATCTACGGCGGTGTAAGCGGCGGCGTTGACGATAATGTCAGGTTTTATTTCCTGCACATGCTGCCGTATTTGCTCGCTATTGGTGAGGTCGAGGGTAGCGCGCTCAAAGGCGAAAACTTCATTGTTCTTGCTAAGCAAGCATTGCAGTGCAGAGCCTACTTGACCATTGGTACCGCTGAGTAATATGCGAGGTTTGGCTGGCGACATTATTTTTCTTCGTAGCGAGGCAGCTGTTGTTGATTGATTTTGCTGAGCGGTAGGGCCTGCTGGTCTTTTTTGGATAGTTGTGGCTGTTCACTCGGCCAGACAATGCCAATGTCGCTATCATTCCATAAGATACTCACTTCACTTTCTGGGTGATATAACTCGCTGCATTTGTAGGTGAAGAGCGCTTCATCACTGGTGACGCAGAAACCATGGGCGAATCCTGCAGGAATATAGAGTTGATGTTTGTTTTGTTGTGACAAGGTGACGCTGATCCATTGTCCAAAATGGGGGGAACCTACTCGCACATCTACTGCCACATCAAATACTTCACCTTGCAGTACCGATACGAGTTTCCCCTGGCTATGGGGGTGTTGCAGGTGTAGTCCGCGCAGTGTGCCTTGTTTTGACAGTGAGAGATTGTCTTGTACAAAAGGGCCTGGAATCCCTGCTTGTTGATAGCGGGTATGGTGATAGCTCTCTACAAAATAACCGCGCTCGTCACCAAGCACTTTAGGTTTGATAATGAGTACGCCGGGCAGCGATGATTCAATGACATCCATGGTTAGTGCTGTTTCCCAAGCAGTGATAGTAGATAGATACCATATTGGCTTTTGCTCAGCGGGTGGGCGAGTTGCTCTAGCTGTTCGCTATTGATGTAGCCCATGCGCCATGCGATCTCTTCAGGGCATGCAATCTTCACCGCTTGTCGCTCTTCAATCATTTGAATAAAGTGTCCGGCCTGTAGTAATGACTCATGGGTGCCAGTATCGAGCCATGCCATGCCACGGCCTAATACTTCAATCTTTAACTGTTTACGACCGAGGTAAGCGCGGTTAACGTCGGTAACCTCAAGCTCACCACGCGGCGATGGTTTGAGTTGTTTGGCAATTTCGACGACCTGGTTATCGTAGAAGTAGAGGCCAGTAACGGCAATATTGGACGGTGGGTTTTTGGGCTTCTCTAAAATATCATTAACGTCGCCTTGTTCATCAAATGAAACAACACCATAACGTTGTGGGTCTCTGACTGTATAGCCAAAGACGATGGCCCCTTCTTCTATTTTTGCAGCACTTTGAAGTAGCGTTGATAATTTGTGACCGTAATAGAGATTGTCACCGAGGATTAAGCAGACGTTATCATCACCGATAAATTTCTCGCCGATGATGAATGCCTGCGCCAGCCCTTCTGGATTGGGTTGCTCTGCATAGCTAAGGCTAATGCCCCATTCAGCACCGTCACCGAGTAGTTGTTGGAATAGCGGCAGATCCTGTGGCGTGCTGATGATTAAAATGTCGCTGATACCCGCGAGCATCAGTGTGCTCAGTGGGTAGTAGATCATGGGTTTGTCATAAACGGGTAGCAGCTGTTTGCTGACGACTCGGGTAACAGGGTGTAAGCGGGAGCCACTGCCGCCTGCTAAGATGATGCCTTTCATGATTTTGTTTCCAGTCCTAGTCGTTCACCGCGGTAGCTGCCATCTAATATATGCTGCCACCAATCACTATTATTAAGGTACCACAGCACTGTTTTACGCAGGCCCGATTCGAAATCCTCTTGTGGCTGCCAGTTGAGTTCGTTAGCAATCTTGCTGGCATCAATCGCATAACGAAGGTCGTGTCCTGGACGGTCTTTGACAAACGTGAGGAGTGAATAGTGTGGTTTATGAGGTGAGTTTGGTAGGAGTTCATCGAGTAGCTCGCAGATGCCTTGCACCACTTCCAGGTTGGTCTTTTCATTGTGCCCGCCAATGTTATAGCTTTGCCCAGGGCGGCCGTGTGAGAGTACATTGAACAGTGCACGTGCATGGTCGTCTACGTAGAGCCAGTCTCGGACATTTGAGCCATCACCATAGACCGGTAGCGGCTCTCCACGCATCGCTTTGAGAATGATGAGCGGGATCAATTTTTCTGGAAATTGATAGGGACCGTAGTTATTCGAGCAGTTGCTCATCACAATGGGCAGGCCGTAGGTGTGATGCCAGGCGTTAACCAGGTGGTCTGATGAGGCTTTACTGGCTGAGTAGGGTGAGCTGGGTTGGTATGGGCTTGTTTCGCTGAAATAACCTGTTTCGCCAAGCGAGCCAAAGACCTCGTCGGTCGAGATGTGATGAAAGCGGAAGCGTTCTTTTGATGCCCCGTTCAGTTGTTGCCAATAGTTTAGCGTCTGTTGTAGTAAGACATAGGTGCCGACGATATTGGTCTGAATAAATTCAGAAGGGCCTTCGATTGAGCGGTCAACATGTGACTCTGCAGCCAGGTGCATCACCATCTCGGGCTGGTGTTGTTGCAGTATCGCGGCGACTTTTTCAGCATCGCAGATATCCGCCTGTATAAAATGATAGCGAGGGTTGTCGGTAACTTCATTAAGCGATTCAAGATTGCCCGCATAGGTGAGTTTATCGACGTTGATTATCGTCGTGTCATGTTCTTTAATGAGCAGTCGTATTAATGCAGCGCCAATAAACCCAGCGCCACCAGTTACTAGTAATTTCATTTTTTTAAGCTATTTGAATAGAAAGTCACCCCAGGAAAAGTCTCCTGAGAAGCTTGACTGAGCTTAAAATACTAGCATGACTATTGCTAATGCAGCAAGGAATAGGGTTGTCGAATGAGGCGTGGTATGGGGTTGAGATAGGGGGGGGTATGACGAAATGGGGCCCTTATTGATGGCCCCAGTGTTTGTTACGGTTTGTTGCTAATGCCGAGGTTGTGCCACAACTTCTGCGTGGGCCCGGTCTGATTCATGGTGTAGAAATGAAAACCCGGCGCGCCGTTGTCGAGCAGTTTTTGGCACATGTCAGTGACCACCTCCTCACCAAAGGCGACGAGTGATGCCTTGTCGCCCCCGTAGCCATCTAGCCGTTTGGCAATCCAGCGTGGAATCTCTGTGCCGCACATATCTGAAAAGCGTTTGAGGTTGCTGTAATTGGTGATTGGCATGATGCCGGGGATGATCGGGATATCGACGCCGAGCTTTTCACAGTCGTCCACAAAGCGAAAATAAGCATTGGCATTGTAGAAGTACTGCGTGATTGCTGCATTGGCTCCAGCCTTGACCTTGCGGGCAAAGTTTTCCATGTCTACCTGCGCGTTGGGCGCCTGTGGGTGGAACTCCGGATAAGCGGCCACTTCAATGTGAAAATGATCGCCCGTTTCGCTACGAATAAATTCGACCAGTTCATTGGCATAGCGGAATGCGCCGGTTTCACGCATGCCTGAAGGCATATCGCCTCGCAGTGCTACGATGCGCTCAACGCCGAGTTCCACATAACCGTTGAGCAGTTCGCGAATGCTCTCTTGGGAGGAACCGATGCAGGAGAGATGCGGTGCGGCGGCATAGCCCTTTTCCTGAATGGCTTTTACCGTATCGAAGGTGCCTTCTTGCGTGCTGCCACCGGCACCAAAGGTGACCGAGAAGTAGGCCGGGTTTAGCGTGGCCAGTTCCGATAAGGTTTTGCGCAGGTTCTCCGTGCCCTTTTCTGTCTTAGGTGGGAAAAACTCGCAGCTATAAGAATTTTCATATGTCATATTAAAAACCAGAGTAAAGAGTCAAGGGTAAAGATGCAAGGGACGGAGCTGGGCGCGCTAGCGCACCCAGGACTTGTCCTTTTTATCTTTCCCCTTTTACTCTTTTCCCTTTCCCCTGCTGTTGATTAGTAACGATAATGATTAGGCTTATATGGGCCTTCCACTGGAACACCAATGTAATCTGCCTGCTCTTTGCTCAGAGTGGTCAGCTTGACGCCGATCTTCTCTAGATGCAGACGTGCAACCTCTTCATCCAGATGTTTCGGCAGGATGTGAACATCAATTTCGTACTGCTCACGACGAACGAAAAATTCGATCTGCGCCAATACCTGATTGGTGAAAGAGTTAGACATCACAAAGCTAGGATGACCAGTACCACAACCCAGGTTCACCAGACGTCCTTCGGCCAGCATGATGATGCGATTGCCGCTTGGCAGGATGATGTGGTCAACCTGTGGCTTGATGTTTTCCCACTCATACTGACGCATGCCGCCGATGTCGATTTCGTTATCGAAGTGGCCGATGTTACAGACGATTGTCTGATTCTTCATCTGAACCATGTGGTCGTGGGTGATGATGTCTTTGTTGCCGGTGGTGGTCACAAAGATGTCGCCGATAGGCGCTGCTTCTTCCATGGTGATGACGCGAAAGCCTTCCATTGCTGCCTGTAGTGCGCAAATTGGATCGATCTCGGTAATCATTACCGTCGCACCCAGTCCTTTTAGGGACTGTGCCGAGCCTTTACCCACGTCACCATAACCCGCAACGATGGCAACCTTGCCCGCGATCATTACGTCGGTCGCACGCTTGATGCCATCCACCAGTGATTCACGACAGCCGTAGAGATTATCGAATTTCGATTTAGTGACAGAATCATTAACGTTCATTGCTGGGAAGAGAAGCTCGCCGCTTTCAACCATCTCATACAGGCGATGTACGCCGGTAGTGGTCTCTTCGGTGACGCCCTGGATGTTGGCAGCCTGTTTGCTCCAGAACTGGTTGTCTTCTTCCTGCATGCGCGCCAGCACGCCGAGGATGCATTTCATCTCTTCGTTGTCTGTGGTCTCAGGGCCGGGGACTACGCCCGCCTTTTCATACTCAACACCTTTGTGAACCAGCAGGGTCGAGTCGCCGCCGTCATCAAGGATCATGTTAGCGGTTTCACCATTGGGCCATCTGAACGCCTGCTCGGTACACCACCAGTATTCTTCCAGGGTTTCGCCTTTCCATGCAAAGACAGGTACACCAGAGGCGGCAATCGCGGCGGCCGCGTGATCCTGGGTTGAGAAGATGTTGCAGGAGACCCAGCGTACTTCGGCGCCCAATGCGGTCAGGGTTTCGATCAGGACTGCTGTCTGAATCGTCATGTGCAGGCTGCCCATGACGCGTGCACCCTTGAGTGGTTTTTCAGCGCCATATTTTGTGCGCAGCGCCATGAGACCGGGCATTTCGGTTTCGGCGATGTTCATTTCTTTGCGACCCCAGTCAGCCAGGGATAGATCGGCGATTTTATAATCGGTAAATTGAGACATTCGTTGTCCTCCAAATTTAACCGAGCGCCGTTGTTACTGAAGTCTCATCCCGAGCCTGGCAGGTGTTTCCCATGAATCTTGGGTCCTGTCGCAGCGCTCCTCGGAATGAGGGAAATCTTTTAAGATTGGGTTGAACTCTTCCTACTCCTAAGTTCGACAGCCTCCTAGGGCAAATGTGTATCGGTAGATCAGGTTGCCAAGTTTAATCCAGAAAGAGGTATGAATAAAACCCCAATCTGTGTGACTTGCGTGACAATTTAGGCGATTAAATACCAGCAGCAGCGCGCAATGTGTCAGCCTTGTCGGTTTTTTCCCAGGTGAAGTTAGGTTCTTCGCGCCCAAAGTGACCATAGGCTGCGGTGGTGCGATAGATCGGGCGTAGTAGGTCGAGCATGGCGATCAAACCTTTTGGGCGTAGATCAAAGTGCTCACGAACCAGTTCAACGATCCTATCGTTCGTAATTTTGCCGGTACCGAAGGTTTCGATTGAGATTGAAGTGGGCTCAGCCACGCCAATCGCATAAGAGATCTGGATTTCACAACGATCAGCGAGGCCTGCAGCGACCAAATTCTTTGCCACGTAACGTCCAGCATAAGCGGCTGAGCGATCAACCTTTGAGGGGTCTTTGCCGGAGAATGCGCCGCCACCGTGACGTGCCATGCCGCCGTAGGTGTCAACGATGATCTTGCGTCCGGTCAGGCCGCAATCGCCGACTGGGCCACCGACGACAAAGCGACCGGTTGGATTGATGTGATACTGAGTGTCGCCATTGATCCATTCTGCTGGCAGAACAGGTTTGATAATCTCTTCCATTACCGCTTCGCGCAGATCGTCGGTGCTGATCTCTGGGTCGTGCTGGGTCGAAAGCACCACCGCCTCGATGCCGACCGGTTTGTGATCTTCATAGCGAAAGGTCACCTGGCTTTTGGCATCAGGGCGCAGCCACGGTAGCGTGTTATTTTTGCGCACTTCGGCCTGGCGTTTAACCAGTTTGTGCGCGTAGTGGATCGGTGCTGGCATCAACACGTCGGTCTCGTTGGATGCGTAACCAAACATCAGCCCCTGATCGCCCGCACCCTGTTCGTGGTCGTCGAACTCATCAACACCCTGTGCGATATCAGCAGACTGTTTGTCGATCGAGGTGATCACCGCGCATGACTCCCAGTCGAAGCCCATCTCTGAACTGTTGTAGCCGATCTCTTTGATTGTCTTGCGCACTACCGCCTGCATATCGACCCACGCAGAGGTGGTGATTTCACCCGAGAGAATCACCATGCCGGTGTTGACCATCGTCTCGCAGGCAACGCGCGCGGCAGGGTCCTGTTCAAAAATAGCGTCCAGGATTGCGTCAGAGATTTGATCGGCAACCTTATCTGGGTGGCCTTCAGAAACAGATTCAGATGTGAAGAGATGTGATGTTGTCATGCCGTCCTCATTTATAGGTAAATGTTTTTCAGATTTTCACCTGCCCGTGAAGCTGTTCTGTTCACGATGATTGTTTATATCAATGCTAAAAGCTATGCAATTGTAACGGCTCGTTAATAATTTGTCATTAGTCTAGCGTATCATGCTGGGTCAACTAGGCTTAGGGACGTGCACGAAACAACTTCCGACTCTTGCATCACAGCTTCAGCCCGTCTTTGCCCGTTCTTCAATCTCAAAACCTCAAAATAGAACCACTATTCCTACGATTTTGCTCAATCAGAACGAACA
>NVTY02000050.1 GCA_002401765.2 Thiotrichaceae bacterium
CCACGTAAAGAAATGCCGAAAGGAATTTCTTTTAAACTAACCGACTACATCGAACTCGTTGACCTCAGTGGTCGTATGATCAGAGAAGACAAAAAAGGCTGCATCGACCCCGCATTATCTCCCATCCTTCAGCGTTTAAACATCGAAGCAAAACACTGGGCCTATCTCATCAACAATTTTGAAAGCCAATTCAAATCATTTGTGGGCACTGCGTACAAACTGAAGCAAGTCTGCCGGTCACTCGGCTATCAACGCATCCCCGGCATACGCGGGTGTGAAACTTACTTCCCGTAACGCAACACACTGCGACTTAACGTAAAGCATGATCAATGCCATAATTGAGCGTTGCTGGTGGAAGGGTTTCAGGAAATAGAGTGAAACTAGGTTGATAGATGGCTGCTTTCAATAGAAGCATGAACATTCCGCAGTAATGCCACTAAATTAAATCAACAGTAATGAGTCTGGTGGTTGTAAATAAATTTTTAAAATGGATGTCTGTTTAGTTGATGAGTCTGGTGGTTGTAAATAAATTTTTAAAATGGATGTCTGTTTAGTTGTGTTTAGTTGTTTAGTTATGATGGCGCTATGAAGTCGGGCGTGGTGTTTTAACTTGAATGCTTTCTCTGTAGCTATATACTGTGTTGTGTATCTTGATGACAAGGAGAGACTTCAATGACACAGAAAAAACCGTCGGTAAAGAGAAGGGCGATTGTGAGGAAGCCAGTGATGCAGTTTGTGGCGGCGCACCATGAATCACCACTCGGTGATTCAGCCGGGCGTCAGCGTAAGATTGAAGAGGCTGCTTACCTCATCGCGGAACAGCGTGATTTCCAAGGTGATCATGCGTTTGATGATTGGTTGCAGGCAGAAGCGTTGATTGATGCGAGGCACTTAAATCATTAATAGTTATTGATATCGGTTTCTGCTTAATCCCGTTGCAGCTTTGCTGGCGGCAGGCCACAATGCAGACTAGCCATTTGAGTTGGGGTAAATATGAGTAATCCTGTCGTTGCAGATAATAGACCTAAAAAAGTCATTTTAGTGAAGGGGCAGGAGTATGATTACTGCACCTGTGGGCGCTCGAAAAAGCAGCCTTTTTGCGATGGCTCTCATGCAGGCACTGATTTTAAGCCAAAACCATTTATCGCTGAGAAGGGCGGCGAAGCCTATCTCTGTACTTGCAAGCAGACGGCGCGCGCACCCTTTTGTGATGGTTCGCATAAGCAACTGTCGGATGAGCAGGTGGGGAAAGAAGGGCCTTCGTTGCAGAAAAAGAAAGAGGGCATGCCTGAGGCTGTGGCTACCGTGGAAGAGCCAACCGTTACCTTGATTCATCAGCTTGCAAACGAGGGTTTGTCGACGGTGGGCCATCACGGTCCGATGACCTCAATGGGGGTGCCGCGGAATCAATTGCCTCATTGGGATGATCTGCAGGTGATGACGGCGCAGATGGCAACTAAACCATTAATGGAAGACCATGCGGTTGGCACTGAGTTGGTGATTGGGCCTGGGGCTAAAAAACCATTGGTGTTGAAGATTCCGCTATTTGTTGCTGATATGAGCTTTGGGGCGTTATCGCAAGAGGCAAAAGTATCGCTGGCAAGAGGTGCTGAGTTGGCGGGCACAGGTATCTGTTCTGGGGAAGGCGGCATGCTGCCTGAAGAGCAGCAAGAGAATTCGCGTTATTTCTATGAGCTGGCAAGCGCTGAGTTTGGTTATGATGAAAGTCTGTTGAATCAGGTGCAGGCATTTCATTTTAAGGGTGGGCAGGGTGCCAAGAGTGGCACTGGCGGGCATCTCCCGGGGAATAAAAACACTGCTAAAATTGCCAGCGTGCGTGGGATTCCAGTGGGCACCCCTGCGGTTTCGCCGCCAACCTTTAAACATCTCTCTACGGTGGTTGATTTCAGGCGCTTTGCCGACCGTGTACGAGAGCTCAGCGGTGGGATACCGATAGGCTTTAAACTGAGTGCAAATCATATCGAACGTGACATCCAGTTTGCACTTGATGCCAGTGCGGACTACATCATCCTTGATGGTCGTGGTGGTGGCACCGGGGCTGCGCCGGAGATGTTTCGTGATCATATTAGTGTACCGACGATTCCGGCACTGGCCCGTGCGCGTCGCTTTCTTGATCAGCAAGGGGCGAGTGGCCGTGTGACATTGATTATTACTGGTGGGCTGCGTGTACCGATTGATTTTGTGAAGGCGCTGGCGTTGGGTGCCGATGGCGTGGCACTCGCTAATAGCGCGATGCAGGCGCTTGGCTGTGTGGCGGCAAGGATGTGCAATACCAATCACTGCCCGACGGGTATCGCGACGCAAGATGAGACGTTACGGCAGTTGCTAAATATTGAAAAGGCATCAGGCCAGCTGGCCAGTTTTTTTTCTGCCTCTACGGCGTTGATGCAGGTGATGGCACGCGCCTGTGGGCATGATCACCTGAATAAATTCGAGAAGGATGATCTTGCGACCTGGCATCGCGAAATGGCGCAATTATCTGGCGTGAATTACGCCGGTTTTACTGATCTGGCTTGAGAATGATGAAGATAGCAATAGCAGAATCCGTGCAGGCAATCGAGGCCTGTTTTCCCGTGATGTTTGCGTTGCGCCCTCATTTGACTGCAGAGGTGTTTGTCGAGCGTGTTCGGCAGCAGCAATCTCAAGGCTATAGGTTGGCTTATCTTGAGGCGGCTGAACAGTCAGTGGCGGTAGCAGTAGCAGGCTTTCGCATTGGCAATAACCTTGCGTGGGGTAAATTCCTGTATGTGGATGACCTGGTGACAGCAGCAGAGCAGCGTTCGCATGGATATGGCAAGGCGCTGTTGAACTGGCTTAATGAATATGCGATTCAAGAGGGTTGTTTGCAGCTACATCTGGATTCAGGAACGCAGCGTAAAGAGGCGCATCGTTTTTATGAGCGAGAGCAGCTGGCAGTGACGGGGTTTCATTTTGCGCGGAACCTTCAGTAGTTTGGGGGTGTGAGGTTGAATAATCGGTGGAGATGAAGGATGGCACTACTTGAGCATCTAAAAATGATGGCTGATTATCATCAATGGGCACACGCACGGCTGTTGCAGTATGTTGAACCGCTGAGTAAAGAGGAGTATCACCAGCCTTGCGGCCTTTATTTTACCTCTGTACATGGTACGTATAATCATATGTTGGTGGGTGATTGCCTATGGTATGGGCGATTTGTGAATGAGCGAGAGGATCTGCCGGGGCTTGATCATGAGTTATGTTCATCCAGAGAGTTGCTAGTGCCCGCGTTAACCGTGCAGTTGAGCAAGTGGGTTGATTATGTGGGGCAGCTTACGGAAGAGCAGCTTGAGGGGGAATTAACCTACCGTAGTGTAGTGGGTGAGCAGTATTCACTGCCGATAGGGGGGGTTGTTGGGGCATGTCTTTAATTACGGTACTCATCATCGTGGGCAGGTATCAAGCATCGTGACGCAGTTGGGTTATCCATGTCCGGAGATGGACCTGGTCTATTATATGCTCGCTAGATAGTGCGGAGTGATTCCTTGTTTTGCGATGTTGTTTAATTTTTATACGAAAATATAGTGTAAAATAAATGGTTGTTTACCGTTAAAAAAAGAGTGGCTATACTCACGCAAACTCTAGTGTCCGATAACAAAATATAAAGCGCACTGAGGTATAAAAAAAGATAACAGAGCTGTTAGCGTGCGCAGTATTTTGTGTTCGATTAAAAACAGCCTGAAAGGCATGTAAGAGGGGAGCTTGTGTCACAGTGTTATATTTTCGCGTGGTTACTTAGCTAATAACAACCTTTCTTTCTGGCCATTTGACGAAGGTTAAGGGATGGGGTTGCGTATCATATGATTGATGCTGCTATAGGTCACATTGCCAGTGAGCTCAACCAACACATTAGGCGAACCTATTCGCTGAGTGAAGATATGGTGGTGGTCTCCAATTTGCTCGAGCAGGACGGCTCAGTGTCGCCGCACGTCAATAATAAGCTGGTCGTCTTCCTAGTGAATATCGAAAAAGATACGGTACCACAGCAGCCCGTCCATATGGCGCGGCCGGGTGGTGGGCGCACCGTCGTGACTAGCGCGCCACTCTATTTAAACCTCTATGTGATGGTTGCCGGGAATTTTAGCGGCAGCAATTACACAGAAGGACTCAAATTCATTTCAACGGCGATTAATTTCTTTCAGCGTCAGTCGATGATGGATCAGCAAAATACGCCAGCGCTGGATAAGCGTATCGAGCGCTTGATGCTCGATATCGAGAACATGGGGATGCATAACCTGAGTGGCTTGTGGGGTATGTTAAGCGGAAAATACCTGCCGTCGGTGTTGTATAAAATGCGCATGGTGACGTTTGATGCGGACGATGTGCAGCAGCAAGAAAGCCCAATGACAAAATCAGAATTTACATTAGGCAATTGATGAGTCATTTCGCACCATTACTCACTTTTATCGTTGAACATGGTTTTTATGACGATGGACTGGCGCATGGTCTGTCATTTCAGCCCTGCGAACGTACGGCAAGTGTGATGGCTAATGCTGGCTTGATGGTAAAGCGAGTGCCGGGTGGCATCACGGTGTTGTTTGATGAGGAATTGCGTGAGTCACTGCAGCTTTATGCCGGGGATGATGAACCGCTTGATCTGGTCTTTAAGGTCTACCCCCAAGAGGCTGCATTTAAAAGCCGCACCGAGCTCTTATTAGATAGTAAAACGCTGTTGTATGTGAGTAACCATTCGCCTCCTGATGAAGTGAATGACAGTATCAAGTTGCATAGTGGGCCGTTCATATCTATGATCGACACCATAAAAGTAGATTCAGGTACGTTAGACGGTGTGCTAGATCGACGGGACAAGCTGATACCGCCTTTTTTTGTGGTGAGTTTGCGTATTGATAAAGCGCATCTAAGTGGGGTTGGTTCGTCGAGTGGTGTGGCATCTAAACGTTACTATATAAAGATAAAAGAACGGCAGGTGTTCTGGAAATACTATCTGATGGGGGCCCTTGCAAGAGACAACGTATACCTTTCAGATGTTGATGGCATCGCTGAGTTTGTCTCGATGGGGAAAGAGCAGTTAGCGGGGCAGCGTGAAGCGATGACATTTCGCACAGAGAAGAAGTTGCCTTTAAAGGCGAGTTCTGATTATCGATTTCAATTGAAAGAGACAGATAGTAATGGCGACAAGGTAATTATTAAGCGCTTGCCGATGGCAGAAGTCACGCGTTTTGGGCGTGATGTTATCGACGGCAGTAGTGAGGTTGTGTCGGAAATTTACATTAACTGTTAACAGTATCATAAGGGAGATATTATGGGACAGATGAAAACACCGGGCGTCTACATTGTAGAAAAGAACGCCTTTCCTAACTCTGTTGTTGAAGTAGCAACAGCCGTGCCCGCTTTTATAGGCTATACCGAGAGGGCGGATAATAAAGGCAAGACGTTGTCGAATAAGCCGTGGCGCATCACCTCGATGTCTGAGTTCCATAATTATTTTGGTTTTGCCCCCAGTGCAGACTTTGGTATTGAAGAGAAGCCTGCGGATTCATTTGATGAGGCTGCTTTTATTCTCGCTGGAAAAGAGTATCTGTTAAATCAAAATGCAGGAAAATACCTGCTCTATTATAGTTTGCTACTGTTTTTTCAGAACGGTGGCGGCCCTTGCTATATCGTCTCTGTCGGTCGTTATGGCGATGATGTTGATGCCGGTAAGCTCTCTAAAGGCATTGGCCTGCTAGTGAAAGAGCAGGAACCCACCATGGTCGTGATGCCTGAAACAGTTTTGCTGGCCGAGGCGGACAGCATTAGTGTGCAACAAGCGGCGCTTGCCCACTGTGGCGGTAAGATGCGTAATCGTGTTGCGATACTCGATGTATGGGGGGGTGAAAAAGATCGCCAGGATCCAGCCGGGGATTGTATCGATAACTTTCGTTCCGCACTGGGCATCAATTATCTCGACTTCTCAATGGCCTATTACCCCTGGGTAAACACCACCATTGTTCAGGAGAGCGAGCTGGGCTTTGAAAACATTGCTAATCCTGATGTTTTGCAAGGGTTGCTGCGCACCGAGCTAGGAATAGGTGAAGCGGCCGATGATAATAGCACGCCGAAACAGACACAGCAGATCGAGATGATTAACAACATCACTAGCACCTGGGATGGTAAGTCATCTGAGGAAGTGATTGCGGATAAGATGCTGCTGAATAAGAGCCTGCGTGCATCAAGCCCAGTGTACGGCAACCTGATTAAAGAGATGCGTGAACAGCTAAACTTACTGCCGCCTGCTGCTGCGATGGCGGGTATTTTTACCATGGTCGATAATACGCGTGGCGTATGGAAGGCGCCTGCGAATGTAAGTCTGAGTGCGGTGGTTTCTCCTGCTGTTAATATCACGCATGATGAGCAGGAAGACCTGAACGTAACGACACAGGGTAAATCGATTAATGCAATTCGCTCATTCATTGGCGAAGGAACGTTAGTGTGGGGTGCGCGCACACTGGATGGCAATAGTCTGGACTGGCGCTATATTAACGTACGCCGTACCATGATCATGCTTGAAGAGTCTATTCGCCTGGCATCAAAGGCATACGTTTTTGAGCCTAATACGGCGAATACCTGGGTAACGATCAAGAGTATGATTCGCAACTTCTTAACCGGTATTTGGAAACGTGGTGGATTAGCAGGTGCAAGTCCTGATGATGCGTTTAGTGTTAACGTTGGCCTTGGTGAGACGATGACATCTGAGGATATTCTTGAGGGGGTTTTAAGGGTGACTGTACTGGTTGCTATTTCACGTCCAGCGGAATTTATTGAAATTACTTTTCAGCAGCAGATGCAAAAATCGTAGTTTGAAGTTTAATACGATTATTTAAAATAATGATTCTCGAAGTTAATTATAAATAGGGAGGTGTGATATGGCTGATGATGGATCTGCACAATCGACAACGGTATGGCCGTTACCAAAATTTTACTTTGAAGTAAAATGGGACAGCGAAGTATTGTCATTTCAGGAGGTCTCTGGGCTTGATATTGAAGCACAGCCGATTGAGTATCGCCATGGTGATAGTCCTGAGTTCTCTACCATTAAAATGCCGGGGCTTAAGAAGTCAAGCAACGTGACCATGAAAAAAGGTGTTTTCAAATCGGATAACAAATTCTGGGACTGGTTTAATCAGATCAAAATGAACACCGTGAAACGTGTGCCCGTGACGATTAGTCTGCTAGACGAGGCGAAGGCACCCACCATGGTATGGACGCTAACGAACGCCTGGCCAACTAAGATCACAGGGACTGATCTTAAGGCGGATGGTAATGAAGCGGCTATTGAGACGATTGAGATTGTTCATGAAGGCATAACGATCGCAAACGCGTAAAGTACTCGTTTCAAAATATGCTAACAGCAGGTGTGGTTTCGCCACATCTGCTGTTAACGATTGCTATTACAGGGTGAATGATTGAATGGCTCCCGAATCATCTTCGGCGGATGAATACCCGCTACCGGCCTTTTATTTTAAGGTCTCTTTCGCAGCAACATCCGATAGTGAGGATACTTCGTTTCAGGAGGTTTCCGGCATCGGTTCTGAGATGGAGACAGAAGATTTAGCGGAAGGTGGTGAAAACCGTTTTTCACATCGTCTTCCCAAGTCGATTAAACACCCTAAGTTGGTACTAAAGCGCGGTATTGCAACGATGGATTCAGCGCTAGTGATGTGGTGCAAGGATGTATTGGAAGGGGCGTTTATTAATCCCATTGAGCCCATGGAGGTCGAGGTTTCGTTAATGAATGAAGAGGGCGAGCCGACCCGTGTATGGTCGTTTATTAATGCCTTTCCGGTCAATTGGGATGTTGAGGGCTTTAATTCGACCAAGAATGAAATTGCAATTGAAAAGATTGAATTGAGCTACAGTTATTTTGACAGGGTGGTATAAAGCGATGACGATTGAAGTGAGGCAGCTGGTAATCAAATCAAGCGTTCAGTCAGAAGTGGTAGCGGCGACTAATGAGCAACAGCTAATAGAGAGCATTGCGGCGCTGCGGGATGAGTTGTTGTCTGAATGCCGTGAGATGGTGAATGAATGCGTGCGCAACAGTGCTGAGCGTTAGGGCTTAACGATGGCTGACGGTGAAAAAAAGCGCTTAGCGATATCGCCCTGTACCGATAATGACGGCAAATTGTCCGTTGATGAGGGTACTGTATTTGAGGTGATGATAAACCCTTCTAGTTACAGTCATGCGCATTCGATTAGTTACAATAAAAAAGAGGCGGTTGGGCAGGCCGGTGCAGAGACCAAGTTTGGCAGCATTGATGCTGAAAAGGTCAATTTCGATATTGTATTAGATGGTACTGGCGTGGTGAATGTGCCGGGCGTCGCGGATGTCAAAACACAGGTGAAATCACTGAGTGACATCATTTATAAATACGATGGTAACAAGCACGAAACCAATATTGTACGTTTGTTGTGGGGAAGTCTGCTTTTTTATGGTCGTCTCGATACCATGTCGATTGAATACACGCTCTTTAAACCGAGTGGTGAGCCACTGCGAGCGAAGATTAAACTCGCATTTTCCAGTTTTCTAAGCAAAGAAGAAGAGGCGCTGGTAGCGAATCGTTCTTCGCCAGACCTAAGCCACTATGTTGAGGTTCAGGCGGGCGATACGCTGCCGTTGCTGTGCTATAAAATCTATAAAGATAGTGCCTACTATCTTGAAGTGGCTCGGGTGAATAACTTGAGTAGCTTCCGGCATCTTGAGCCGGGCACCCGCTTACACTTCCCTCCACTACGGTGATGTATGGCTGATTCTCCTAATTTAAATGGTGGCGGGGTTGTTAAGTTGAGCATCTTTTCTGATGGCGCGGCGATCGAGGAAGATGTGCAGGTGGTTTCGGTTAACGTGATTAAGTCGGTTAATAAAGTGCCATTCGCTAAGCTAGTGCTGCTGGATGGCGACATGCCTGAGCAGGACTTTCCGGTGAGTAATTCTGATCAATTCAAGCCGGGAAAGGCGATTAAGATTAATGCCGGATACGATAATGATGAAGAGACGATTTTTGAAGGGATCGTGATTCGTCATGGCATTAAAATTGGTGCTGATAACTTTAGCCGCCTGGTGATCGAGTGTCGTGACAAGGCGGTGGCAATGACGGTTGGACGGAAAAATGCCAACTATATCGACTCGAAAGATAGTGATGTGATCACCACGTTGATTGGCAATTCGAATGGTTTGACTGCCAAGGTGGAGGCGAGCATCACCCAGCATAAAGAACTGGTGCAGTATTACAGTACCGATTGGGATTTTATGCTTTCGCGCGCGGAGGTTAACGGTATGGTGGTCTGTGTTGAGGCAGCAATAATCACCGTTGGCCCGCCACTGGCTAGTGAAGCGGCGACATTGGTGGTGACGTACGGCGAAGATATGATGGAATTTAGCGCAGACCTGGATGCGCGCAGCCAGCTAACCGCTGTTGAAAGTGTTGCCTGGGATCCTGCTACACAAGCGGTGGCGAGTGAAACGGCGAGTAAAACAACGGTTGGTGACAGCGGCAACATCGCCTCCGACGAACTGGCGAAGGTGCTTGGATTAGATAAGTTCTGCCTACAGTCACCTGTGCCGCAGGAGTCAGATGCGTTAAGAGACTGGGCACAAGGACGACAACTTAAGGCGGCATTGGCTCGTATTCGCGGACGAATGAAGTTTCAGGGCAGTGCGCTGGCCAAAGTCGGAGGCGTGATTGAGCTGGCTGGTGTCGGTGAGCGATTTAACGGGACTGTATATGTGAGTGGCGTTGAGCATGAGATCATCAACGGTCAGTGGAGTACGCGAGCTGAATTCGGTATGGCTGACAACTGGTTCGCAGAACAACGCGATTTGGTGGCACCACCTGCCTCAGGTCTACTACCCGGTGTCGAAGGATTGCAGATTGGGGTGGTGATGAAGCTGGATGAAGATCCTGCTGGTGAGTCTAGAATTCAGGTGAAGTTACCCATTATGCAGGCGGAGACGGAGGGGGTGTGGGCAAGGTTGGCTAGTGTTCATGCCTCTGATGGCTTCGGTGCATTTTTTATTCCTGAGATTGATGATGAAGTGATTGTCGGTTATCTCAATAATGACCCCAACCATCCTATCGTGCTGGGAAGTCTCTATAGCAGTAAGCGTGCGATGCCTTACGATTTAACGGCGGCCAATTTTACCAAGGGTTTGGTGACAAAAGAGAAACTCACGATTGAATTAGATGATGAGAAAAAAATCATCACCATCGTCACACCCGGTGAAAATACGGTGGTGCTGAGTGATGATGGCAAGTCAATCCTATTGCAAGATCAGAATGGTAATAAGGTTGAGTTGAACGATGTTGGGGTGACGATTGATAGCCCTAAAGACATTACCATTAGTGCACAAGGAAAAATTTCCCTGAAGGCGGTTGGAAATATTGAAGTGGCATCATCAGGAGGTGATGTGACGATGGATGGTTTAAACATCACCCATACCGCTAATATTGGATTCACTGCGAAGGGTAATGCGACGGCAGAACTATCTGCATCGGGGCAGACGACAGTGAAAGGTGCCATGGTGATGATTAACTAATCCGCTAGCAAATTATTATTTTGATGAATTGTCAGCTCGGTATTTTATGAGGGGAATGTGATGCCACCAGCAGCAAGAATTACAGATATGCACACCTGCCCTATGGTGACAGGGGTGGTACCGCATGTTGGCGGCCCGGTGATTGGGCCGGGGGTGGCCACGGTGCTGGTGGGCAAAATGCCAGCGGCAGTGGTGGGTGATAGCTGTGTCTGTGTGGGGCCGCCAGACACCATTGCTAAAGGTTCGGCAACGGTGATGATTGGTGGTAAACCGGCGGCCAGGTTGGGTGACACAACAGGACATGGTGGCAGTGTGGTGTTGGGCTGCTTTACTGTGATGATCGGTGGTTAGTCGTCATGGCGAAAATTAATACTGATAAACAGTTTTTAGGCACGGGCTGGGGTTTTCCGCCTACGTTTAATAAAAGCGCTAATGGCATGAGTGTCGAGATGGTATCGAATCATCAAGATATTAATGAGAGCCTGCATATTTTACTCGATACTGCGCCGGGTGAACGGGTGATGTTCCCTACTTACGGTTGTGGCATCAAACGCATGGTGTTTGAAAAAATTGATGAAAGCATGATGACCGCGCTTAAGGATACGATTGCCCGCGCAATACTATTTTTTGAGCCTCGTATTACGCTGGACAGTATTGACGTGGATCTAAGGGATCAATTTAATGGCTGTGTCAGGTTTTGTCTTAATTACACCGTGCGTACGACCAATAACCGAAGCAACATCGTTTATCCATATTATATTAACGAAGGTAGCAATGTGCGTCTTTGATACAAAGGGTGATAGAGCGTAGTAATGAAGGACCGCAGCGCAAATAGTAGGATTATTGATGGCACGGATCAGTGGCAACGGGAGCCCGTGGCTTTTCAACCCGGCTATTTCAATGCGGATGAAATGAGTTTTGAGATCTTGCTAGCGATGGCATCTGAGTATGCTGAAAGCTTTAATTACTACAATGTGGTTAATCAGAAAGATGGCAGTTGGGGGGCACTTTTTAACGCCAATGAAGTGGTGATTATGGTACTCATTGCGACTCATGATTTGCCTCGGTTGACACTCGCATTTTCTCGCCTGGACTCGTCCAATATAGTGGCACCTGCTGAATATGTGGTGCAAGTGGCATCAATGCTTGATTTCTGGTTACAGCGCCTTGCTTCTGCATCTACTGAATCAGCCGTTGTGTTGCGCCGTCATATTCACAATATGGTTAGCATGAACTTGCTGGACGGTTTGCATACTGCGGCGGATGTTGTTTATCGCAGTGAGGGCGGGCGTGAACGATTAACGGCGCTGAATGTGGCGGGATTGAGCCCCGTGTGGAATATTCATCGTAATGGAGAGTATTTCTCTTTTTCACAAGCACTCGAACTAGACTTAAATGACTACTCGGCAGTGAAGGTGCAATTTGAGTCGTCGCTTCTTAAAATGATTGAAGCGATACGCTATCTGAAGACAGTCGTCGAGGGTGCATTAGAGCAGTCGTTAAAAGGTCAGGCGCATGAACCTGCAATTGGCCTTTATATGGTTTTCCTGCATTTGTATAAGGGCGCACAAAAACGGTTAAACCATTTTACAGTGCGCCATCTTGAATTCTATTATCGCGACTGTCTGCAGACCTTGCCACGTAAGCGAGTAACAGAGAGCTTGTTTTTACAGTTTGAGCCCGCACCCGGAGCCAAGCCATTTATTGTTAATAGTGAGCCAGCCTTTACCCCAGAAAAAAACAACAGTACGAGTAACCTACTGTATCACCTTAAAGAACCACTGCTAGTCCGGCGGGCCCAGGTGCGCTCGTTAAAGACCTTGTATCTGCAGCGAAACCGGCTGATGTCACCGGAATGTGAGATGGGGCATGTGACCCGAATGAAGCTCTATGAACGAACGCTATCGTCGCCGCCAGAGATGGTGACTGCGGCGATGCCACTTTTTGGGAATGTAAAAAGTGGCATGCAGTTGGCGGGCATGAGCGATGCGAAAATGGGGTTTAGTATTGCGTCTCCGATTTTGGCATTGAAAGAGGGGCGGAGAGAAATTGAGCTCACGATTGACTTCATGGTGCCGGATAATCAAACCATTGATCATGAGCTCAATAGCGAGCGTGTGGTTGATTCGATAGCCAGTTTTAAAGCGTGGTTTGCTGCGTTTTTTAGTTACTACCTGTTGATGGGGGAGGCTTTTTTAGATGACGCACGTCGCCTCAGGGCGACGGCGCTTATTGCTAAATATGATCACGATGGGGCTTGTAAGCGACTACTAGAAAGCGACTGGGAAGATCTGTTTTATCGTTTGTTAAAACGACCTTTTGCCATCTCATTGAGCGCTGAAAGTGGTTGGTTAACGGTTAAAGATTACCTCATCTCGCCGGCAATAGAGGATGATATTGGTCGTAATAGCGGTCTTAAAGTGACGTTGGCATTGGACCATAGTGCAGAAGCCGTGATTCCATACCGTTGTGATATACATGGCGGAAATCGTGTTTGCAATTTACCGATGATGAATGTGTTGATTGAGCCTGAAGCGAACTTTTTTTCCTATTCACTGTTGAATTCGCTTGCCGTTAGCAGTGTGGAAATTGATGTTTTGGTAGCAGGGGTGAAAGACGTTGTTATTTCAAACCACCTTGGACGGCTTGATCCCACCAAGCCTTTTTCGCCATTTGGCCCCTTGCCGACGCGTCATTCATATTTGGTGGTGGCGAGCCGAGAAGCGGCAGCAAAGCAGGTGACGGGTATGGATCTAGTGCTGGAATGGGGCGATCTTCCGATGGATAGCGGCGGTTTTCCAAGCTATTACCACGGCTATGATTTTGTACCGTTGACCTCAAGTTTTGAAGCAGAAATAAGCGTGTTACAAGATGGCAACTGGATGCCGAACAAGGCAGAAACACAGTACCGAGTTGAGCTGTTTCAAAGCGGAAAAGGTGGCGTGGTGTGTGATAAGGCATTGCTTTCTGTTGCTGCTGTTAGCTATTTTAAGCCGCTGGATAGCGCTGAAATCGATGAGCGCTTTGAGTATCGGTCTGGCGCTCGTAATGGTTTTGTTCGCCTGCAAATGAACTCACCAGACAGTGCCTTTGGCCATGCGGAATACCCGCATTTATTAACGCGTGTATTGACAGAAAACAGCCGGCGTAAGAAGCCGAAAGCCATGCCTAATCCGCCTTATACGCCGCTAATAAAGCAGATATTACTTAATTATAAGGCGCATAGCATCATTAGAATGGGGGTTGACTCGCCACTCAACCAGCAATCAATGGACGAACGATTTTTTCATGTCCATCCCTTTGGTGTTCAACAGGAATATCCGGCTGAAAACAAAAATAAAGTACAACTCTTTCCTCATTATGAAGATGATGGGAACCTGTTTATTGGGATTGAGGCGATTGAGTTGAATGGAACGCTCAATCTCTATTTTGATCTGGATGAAGAAACGACATGCCCCACGCTCTCCTCCCGCTCATTGATGCGTTGGTACTGCTTAACGAAAAATGGATGGCAGTTACTTGAACGTAACCGAATTATATCTGACTCGACAGAAGGTTTCCTGATGTCGGGTGTGGTGGCCGTCGATTTACCTAGCGGCATGATTAGCGATAGTCTGGTGATGCCAGTGGGGCAATACTGGCTTAAAGTGGCAACGAGTGGTGCGCTGGATAGTTTTTCTGGACTGCGTGCTATAGTTACCAATGTGGCGCAGCTAGAATGCGCGCTTAAAACTGTTGCAAGCAGTAACATGGTGAAGGCATTTAATAGCGATACGATGTGGCGGAGTGTTGCCAAAGTAGCTGGTCTTGCAGCGCTAAGGAATATTGGCCACCCCTCGGGTGGGCGCTTGGCAGAAGATCAGCCGCATTACCGCATGCGCGTGAGTGAACGGCTGCGACATAAAGGACGAGCATCGACCCCCTGGGATTATGAACGCCTTATTTTAGAGAGCTTTCCGGCGATCTATAAGGTGAAGTGTTTTCCGAACACGGTCTGCCATGATGAGGCGCCACACCCGGGCAATATTTTGGTTGTTGTTGTGCCTGAGATAAAACAAGCAATTCAAAGCTCCTGTCAGCGCAGAATGGTCAACAGTGCAGAACTGGCGCGCATTCGAATATTTATTCAGAAATTGGTATCACCCTTTGTGACAGTTGAGGTTAGAAACCCCGCGTACGAAAAAATCCAGGTGCGATGCACGGTGAAATTTTCCGGCGACATTAACGCAGGGGGGCTTTACATTAATCAACTCAACCAAGCGGTGTCAGATTATCTTTGCCCCTGGTGTGATACCGGCTACCAGGTAAAGTTTGGCTGGATTATTCGTGCAGATGATATTGAGTCCTATATCCGTGAGCTAGATTATGTGGATTTCGTGACTAATTTTTCAATGCTGCATATTACCGATGAGGTGAATGAAAAACACACCTTAAAAGATACGGCAACACTGGATAACCGGCATGATGCGATGATTGAGCCGCGATATCCATGGAGCCTTGCGGTGCCAATGCGGCGCCATTTTATAGAGATCGCAATGACTATTGAGCCTGTTGAAGCAAAATCAACAGGGGTCAATGAACTTGAAATTGGTAGCACTTTTATTATTGGTAGAAATTGAGTTATGGCAAAAAATGATAGAAGCACATTAAAAAAGTTCTTTAGTGAAGGGGAGTTGCCCACTGAAGAGAAATTTGCTGACTTGATTGATTCGTCACTTAATGTGGTGGATGAAGGGTTTGATAAAAGTGCTGATCACGGCTTTGAAATATCCACCACAGGCAGCAGTGAGCGGATGTTGAGTTTCTTTCGTACTATCGCCTCAAAATATCCGGCATGGTCGATCAGTTATGAAAAAGACCAGGATAAGCTGGTCTTTAATAAAGTAACCCATGATAACAAAGCGAAGCCAGTCGTTACCCTGAGCCCAGAAGGACGTGTAGGGATCGACAACGAAAAACCAGAATGGACGCTCGATGTGGGCGGCTTTGTGAGTGCTTATGGGCGTATTGGAACAAATAACAAAGAACAAAAAACGATCCCGGCAAATGGTGAGTGGCACGATATTACTGAAGTACTGACGGGCTGTCATGGTTTAGAGGTGATGGCTGGTGTGGGCAGTCCACGCACTGGAAAATATGCCTTGATGAAGGCGACCGCACTCAACACGTTTAACCCAAGCGGTTGGCTGTTTAACTTCCTTAACTTTAAAAAACGGATTCATTATCAGCAGGCTTATTATCTATTTTTTACCCATAAAATAAAATTACGCTGGCAATCAGTAGCAGGAAAGGATCGGGGCGATGAACGTCAGTACACCTTGCAAATGCGTACCAATAGTCATTATGGGGATGGCATTCGTGTTCGCTTTTATTTGACTCGCCTATGGTTTGACGACGGCATGCATGAATCATGGCTGAGTCCGTCAGCTCCTGAGGTTGAGCGTCAGGTTGATAAAAGTGGTCTGGATAAACAGTAATATGTGCGAGGTTTTGTTACCTTATTACGCCTTCTGCCAGCCTCGCCGGGAGTGTTGCGATGCCTGAATCAGTGACTATTTCAAGGCGCCAGGTCAAGGGTGATGAGGGCCGTTTCAGTGAACTTAAAAAGCGTGGCATAGCGCTAGCACAAGAGATCTCAGGTGATCTTTGGAGTGACTATAATGCGCATGATCCCGGTGTCACCATCTTGGAACAGCTGTGTTATGCGCTCACTGAACTTGCATTTCATGCGGATGCGGATGTGGCAGATCTACTGCTCAATGGGGATGGAAAACTTGATTATCAGGCGCAATCACTGCATCAACCTGAAGATGTTTTCCCCTGCCGCGCGACGACATTAACGGATCTTCGTAAGACGTTGCTGGATGAAGTGAAAGAGATTGATAATATCTGGCTGTCTATTGTGAACGATAGCATGGTAGAGGGTGATGGGCGCTCCCAGGTGCCTGGTCTGTATTATGCAGAAGTAAAACGAAACCATGATGTCTCGCTGACCGATGATGAACTTCGCAAGAAGATATTTGATGCCTATTACCGTCAGCGGAATGTTGCCGAAGACCTCGCCGGGGTAAAGTTTTTAAAGATGTGCCCATGTCGATTGAATGCGAGGATCGAAGTCAATAATAGCCAGCTTGCTGAAGAGTTATTGGCCGAAGTTTATTTTCGTTGTGGTGAATATATATCGGGCAGCATTCCGCTGAATCCTTATATCAAAGCCCAGGCGGAAGGGTATTCGTTGGAGCAGTTGTTTGATGGCCCCTTAACTGAACATGGCTTGTTTGATCTTCACCATGAGGATGCCACCTCTGCTTCTACTGATGTCTTGATACCGTCACTGTTTACCATCATCAATGATATGGTTGGTGTTGAGCATATCAAAGCGTTAAGTGTGGCTTCTGAAGGAGGAACTTTCTATGAGGCGCTTCCCAGGCGAAATGACGATGGAATCTTGACGTTAGATTTAAGCGAAAACCTTCAATTAATGACGGTTAAGTTGATTCGTCATGGTGGTGAGGTCCCGGTTTCAATTGAAGCGGTTAAACAGCGTTATAAAGAACTTTGCTACCGACGTGATTCACAGCGTCAAATTAAGCAGAATTTTAGCGCGCTCTATTCGTTACCAGTGGGTGATGTAAAGGCGGCAGGGCAATACACCTCGATACAGGAACATTTTCCTGTGACCTATGGCATTAACCGCTATGGTGCTAGTGGCGAGTCAACTGCACGGCTGGCACAAACGCGGCAATTAAAGTCATATTTACTGCTGTTTGATCAGATCATGGCCAATTTTAGTGCGAGTTGTGCGCAGTTAAATAAGCTTTATTCAACGGATAATACAGCGGCTCATTCATATGGTTATCAAGTGGTTGATGACAGCACTGTGGCTGATGTTGCACTTATTTACCCTGATGAACCTGGCGTTGTGATTGCAAACATATTGGCGAAATATGACCGTTACTATGAAAGAAAAGGACGCGTGCTTGACTACCTATTGGCGATCTATGGGCAGAAGTTTACGCAAAAGACCTTGCGCTACTTTAATTATTATTATCAGGATGACGAGCTGGAGAAAGTGCTTGTCAAAAATAAAATTGCGTTCCTTGAGTCCATCATCTCGTTTGACCGGGATCGTGCTGCAGGTTTCAATCTTTCGCAGCTTTCATGGAATAGCGCTAATGTTGCGGGGCTACAACGGCGATTGTCGATTCTGTTGGGGTTTAGGCATATCGAATGCCGCTCCCTCACATTGCCGCTGGTAAAACTGGGTTTGAAGGTTATTTCTCATGATGAGTATTGTTTGTTGTCAGGTGGCAGTGATGCATTGAGAATGATTGACCCAAGTGATATCAATGACTACGTAGTGGAGAAGTTTTACCCGGTTGCATTTGAATGGTGCGATGAAGCGCGTGCCGTAATGGATGTTGGGGATAATATTGACGATTTTGTACCGATCAAAAACAACGTGATTAGTGAGCTACTGTTGCAGGAAGGGGTTTCATTAAGCCGTTATAGTGTTGGCAGTTTGGCGCCTGATATCGATTATCAGATGGTATTCAAGTCTGAAAAAGAGAAAGACTGGTGGTATATCGGCCGTAATGAGACGCGGAAAAAGGCTGAAAATAGCCTTCGCCTATTACATCGGTTTTTGGTGCATCTCAATATTGAAAGTGAAGGCCTTCACCTCATTGAACATTTATTATTGCGGCCACGTAATGGCGCTATTCATGCAGACTTGCCTGATATTAATCAGCCTAAGTTTTATGCATCAAGAATATCCGTAATTTTCCCTGCATGGACAGCGCGCTGTCATGACCCGCGTTTTAGGAATTTGGTTGATGATAGTGTACGGGTTAATTGCCCTGCTCATGTCTATGCAGATATATATTGGCTGGACTTTGAAACAATGTATCAATTCGAAGGGCTCTATAAAGGCTGGCTTGATACGCGCCTTTCAGCATCGGTCGCCATTGACAAAACGGCACTGGCATTGATTAAGTTCCTTCACGAGCTGCCGTGTGATGTTGATGAATAACCAGCATGTTATCGAAGAGCTGGTCTTTGATATTTCATTTTCGACGGAAGACAAGGCCTTTGCGGAACAGGCTGGCTTGAGCGATTTTGTTTCAAAGTCACTGTTAGGTGTGGTGGGGAATGTCTTTGATGAATATGCTAATGAACATGAGACATTAAGAATAGAGCGATTGGAAATTGATCTTGGGGTGATTGCCTATCAGGATTATCCGCACGAAATGGTTGAACGTCTGGGTGAGCAGCTTAGAGATCGTTTGCGTAAGCTATTGGCCGACTATCGAAATGATATCAGGGTTAACGCATCGGGCGGGGTTGGTTCAGTCACGAAGAGTGAAGTGATGCTGGAGGTTTTTGAACATTTTATGCGGCATGGCGCTTTCCCCTGGCATTACAAGGCTATTTCATTTGAAGAAACCCAGCGGATGTTTTCACTTCTCATTAGAACGAAAACGGATGCGCTTTGTCGATTGCTTTATCAAACGGGTTTGCCAACGGATGTTTCGATCCGCTTGATGGACATCCTTTCATTTGATGATGTGACGGTGGTATTGAAATCTTTATTGGACAAGCGATTTACGTCACTTTCATGGTTGATCGAATTAATGGTTGATGCTCAGCTTGACCATGGGTGGTTGTTAAGTAGCCGCCCAAAAGGGCGTGATAGCTGTTTTCGGCATTTATGGCAAATGCTGCTGGAAGTGTTGCTGCACCCCGCTAACCGAGAGCGCGCAGTGAATACGCTGAGTGTTGTCTTTATTAAAAATGTGGTGCGAACTGAAAATATCAGCATGGTTGTATTTGGACGTTATCTTGCCGGTAAAATAGATCATTTTTCAGCTCAACGGGGTGAGCGTGAGCCATTACGAGAGATGCTACTTTTACTGGAAGAGTCGAACGAGTTGGCAGATCCGCGTGTCCCAGCAGTCTCTGACATCTTGCTGTTACTGATGCGGGGCAATGGTGAAGAATTAAAAAAATGGTGGCATCAAATGCTGGCTAGTCAGCATAGTGCCGAACTGAGCGTGGCCTTAAAAAATCTCTTTCTCTATGCAAGTGGCAGGCAGCACCTGATTGAAACTTGCAGTGAACCGATGCTCTATGAGTGGTGTGAATATTTAGCGTCAGCTCAGATTGATTACCTCAAGTTATGTGGCGCTGTATTTATAGACACTGCGGAGATCATTGGTTTGACGAAGCGGCAGGCACAACATGCCTTCTGGAACCAGGCGCTGCTCTATTATGGTAGTTGCGAGGCGGCAAGATTTAGTCAACAGGGTTTTTTGAGACATTTATGCAGAGGGCGAGGCGATGCATTTAGCGCCAATATGTTTAAGGCACTTGATGCGGTAATACCGCATGAACCTGGCGCTTATGATTTTGGCGCGATGGAGGAAGGGGCGCGAGAGTCGTTGAATCGATTAGATATGGCCGCTGTTGCTGATAGTGCGATGGTGGTTGACGGGGTGCATCTTTCGGAGTGGATATCTGGCTGCGATGCAGCGGGGCTGAGCATTATTGGCGCCCAGTGGAATGCTATATTACAGCGTCATGCAGCGTTGCTGAAGCGCCTGGTGACAATTCATGCACCGAGGTGTCTGGTTAGACGAGCGCTGGTGAATGAACTCTCCTTTGAGCAGTTAAGAGATTTGATTGGTTTGATTGATCCCGCGGCAAAGGCATTTGTTGATGATGTTGTGCGCTTGATATGCCGTGCTTTTGTGGCCTCAAACCTGGTTGATGTGAGCAAGCTACCTTTGCAGGGGCGTATGCTAAGGTTAAATGATGAGCATACGCTATGGGGATTTACGTTCGACTTTGTGCTGGTTGAACGAGGTAGCCACTTTAATAAAAAGGCATATTGTAGTGCCTTATTACGTGAGATGTCGGCTCACAATAACTGTTCATACCGAGCACTACTGGATGTCATGCAGCAGTGGTTCGGCAGGCTTTCAGCTGAAAATAGTTATGCGCGAGATGTGTTATCCATCCTCAATGACCTGTGTGAAGACTTCGAGGTCGCGCCCTTGTGTATCTCTGCTGATGCGGCTGTGCAGACTACGAGTTTTCCGCTTGTTAAAGGTGATTTAGACAGGGCATTTCTACTGAAGGTTCTCAGCCAGGAGCCACCACTAACAGACGGTGATGCTATTTATCTTCAAACGATGATCGCCGGCTTTATAGAAAATTCGGGTGCACGGGACAGTGCATACTTGAGTGGTTTGTTGGCTGACGAGGTAAAGGCTCGTCGTCTGATTGGCTATCTCTCTCGCACTCAGTTCAAACAGCTTCTCTCCGTGAGCGGTGGCGAACGGTATCGTTCCTTGTATCCACATGCTGAGCTGTTGTTTGATGGCATTGCTTATGACATGGATAGCGAAGCTAGTGAAAAACTCCGCGTAGAGTGGTTGGTGTTTTGTTGTCGTTATCTCTATTCTGGCCCGCTTGTATCACCAGCGGTATTCACAAAACTGCTGGCCGATTATTTATTGAGCCGGTCTGTACGAGATGTCGAACTCATCGTACCGCGGTTGACATTATTTTTTGAGCGAAAAAAGAGTGAGGTACTGAGTCATGTGGTGCTGGATTCAGTAAAGCGACTCTTTTTTAAAGAGGAAATATTAGCGGAGGAAGGGGGTAGTACAAACGCTGTTGAGGATACCTCCGGCAGTAAAGTGAATCACAACACGCATGAGTTCGCTAACACACCAGTGGCAATAGGTGACTCGGTTTATATTCGTAATGCCGGGCTTGTCTTGCTGGCGCCCTATCTGTCGATGCTGTTTGAGCGGCTTAAACTACTTCAAAATAATCAATTCATTTCTGCTGATGCCAGTGCTCACGCGGTCCATATTATGCAGTATATGGCAGACGGGGTGGCAGAGGCCCCTGAATATATGATGGTGCTGAATAAATTGATGTGTGGGATTTCCACTGCAAAGCCAGTGGTTAAAAAGGCTCTGATCTCTGATGATGAAAAAGAGATTATTAACGGCTTATTAAGTGCCGTTATTGGCAACTGGAAAGGGATTGGTAATACCTCAGTCGAGGGATTACGTGAATCTTTTCTGGCGCGCGAGGGGCGCTTGACGTTTAAAAATGAGCAGTGGTATCTGCTGGTCGAATCTCGTAGTTATGACGTGCTATTAGACAGCCTGCCGTGGAGTTATGCCATGGTTAAGTATTCATGGATGCCACAAGTGATCAATGTGGAGTGGCGATGAGTCATTCTATTATGGCCTCAAACAATGGGCGCGCACTTGCGTCTGAAGTTGAGTGGCTGGTGCGAGTGATGGATACGCGTATCCGGCTCTATTTTGAGCAGGAATGTGACTACGACTGCACCTATCAACATGCACCACCAGCGCTTAATACTGAATCTCAGTATGGAGCCCTTGTGAGTGAATATTCCTTTGGGTTTGACGAGCGATTGGTATTAATGACTGCATTGGTACCTCATTTGCGGCCGCAAGCCTTGGATATGTTTTTGATTAATAATGGCACAACCGGACGCGCTTATGCCGAATTTGGTGGTTGGAAAGGGAAAGTACATGGTGGTTTTTTACCCACCTGTGAAACCGCTGTATTTTTGATTGCAGGGGATGACTTAATCAAACGTACTGAGGCAATGTGCTTTTTTGAGGACACTCACCCTTTCATTAGCCATGCTTTATTGTCGATTGGTGATGAGGGCGCTAATGAAGCGCAGTTTAGTCGCTCACTCGGTGTGAGTGTTGAGACGGTTAACCGTTGTACGGTCGGGGTGCGACACAAACCAGACTTTAGCAATGGTTTTCCTGCACAGCGAATCGAAAGTCGTCTCAGTTGGGATGATCTTGTATTGGCGCCAGAGGTGATGGATGAAGTGGCCAATATTAGTGAGTGGATTAAACACCAGCACACTATTATGGACAGCTGGGGGCTTTCTCGCATTATTAAGCCGGGCTATCGCGCGTTGTTCTATGGCCCGCCGGGTACCGGAAAGAGTATGACTGCGGCACTGCTGGGTGCTGAAACGGGCTTGGATGTCTATCGTATTGACCTGTCACAGGTGGTCTCAAAGTATATCGGTGAAACTGAAAAGAATTTGGCCAATGTATTTAATCAGGCAGAAAGAAAGAACTGGATTCTGTTTTTTGATGAGGCTGACGCGTTGTTTGGCAAGCGTACTCAAACGTCCAGCTCGAATGACCGTTACGCAAATCAGGAGGTGGCGTATCTGTTACAGCGAATTGAGGATTTTGCGGGGATTGTGATTCTCGCTACCAACCTTAAAGCGAATATTGATGATGCCTTTGCGCGCCGCTTTCAGTCGCTAGTACACTTTTCAATGCCAGATGCCGATGAGCGTGGGCGCTTATGGCGTGCCGCTTTGAATGGAAAATGCAAAACAAATAAAGATGTCTGTTTCCATCAACTGGCTGAAGAATATGAGTTATCAGGTGGTGCGATTATCAATGTCATCAGATATGGCGCGCTCAGTGCGCTACGCAGAGAGTGCGATACGATTAGTCATAGTGATCTGCTCGCTGGTGTCACCAAAGAGCTCAGGAAAGAAGGAAAGACACTTTAGGGATGGACATGATCAGTGCAATAAAGAAATCGTTAACCGTTGGTCAACAGTGGCTATTGGTGGCAATACTAGCTGTCTCGCAATGTCTGATAGTGCCAGGGGCCATGGCACAGAACACAGCGGTTGATGTTAATTGTGAGCCCGCGCTCGACTGGGAGACATACAGTGATTATCTAATATCGGTTGATGAAACACGTGTGATGTGGATACAGCAAGATTTAAATACATTGGTCGCTCAAGGCGTACTGCAAAGTGATGTGCCTGTTGATGGTTTTTTGTGGGCAAAAACGCGAGAGGCGCTTTACGAATATTGCCAAAGTTTAAGCGCACAGCCATCGGGAGGCTTTGCAATTGGCTTGATCCAGAAGTTAGATCAACAGATTGCGCTGATGGCGGCGGTAGAAAATACAATTAATGCTAGCACCGTAGCAGATGAGATTGCTTCTGATGAAAAAGAAGAGCCGCTGGTAAAAAAAGAACAGGCAGTGGTAGACGCGAATGTGGTGAGCCAAAAAATAGAGATGCTCACGGCTGAGCAACCAGCGAGCTGGTACCAGCTAAGTGAGCAGGCTCTGGCCAGTGCAAAAGAAAACGCTGCGAATGATGCGTCTACACTCCCCTCGGCGGCATCGTTAGATAATATTTCTCAGATCATTGACGTGCCTTATCTCAATGAGGCCGCCTTTTTAGCGGCGGTACTCGCAAAGGCTAGCATCAGCACTGATGAGTATCCCGCCTTGACTCAGGCATTAGCCTTAGCGGCGAGGATGACATCATCGTCTGAGTTGAAGGATATTGTCCTTGATGATGATGATTGTGGCTGCGCACAGGAATTTTCAGACACTGTATATGGCTTTTACCCATACTGGTTATCAGCTGGCATAGCGAAGAAGGAGAGCGAAGACGCTGGTCAGCAGGCGGCTGCCTTGCCGATAGAGGCGGAGACTACTGAGCTCTCGCCGGTGGTGGTGCCTACCATCAATTATAGTGTGATCAACCGAATCGCCTACTATGCACTAACGGTGGATCATAATGGCGAAATTCAAAAACCATTGCACTGGAATAGCGAAGGGCAACTTGGGAATTTCATCCACAAGGCACATCGCCATAAAACAGCAGTAGACTTGGTCATTTATTCAGATCAGTGGATGAACTGGTCTGATGCCGATCAAACGCGGGCGGTGAGGTCAATCGCTCGTCAATTAAGACTTGAGGTTGAATATAAACAGGACGGCGTGATGGCGTATGCACCATTTCTAAATGGCACTAGCGCTTCGCCGGATGGCGTCACACTTTACTTTGATCACTATGCAAATAGCGCGATAGAAGCCAGGCAGGGCATTGTAAGATTTGTAAAGCAGCTTCATACCCAGCTAGCAAAGCAGGATAGGTCGCTTAAGATTAATGTGTTACTTGATATAGAGACTTCTGTGCTTGAAACTAGCGACGATCTTTTTATGAACCTAAAGGATCTGCTCGTCAAAAAAGACGATGATAGCCTGGTTTATGTTGATTCGCTGATTGTCTTCCTCAGTGAACCGACGACAGATACGAAAAAGAAATTACGGAGTAAAATTGAGGATGAGTTTAGCGGTAAAGAGCGGATGTTGGTGTTGCGTAAAGTGATTCCGGTCATCACGCCGCATGGCCATGAAAAAGACCCTAAAGGAACTTATGAGCAATTTAAGCATGATTTGATCTATTTTAATAATAACTTTGCAGGCATTGGTTTATGGCCAGTGCCGCTAATATCAGATGCGGATGCGGATGCCATCGCAAAGGCTATTGATGCTCAATTTTCTATCAAGAGCGGCAATGGTGTGCTAAATGCCATATCTGAAAAATACCCGAGGCTGTGCAAGTACGCCTGCCCGAATAGAAAGGTACTACGGCTGATGTTTGATGGGCTGTTAATTTTGATCGTCGGATATGGGGTGTTAGCGATATTTTCACGCCGCTTGCGCCGTTTCTATAATCGGCATTCAATTTATTTCAAGCTGTATATGTTTGCCATGGTCATGGTGTTCATGACCTCACTGGTGTGTGACCCCTTCTGGAAGGAAAGGCGCGATGCTGTTTTCGTGGGGGCATTACTTAGCGTGGCGGCATTTTTTATGATTCGTAAATACACCAGCGCTAAGCAGGGAGCGCTTCCTTAGCGGAAATTAGGTATTCACTATTTTCAATCATGATAAAGGAAGGAACAATGGCGATCGCAGATCTGGATGTGGCAATGCTAGGTGATAACAGAGCATCAGAAACACGTACGCCGACTGAAATGTTGGCACATTATCAGGTGATGCTTGAGCGAGTTGAAAAAGACCGCTCTAAGTTGAAAAAGGACGAGGTCTTATCATTACTGTTGGCGCGTGATGAGGTGGAAGCGGCTTTTAATGTTAAACCGGATGAAAAAAGTATTGAGCTGCTATGCCTTTTTGATGTTGATGAGAAACTTTCCGGGCTCGATCACCGGCTTAAAAAATTAGGCGACGTGATTGCCAATACCATTAGCCTTGATAAATGGTGTACCAGGTTGCAGCGCGAAGAGGCGGCCTGGTGGTGGCAATTTAAACCGGCACGAAAGGTCGATGCATGGGATCGGGTCGATTGGTTATGGGATGCGTTAACGCTGGGCACTTTAGCGTTGGGTGCGAGCTTTATGGTCAGTATTATTTCGGCACTCTCTGTTGGCAGCCTTACTGTGACCGCAACGCTCTCCACGATTGCACAGATTGGTGGCCTGGCGATTGTGAGCCAGGGCGCATTAACCAAGCGAGGGCAGGAGAAGGTGCGTGATTTTATGACACGTTTTAAAATAGCGGCGCGCTTTCAAAGTGAAGTGATGCTCATGATGGCGGCATTATTACTGTTAACGGTGTATATCACTCATAACTCTTTAACAACGGTGTACCTAGAGCAGGGGCGAGATTCCTATAGTCAGGGAGCCCTAAATGATGCGGAGTTGACCTTTCTTCGTGGCCTTGAGATAGCGCCCAGTAACTCAACCTTTAATGCAGAATTGGGTCGTATTTATGAGTCCTTGGGTGTGCTGAATAAAGCGATTGACCAATATTACCTAAATGTACAGGCGGGCGGTGTTAAGGGCATTAATGATCTCGGGCGTACCTATATTAACTGGGTGAACCCGGTGACGCGAAAGAGTGATCATGCGTTGGCAGAGGCCTACCTGCAAATGGGTTTGCAGCGTGCTAATGCACAGCAAGCACCGGATCAGGACCTGCGTTATCAACTGAATCGTAATCTCGGCTGGGCACTGCTTAAGCAAGATAAGTTTATTGAGGCGGAGGCGCATCTGAAAACAGCAATATCGATTGATGAACGCATCCCTGGAAATCAGATTGGTGGTGGCATGGCCTATTGCTTTCTCGCCTATGTGTATGAAAAAGAAGGCAACAAAAATGCAGCCAATATCCAGTGGGGAAACTGTGTTGTAAAGGCGCGTCCAGAAACGATACATGAATACCGTTGGTTTTCAGAGGTAAGGCGCGGTGATGTGGCGGCGTGTGTGAATACCAGCAAAATTGTATCGGGCCTTGATGACAGTATTTTTGATGGAATACAGGCAACACGCTGTGCCTCAATCATTAGCAAGGGTCAATTCAATGCGAGTGAACAGGTCGCGACAATAGAAGAGTGACGCTGTCAACATCCATGTTATTGAATGCTCTGCAAGAGCCCAGTTTTAAGTGAGATAAGTATGCATCAATGGATGGGCCGTTTGGCTGTGATGGTCGCTGTGCTGAGTTTTTGTGGCACGTTGTGGCTGTCATACCAGCATGTTGTACATAAACATGAGATCAATGCGGTGGCAAAGAAGGATCTGATGGCGATCACTTCTGCGGCGGTATCGCAGATTGATGTGTTGCTGATGGAAGTGGTGCGGTCAGCCGAGGTGTTGGCGAGTGAACTGAGCAAAGGGCGCCTGCCTGAAGAAGAGATGTATGGCCTATTGCATGATGTATTGGCGAGTAATGTTCACTATTTTGGCGGTACCATCACTTTTAGCCCTTATGGCTATGATGAGTCGCGAGAGCTTTACTCTGCTTATTATACAAGGGATAAAAATAATGAACTGATCTACCTGCGTCTTGATGAAGTGTATGACTACACCTCATCAGAATATGATTGGTATGTGCTGCCGATGAAAGAAGGCAGCCGCTGGGGTGAACCTTACTGGGATAAGGCTGCCAAGACCAATATGGTGACATACTCAGCGGTATTTTATCAGCCAGGCTCGGTGGCGCCTTTAGGCGTGGTGACCATAGATATCTCCATGAACCAGGTGCAGACGATTATTGAATCGCTTGATTTGGGGCCGAGTGGCTTTGGTGCCCTGACCACGCGTGAAGGCGGTTATCTCTATCACCCAAACCAGGCGTATGTGCAAAATAAGAAGAATATCCGTGATGTGGCCAAAGCGAAAAATGATGCTAACCGCCTCGTCATCGCAAAAGATATCCTGCAAGGAAAAGGCGGGGTGATCGATCATATCAGCACCACTACCGGGCAGGCATCATGGTTGATCTATGAATCGGTGCCTATTTCGGGCTGGTCGCTACAAAATACCTTTATCAAAGATGATCTACCGATTGATGTTGATGTCTTGAGAAAGGAGCAGATCAGGGTTATTTTATTAGCGGCGATCTTTTTGATTGCCGCGGCTTTTATCATATTTAGAGCGCACCATGGTGAGCACTTCAGGGTGTGGCTATTTACCGTGATATGTTCATTGATATTGGTGGTTGGCATTGGCGCGATATGGCACCTGGCCCTGACTTATTATTCATCCAGCAATGTGCCGGGCATTAAGATTTCAGATAAAGAGACGTTGAAGGCGGTAGTGAATGGCTATTCACTGCGCAGCCAGGAGCGGCAGATGGCCGCACCCTATTATGTGCCGACGGGTATTTATATCGATACCATTGAATTCCTGAGCGCTAATAATTTATTGATTGCGGGACGAGTGTGGCAGGCTTATGCATCTGATTACCCTGCTGAGATGAAAAAGGGGTTCTCCATCGGCCGTACAAAAAACCTTAAAACAACCGAGTTAAATCGCTCAACACGCAATGGTGAAGAGCGCATTCAATGGCGATTCCAGGCGGCACTGAGAGTGAACCTGGACTATTCTCGTTACCCGCTTGAGGTCGAGCACCTTAATATTCAGCTATTACCTGCTGAAAGTGATCGTATGGTGGTGTTAGTGCCAGACCTCGATGCTTATAAATTAATGGCATCGTCACTGCTACCGGGCCTTGATAAGGAGATTTTCTTAGCCGGCTGGGAATTTTCAGGGACTTTTTTTGAGTTGCGTGAAGAACAGCATAATACCGATTTTGGTATTAAGCGAAACCTTGACCACGAGATACTGCCGACGCTCTATTACCATATCGGGATTCAACGGGTGTTTGTTGATGCCTTTATTTCCAATCTTACCCCGCTGATTATCGTCGCCATTATTCTCTTTGCACTCGCACTGTTGCCACGGGAGATTGAGATTGGTCGGGTATTGAGTATCTGTGCGGCGGTGTTTTTTATCGTGGTTTTTTCACACCTGGACATCCGTAAAAATATTCCATCAGGCGAGATTTTTTATCTGGAATATTTTTTCTTTGTCATCTATTTTTGTATTTTAATGGTGCCACTGAATGCATTTCGTCTTGCGATGGGGCTACCCTCGCGGTTATTTGAATATAAAGATGGCCTGGTGGTTCAGGCAGCCTATTGGCCAAGTGTGTTGGGGATATTTTTCATGGTTACGGTATGTAAATTTTATTAGCGCGACGTTAACTGACAGGGCTTTAGTGCATGGGACATCACAATAAAAACAATAGCTCGATTCTAATATTATGGTTAACTCTATTGATTACTTTTTATATGGTGGCGGGGTATCTGGCGAGTAGTGGCCTTTATGCAGATAAAATAGCCTCGCAAGAGCGGCATATGGAGCGCATAGACCCCAGTAAAACGGAAAAGGGAAAGACAGCGCCAGACTATCAGCAACTTAATGGTGAACAATACGAAAGCCAGCAAGTGGAGGTGGGAATGTATGTTGATCGCATTGAAACGATCTCAACTAAAGAGACGCTATGGACGGTTGATTTTTACCTCTGGTTTAACTGGACGGGGGATGAGATTAAACCCGGTGAATCATTTCATGTGCTTGATGGTGAGGTACTTTCAAAGACCCTGGTAAGGTCTTCTAGTGACGGTGAAAACCATTATGCCCTTTACCGCGTTGCCGCACGTATCACCAAGGCATTTAATATCACACGTTATCCGCTCGATAATCATCAGCTAACGATCCGAGTGGAAGAGAGCGATCATCAGTGGAAAGCACTGCAATATGTACCGGACTTTAAAGAGACCGCCTATAGCTCACGTGTGAAAGTACCTGGCTATATAATTCATAGCAGTGATTTGGTGAATAAGCCTCATGCCTATAAGACTAGCCGTGGAGACCCATTAATACCTGAAGCTGAGAAGGCGGTGTATACACAATTGACCTACGCATTAGGCATTGAGCGCCCAGACTGGGGTCTCTATTTTAAGATGTTTCAGGGACTGTTTGCCTCGGTTGGCATCGCCTTCCTTGCTTTTCTGTTAGCGCCAGGGGCGGGTGATCGAATCGGCCTCGGTGTTGGTGCCTTTTTTGCGGCGATGGCGAACACCTACATCAATCTTGCCGAGTTGCCGGGGGTTGGGCGGGTGACGATGACCGATATGATTAATGGTATTGGCATGGTCACTATTCTATTAACTGTCTTTGCGACCATAATCTCGACTCATATCGCTGAGTCAACAAACGATGTGGAACATGCCCGCACCTTTGATCGCATCTCTTTAGTGCTCTTTATTGTCGGTTTTATTGGGGTGAATATTGTGATTGTGGTTGCGGCAGCGGTTTAAGCAGGTTTATTGTCTGTTATGGGGGTTCTAAAATGGAATTGATTGAAAAAGCGACCATCATGCATTACCACCGCCATCGAATTAAGGCGTTTAATCCAGGAACCGTAAAATCACTCGGCTGGAAAGGTGATGATAGTCAGCAGAAAAGATTCGAAGTGCTTGCTGAAGTGGCGGATTTGAATGGGGCCTCGGTACTGGACCTGGGCTGTGGTCAAGGAGATCTAAAAGGTTTTCTCGATAATCGATTCTCAGCGTTTAGATACATTGGCATCGACCAGATGCCCGAGTTTATTACTGAGGCGGCGCATCGATACGGGCAGCTACCTGATACACGCTTTTATCAGCGCGACTTTAGTACAGCGGCACTGCCGCCGGTTGAATATGTGATCGCCTGTGGTGCACTCGGTTACCGCTGTGCAAAACCGAACTGGTTTAATGAGATGATTGCGAAGATGTATGCCTCGGCGAGTCGAGCACTTGCTTTTAATATGCTTGATGTTGTTACCTTCCCTGATCACCCTCTGTTGGTTGGCCATGACGTTGAAGAGGTCATGGCCTTCTGCAAAACATTGTCACCGAAGGTTGAATTGATAAGGGGTTATCTGGATGATGATTTTACTATTTTTATCTGCCGAGAATAAAATCGTTGAATCTTGATCATGGCTGTCGGATATAGAAAATATAGATTTTAGAAAAGGAAATTCATAAATGAAGCAAACGAATTGGTGGTTTTTATCCGTTGCAGTGTCAACGCTGTTGATTTTTGTGTTGGTCAGTTTATGGGTTCAAATGAATGAGTATGATGTTGAGCCTCCCCAGTTGGTCAATGAATCGGCAACGAATGAATATTTGAAAGAATATTGGGAAGCCCCGCTGAATCTTTCTTCTCCGGGTGCTAAACCGACCATCAAGATTAAAACGGGGATTTTTATTCAGTCACTGCAGTTTTTCAATTCTAGTGAAGTACATCTGACCGGTTATATCTGGCAGCGCTACACGGATGGTGTACATGATGAAATAAAGCCAAAGAAAGGTGAAATTGGCTTTATTCTTCCTGAACAGATTAATTCGGGCAGTGATATTAAACCGCGCGAAGTCTATCGTGTTGCAGACGGTAATGACGAGGTGATTGGCTGGTATTTTGAGGCGACGCTTAAGCAGCCATTTGATTATACCCTTTATCCATTTGACCATAAGACCGTGTGGGTGCGGATGTGGCCAAAGGAATTTTCACAGAATATTGTGCTGGTGCCCGATTTTGAATCGTACAAGGCCACCGGAGAGCACGATATATTTGGTATTGAAGAAAATATTGTGCTGGGTACGTGGGTGCGTAAAAACACTTACTTCGACTATAAGCTCTCGAGTTATGATACCGATTTTGGGATATCCGATTATATTGGCCAGTCGGGGTTTCCTGAGCTCCATTATAATTTTGTGGTGAAACGGAAATTTGAGAATGCGTTTATCGTGTATCTATTACCGCTGTTTTTGGTGGCCACGTTATTATTTGCGGCACTGTTAACGGTGAGTGCTAAAGAGGAACTTTCGAGTAAACTTGGTTTCAGTACATCTGGTTTTATAGGTGCCAGCTCCGCACTTTTCTTTGTTGTAATGTTGGCACATATTCAGTTGAGAGAGCAGTTTGCGGGGGCAAGCATTGTCTATATCGAGTATTTTTATGTCTTGATGTATGGGCTGTTGGTAACCGCAACCGCTAATACCTATCTGTTCTCGATTAATGCGACGCGTTGGAGTAGAGTTATTTCATATAACGATAATATTATTCCCAAGGTGGCCTACTGGCCGCTGGTACTCGGGAGTCTAATATTGATTACCTGGGGCGTGTGGGGCTATGAATATTATCTTGGGTCACAATAAGGAGATTGGCAATGAAATCGTTTATTGACAGAGCGGCGAGTACTTTAGAAAAATCCAGTACCAATAATGCAATGGATGAGCGCGAGGCTAGTTCATTGACCCCTGCGATGGTTGATAACCGTGGCGCCGCGATTGCGCAACGCCAGTTGATGGCATCGATTGATAGTACAACGGCCCCTGCGCAATTGTCGACAGAGGAAGAGATGGTGCAGGGAAAATTTGATTCTGTGCAGCGTGCTGAAGAGGAAGAGCTGCTTCAGGGTAAGTTTGACCCTATTCAGCGCGTTGAAGAAGAGGAGATGATTCAGGGTAAGTTTGAGCCGCTGCAAAAGAAGGATAATAAAACCGGCTTGCCGGATGATTTAAAGTCAGGGATGGAGGGGCTATCTGGCCACTCTCTGGATCATGTAAAGGTTCACTATAACTCCTCTCAACCGGCCAGTGTGCAGGCGCATGCCTATGCGCAGGGCGCTGATATTCATCTGGGCAGTGGGCAGGAGAAACATTTGCCGCATGAATTAGGGCATGTAGTGCAGCAAATGGAAGGGCGTGTGCAGCCGACCACCCATGTGGCAGGCATTGCGGTTAATGATAACCCTGGGCTGGAAAATGAAGCGACCACGATGGGTGAGCGCGCCTTGCAGGCGTTTGCTAAGTCTGCAGCAGTCTCAGGGAAAAGTTCGGTGGATAACCCGCCACTTCAACGCCTGGCGCAGTTAAAGAAAATGGATGCGGGTTCAGGGGGTGTATGGCATATCCATTATGAGCATATGAAATTAGGCGCTTTTGTTAAGTCGAGGGTTGAGTTTAATGGGCGTTCAGCTAGCGATATTATCCAGGCGATAAATGATAAAATAGAGCGCTATGGGCTTAGTACGAGCGGTGGCCGCGCTGAATCTTATGCTGCTTGCATCCACTATATTAATGAGAACTATTAAATTTAGTAGTTTGTAGCCAATGATATTGAATATTAGGGAGTACTAACGCATCACTACTTTATCTGGTATGGCAAGCTATCCCGTTAATATGGCTGGCTGCATTTTCCTCTTAGTTTGAGGGTCGATTTCCGATATATTGATGATTATCTTTGGCGGGGCTATTGTAGTGGTCAAGTAGTTTCAGTCGAAAGGTTCTATCGATTGTAGGCAGTGAACTGACTAATTTAGGTGGAAATATTAAGAGGATGCGATGGCAAAATTAAGGCATTACAATGCGTGGATGCTAGTACTTGCCCTGCACTCTGATAAACCAGCCCTCGGTTGAGTAATCATTGGATGAAAATTCATTGTCACTAAAGTCGGTGAAATTGTAACCGAGGCCAAGTCTCATATGGTTGTTGGCTTGCCAGCTAATCTCTGATAGCCAGCCGGAGCGCTGATCGTTTACTTGTTTTTGTTTCAATATACGGTACTCCAAGCCTGCATGAAGCTGCCATGGCAGCCCGTAGTTGAGCCGATGAATGGATAGATGTGTTTGAGCCTTAAATACGGGTAAGCTTCCTGTCTGTTCTGTTGTAGCACGGACCGCCTGTTTAGCCGCCCATTCGATTTGCTTAGTGAACTGGTATGACCACTCAATGGAGAGCACATCCATTTTGGTGCTGATGGCTGGGGGGGTATCTAAATTCAGTGGCCTTAACTCGCTGAGGCGGGTGTAGCGCGTCAAGGCATTGAATCGGTCATGGCGTGTTGGCCGGTATGCCAGCCCAATGCTATGCTCATCAAACTTTGCATCATCACTTCTCTTGCTCAGATTTCGGGTGACACTGCGACGATATTTTCCGAATACAATGTAGTCGGGATTAAGATTGTATTCGATGCTATTCGAGGTAATCACCTGTCTTTTTCGCTCGCTACCGTGGTCATTTCGAGTTTCATGGCGTGCACTCGCCTTTAGCCCTTTTTTCATATAAGAGATTCCTGCAACCAATGTATTACGACGAGTGATGCTTTTAGAGGTACTGATATCGGAATATTCTGAACCTAGATTAAATTTCCAGCCATGCTCTATTTTCCATTGTTGTTCGGCACCAATCAAGGCGTGGGATTGATCACCATGGTGACTATTACCCCATTGGTATTCGCTATAGATTTTGCCATGCTGTGCACCTGCAATCGTTGCGACTGAGGTCTCACCGCCAATAATCGTGGACGTTGTTTTTCCTAACCGATCATCATTAACTCGCTCAGTCAGATAGAGGCTCATTTTTTTGCTGCGATAGCTGAGGCGTGCCTCACCAGCATCGCCCTGATCCCCGCTGGTTGCGCTGCCATGTAAATGGATATGTTGACTGATGTTGTATTTAAGGCCGATGGTGCTTTGATCATTTGGAAGCCCGTCAAGTGTTGTCTGATGGCGGACAGTAGCCTCAAGTTTTTTGCTTACCGCACTGGTTAGTGCGGCTGCGGCTAAACTTTCCCGGTATCGTTTTATGCCGTGATGGTCTTCTGATAACTGGTCTTGAAATTCACCTGTCAGTGACCACTGCTCTTCCTGATATAGCCATTGGGCGCTGGTTTGTTGTGATGAATCAACACGGCCGTTGAGGGCTAAATCAGAGCCTTGAGCCTGGTCATATTTTAGCCTGACGGTGTTTTTATCGGTAACGCGTACCATTAGGTTGACGCCCGCTTTCTGTTGTCCTTGGTCGCTACTATTGCCGCTTGCCTGAAAGCCTGCATCGAGTCTTTTGATGTAGGCACCAGCCTTTATGCGATTAGATTTGCCGCTGAACTCACCAATATCAATCTCAGCCGCAATCTTAATTGCCTGGCCACTCTGTTGGTTGCTGTTGATGGCGCTAAAGGTGAGGCGGCCATCGTTACTGTTAAAGACTTTGCCTTCACTACCGAGACTCTTGGCAATTTCTGCAATAATTCGACTATTGTTGAGAATTTTGATTTCACCATTGAGCCCCTGAAGTTCATAGCGCCCTGACGATAGCTCGTCATTCACATGGGTTACTCCAATGGACAGCGGGTCTGTTAATTGATGTCGTAGATGAGCACCGCTTGCCTTTTTTTCGAAGGCGGTAACGTGGTATTCATAATCGACTTCAACATAAACAGGATTACCCGCTAGCAACGCACTATTAATAACAGGGTTATCTTGTTGCTTGCTTGAAATCGGGCGATTGAAGAGTAGTCTACCCATTAGGTATTTAATCGAATAATCGATGTTTTGTTGTTGCGGCTGCCTGCTTAATGTTAGGCCTGTATTTTTGTCTTTAACGACTAGCGTTACCTGCTCACTGCCTTCAATAATCTCACGTTGACTTAAATAGTAGAGTGACCCACCTGTTGCGCGCATTTCATCACGAACATGGCTATAACGAGTTTGTGCGCCAAATAGCCTGATAAGGGTATCTGGATTACCATTCTTATTGCGGCTAAGGCTTTTATATTCAAAGAGTGCGCCATAGAGCGCGCGCCTGTAAGCGGTGAGTTCATTGTCGGATAGGTTCAGTTTGTAATTTCCCACAATACTGTGGATGGTATCGCTGTCGATCGCTAAGTAGAACTTTCCCTGGCTTTGGGTATCGTAAACAATGGTGCTATTGTCGCCGTATACAGGGTAGTAGTGGTCGGGGTCAAGATTAGTGAGTAGCCTTTTGCTGCCATCATCATCTAGGTCATTAAAGAGTGAACTCATTTCTCCCTGGCCAGTATCGAGTGCAGCAGTGATTAGATACTTCCCCTGCACCTTGCCTTTGAGGTAAAAGGCGAGTCGTCCTTCACTGTAGAACTCGCGGCTGCTCTTCTATCCGCTTCCCTGAATAAAGCCTTTGGTATTGAGTTGGCTGAACTTTCCATCCGCAAATGCCATGAAAAATAACTTGGGTTTGCCTGCTCCAATCATGTGCTCAACAGTGCTGACATAGCCGCTACGATCAATTATTTTGACATGAAGAGGGTTCTGGCCCTCTTTTAATGTGAGTGTGTGGCTAAACTCTCCATTGGCATTTATTTTGACCACACTGTTGTTAATCACCACCGCGTGCTCGGGTGATGTGTTACCGCTAAAGGTGTAGTCACCTTCTCTAATGGTGAATCCGCTGGGTGGCAGGTTGAGCTGCAGTTAGGGTATTGGTTGTTTTAGATATATCTGTCTGTTCTGTTCGTGAGATTGAATATTCATGGTCAGTACTTTGGCATAGGGGAAGCCTTGCGGGTCCTGAATCTCAATCTGCAGTGACTGTGTGCCATGCGCTAATCTCATTGGATAGGAAAATCTGCCATCATCAGCCACCAGCATTGTCTGCTCGCCAATTTTGATGATGCTTTGCGCAGTGGCGATTCCAGTTAGTTCAAAGTACCTTGCTGGACTATTCTCTATATGATTTATGGAACTGCTTTGTTTAGGGAAATGGGGGATTAACATTTCACCGACAGGATGGGTGATTGAAAACCTAGGTATGACTAATCGGGTGCTGGTCGCTAAACAAGACATCTACGCCGCTAAAAACGCTAAACAAGACATCCATTTTAAAATACTTATTTTAAGCTACCAGATTTATATCTGTCGATTGAATTTAGTGGAATTACTGCAAAATGTTTACGATTCTATTGAAAGTAGCCATCTATCGATCAAGCCCCGCCCTACTTTCTGAAATCCACTCACCAGCAACACTCAATATGGCATTGATCATTCTTTACGTTAAGTCGCTGCATGTTTAGTTACGGAAAATAAGTTTCACATCCACGTATGCCAGGAATCCGTTGATAGCCGAGTGACTGGCATACTTGCTTGAGTTTGTACGCGGTGCCCACAAATGATTTGAATTTACTTTCAAAATTATTAATCAGATAAGCCCAGTGTTCTGGTTCAATGTCTAGTCTCTGAAGAATGGGTGATAGTGCTGAGTCAATGAAACCTCTTTTGTCCTCTCTGATAATACGTCCACTTAAATCAACCAGCTCGATGTAGTCGGTTAGTTTAAAGGGAAGTCCTTTGGGCATTGTTTCGCGTGGGTTACCGGCGAACGGCAAAAGTGTTTTGACCTGCTGTTGTGGATGATTAGGGCTATGGGCTGTTTGAGATTTTTGTATGCGTTTTTTGATGCTGGTGTGGGCGGATGTTTCGGGTTTGTTTGCCATTTTTGCACGAACTGGGTTTAGATCGACATATGCCATGCAGGCAATTAGGGCGGCGTCATCCAGCAGCGCCTGGGATTTAAAGCGCCCTTCCCAGAAGCGCCCGCTGCATTCGTCTTCTGCATTGGCCTGGCGTGCAATGCCTTCATTGAGTAC
>NVTY02000051.1 GCA_002401765.2 Thiotrichaceae bacterium
AACTTGGGGGTCAAATCTTGACTTAACATATAATGGCCGTTAAAACTTCGCCACTGGCTCGATGCTCGCTTTTGACTATGACCATCAAGACCGCCTTACCAAAATCACCTATCCCGACAAAGAAAAAGGGGTCAAGTCGTACGCCGTTACCGGCAACTTATCTAGCAGGTTAAAGTCCTGTCCGGGGAATTACCCATTCATCCCGGTAGCACCACAAAGCAGTATTTGAGTAATTGAATGCTGTAAGTTTTGTAAGGGCAAAGCTACAGGCCGTAACGCAAGTGAACCGGTATTAGCCTCGTTAACTTATTGAGGATGTTGACCCTCTGACTTGAAGGGGAAAACTGAAACTTTTCAATCGAGCACAGATGAAATAAAGCGGTGCAAATGGGCAGAGCGAAAAGATCCTCCGGGGTTATAAGGATGGCATGTAGCGGAAGATAAGGTCTTAAGGGGTCAAGTCTTGATATAACATAAATAGCAAGCTAGTTTATTAAAATGGCACGCCCCCTCCGAATTGAGTATGAGAATGCCTTTTACCACGTAATGAATCGTGGCAGAGGGCGGCAAGGTATTTATACGGCTGATGAATATTACCATGCGTTCTTAAAATGTTTAAAGGAAGCACATCAGCTTTTTGGTTTAGAAATACATGCCTACTGCTTGATGGGGAATCATTATCATTTACTCGTGAAGACCCCGTGGGGGAACCTAAGCCGAGCAATGCGCCATATTAATGGGGTCTATACACAACGGCACAATCGACTGAAAAAGACCAATGGTTCATTGTTTCGAGGGCGATATAAAGCGATCTTAGTGGATGAGCACAGCATATCTAATGCAACTCAGCCGTTATATACATCGCAACCCCATCGAACTACGTACATCACTCGTCAAACAGCTAGCCGCCTACCAATGGTCAAGCTACCCGGTATACATCAACCAACAGAAGTCGCCCGAATGGCTAAATCGAGAAATCGTATACGGCGAATTAGGCACGGTACAGCGTTATCAATCATATCGCAGCTATGTCGCAATGAGAGTAGATGACGAAACTCAACAGTTCTACCAAAGCCAACGGCAGCCAGCAATATGGGGCGGAAAAGAATTTAAAGAAACGGCATATAGCAAAGCCCTTTCCCTGAATAGCGAAATATCACATAAAGGTATAAATGCACCATTTCTCAAACGATTAGACGCATCAATAACAGAATGAAGGAAGATAAGATGTTGAAAAATCTATTTGATATGTTAAGTCAAGATTTGACCCCTTAGTCTTAGTCCTCTCTCACTATTTAAGAATATTGAGCGAACCTTCTCGGGCATCAATAAAGCTCAGCATATGAGTATCAATGCGGGAAGTCGCTGCTCAAAAATAGTTCCCCCCCTTTTTGCTTAAGAAATCGACAACGCAAAAACAGTGATTAAATCACAAAACTTCCAGTAATCCTTCACAGTACACGCCGCTTGATTCGCTCATAGTTTCACCCACTGAGTATATTTCTTCTGCAAAAAAATCGGACAGCCGTCATGTGGTTCTAGATCCGGCGCCCGGCTCATCAACAAGAAATATACGGAAGTGATACCACACATACCAAGGAGAGCCATGATGGCACATGAAAAAGAAACTATTCAATTCGCAAAAATCCAACAAGTCAAAGATGACAAGGAGGACAGCATTTTCGAACTGCCCAATGTCGTCGGCCTGGGCATTGGCTATAAGGAAACAAAAGGTAAAGAGACAAAGGAGCACTGCATCAGTGTTTATGTGAGAAAAAAGGTAGCCGTGAAGTCATTGGACTCTTGCGAGCAGATTCCCAAGACACTCGACGACGTAACGACTGATGTGGTTGAAGTTGGTGACGTCGAAGCACAGGCATTTAGCAGCAGAATACGTCCGGCAAAACCCGGTTACAGCATGGGACATTTCAGGATAACGGCAGGAACATTTGGTTGCCTGGTGAGGGATGCTTGCTCGCCATGCCGCATCTACATCCTCAGCAATAACCATGTATTCGCCAACGCCAATGCCGCCGTGATCGGCGACCGTATTTTGCAACCGGGTCGGGTGGACGGTGGCAGTGTCGCCAACGACACCATCGCCCGTTTGGCCCGGTTTGTACGGATTCGATTCAATGATCGCGCCGCACACAATCTGGTGGATGCCGCGATTGCACGGCCCAGCGATCTGAGAAATGTTACCGCCTCTATTGTCGGCCTGGGGATTCCCAAAGGCACGACTGAAGCCACCCTCGGAATGGCTGTGACCAAGAGCGGTCGCACCACGGAAACCACGAGCGGAAGGGTCATCGGCATCGATGCGACGATCGCGGTCAATTTTGGCGCATCAGGCATCGCGTATTTTCGCAATCAGGTATTGACCACGGCTATGTCTCAAGGGGGGGACTCGGGTTCCTTGCTGTTAGAACGCAGCACAAGAGAAGCAACGGGCCTATTGTTTGCGGGATCGAGCAGGGTCACCGTCCACAACAATATCAACAATGTGTTGATGGCGCTTGGCGTAGAGATTGTCACTGCGTAAGGCGATTTTAAAGTACATCCAATAATCAGGGAGAGTTGAAGATGAAAATATCAAATGAATTAATCCGCATGCATGAAGAAATCACACGTGGTATCACCGAAGAGAACCACCAGGAGATGGCCGTCTCCATTGCAGAAAAAAGCGCGGCGGCCAGGGCGGCAGAGGCGATGCCATGCGACAGATCTGAGCTGGAAGCCATGGGCGTCAATATTGCCAAACTTGATGCGCTTGAGCGCGAGCAGAACGAGATCAGTCATGGCGAACTGGAAGCCACTATTGCGAACATGGATGAGCTTTCTCAGCTCCCCGTTGACCTTGATGGTGGCCTCGATGTATCGTCAGCCCTGCTGCCGCCGGACACTTTCAAGTTAGAGCCGAGTTGGTCAGGTGTATTCTCGGACGACGATCAACAGGATAGCCTGATCAGTGCACAATCCACGCTCTCGAGGAATTTCCTGGGCTGCAGAAATCTTTGGAATTCTGCTAATGGTGGCGGCTGGGGCTGTACTGGCGGGGTCGGGAGCATCACGAGCCACGCGGAGTTCGGGTTCTGGTTCAGGCCGGCGGTCACCAAGTTCTACAGTATCCGCCCGCTTTTCCGCTTTCGTGGCTACTATACCGTGAAGGCAAACGACAAATGGTATAATTGTAAGCACGCCAAATCGGTGATCACGGTGCAAACAAATTGCTATCAGTACAACTGGAAGGGCTGGAACAGCGTCAACGTTCTCAATGAGCGGGGTGGCAATATCAATCGCACCAGACGGTTTGATATCGACCGACATACCAATAACTCCTACCTGCTCGCTGGTGGTGACTGGGCCTTCGTTCGGGCACGTATACAGCTGCATGCACGTGCGCAGGGTGGCGGTTCCTATGTAAAAAATGACTTTTCTACCGGGGCGGCCAATTATCTCTGTGTGCCGCATGTTCACGTGTTTTAATCTTTGATTTAACGCTCCCGCTTCGCCATTGGTTTGGTGGGGCGGGGGTTTTTTTGAATGTGCAATTGAGCATTATCCTAGAAAATTCGAGGAGAAAGGTGTTGAAAGAAGAGAGAGAGACAATAGAGCAGGTGCGCGCCAAATTTGATGATGAGATCATGGCAACAGAAGGGATTGAGTCCATCAGTACCGGCTTGAATGAAAAGGGCGAGGTCTGTCTTATGCTCAACACCTCGGCCCCTGTGGAGCAGGTTCAGGCCAAACTGCCAAAAGAAATATTCAAAATACCGGTCGAAATCACCTACATTGGAAAAATCAGTGCCCAGTAATACATCGGCCTGTCGACTAAAAAGGCATACGACGTAGCCATTTTTTTAAGCTGATTTTTTGGCAATAAAATGTTCTGTAGAACATGACCCACATGTCTTTTTACGCTCTAGCGCTCATTGTGATTTTTCACACTTTATCGGTATCAAAAGGCACAGCCTATTGTCATTGTATTCAGCAGAATTTCTCTTAAGGTAGCTGAATAGTGAGATGCCTTAAAGCTGAAAATACAGGTTAATATTAATCGCGGATCATTAAATCATGGAGAATAAAAAAATGAATGGAAAATACAGCAGGCTAATAAAACCGCTTGCATACTTTATTGCACTTTCAGTACCCGCTACGGTCGGCGCGAATGGTATCGACAAATCCACAGATGATATCTGGTATCCCCATCCTGAAGCACTTAAACAGGCGGTAGACAATAGTGAAATTGCTCCTATGGAGGATTACTCTAACCGCATAGATCAACCGAGCGGCAAAGGCATGACGGTCGATGTTGAACTGCTCGCAAAGGAATCCGGCATGCGCTACGCAGAGGCCGAAGGTGCCATCAAGGCTCAGGATGCATTTGCACGTTACGGTGACAGAGTGATTGCCCGTTATGAAGATCGTATTGCGCGGATGTGGCAAGAGCCAGCACCCGGGACGCAATCATTTATTCAGTTTGTGGGTAAAATACCGGCTGGCGTTGCGCAGGATATGCGTCAAAAAAGAGTTCCCGCCAATGTTTCGGTCACTGGCGGTGCCACAATCTCCCTTAAAAATCAGATAAAACGCGCAGAGGCGGCTGCTAAAGGGTTAAGAAAACTGGGCTATATCAACTCTTCATCGTTTTACGATGTCATCAATGATCTCATTCAGCTTGATATCAAGATTCCTGAGCATGCCAGAAATCCAGATCCTCAACAGGTTCTGCAGGCCATTCAAAATGAACTCAAGGGAACAGCGTTAAGTGAGCAAGTCCGTTCGCTGAGCCGAAAAAATATAAAGATTAAAACCATTCGAGGCGACGGGCCGATCATGGAGTTCGATCATGCCCGAGGCGGTAACTGGGTCAGATTATCAAGCGGCACGCGCTGGTGTACCAGTGGTTGGTCGGTGAGTGGCCCGAATGGGGATGGCATCATCACCGCCGCACACTGCAACGGTCTTACCCAGTTCGAAGAGGAAGGCGGGCTTGTTTTTAACATGAACTGGCGAGACCAGGAGTTCAGCCTGCTGGGCGACGTGGAATACCACACCACCAACCACCTTGAGCTTGACGATTTTTACGCACGCGAGGGAGAAATTCGTGATGTAAGCAGTATCCGCTCAACCTGGACGATGTGGGGCGCGAGAGTGTGTGAATATGGACGTTCGAATAATAAGCGTACTTGCGACCATACTGTGCAGGCGACAAACGTAATTGTAAACTATTCGATCGGCACCGTAGGAAACCTCGTGCGTGTCTCGGGTGATGACAGCATCGGAGGCGACAGCGGTGGCGGCTGGTCATTTAACTACACTGCCTGGGGAGTACATAGCGGCTCTAATGGCGTACAGTCATTTTTCACCCCGGTACAACAAGCGGAGGCCGTGTTGAATGTGACCATTAAACGCTAGTATCATCTGCATTGCTCACCTCGGCCGGTTCGGGGTGAGAAAAAACCATCCACGCGTCGGCTAGCCCCCCCCTTAATTCTACGGTATATTGCGCGGTAACTGTCTAAGAATAGAAATATGCTTTTTCTCTACTGAGATATAACCGCCATTTTGCAGTTTTTTCATTAACCGGCTGACCATCTCGCGGCTTGAGCCGACCAGTCCCGCGATCTCCTGGTGCGTCATACTCTGTGGAATCACCCGTTTTCCATCTTGCTCGATTGACATTTTAGTGAGTCTTTCACGTACCCGCTGATAAACAGTTTTCAAGGCACAATCGGATAACTCTTCTGTCAAACTGCGAATGCGTGTGATCATGGCGCGAATGAGTTTGACTGAAATTTCGGGTTTGTCATGCAGGCAGGCCTCAAAACTGGCTCTGGAAATATAGGTTAATCGGGTGTCTTCAAGCGTTTCTACAGACGCTGAACGGGGTGCCTCGTCAACCAGCGCCAGTTCACCGAAGTATTCCCCTGGCCCTTCGTAGCGCAAAATGATTTCAGCGCCATACTCATCGCTGACATAGACCTTCACCCGTCCCTGCTGCACGATATACAAGCAGTTACTTTCATCACCTTTATTGATGATGATGCTATGCTTGCGGTAGTTGAGTGTTTTTCCGTAACTTGCTATCAGAGAGATATCATCCGATGATAACTCAGAAAAAAGTGGGTCACGTTCGATCATACTTCCCTCGATAATAGTGCGATTATACTTAAGATGCTACATGAGCACTTTGAATTGGCCTATAATGCGAGTGCAAAGGTTTTTAGAAGCTTAATGTCAAGGCATAAAAATCGCAGAAAGACGCCTGTATAACACTATAATAAATGAGATTTTTTTCCAAGCATTTTATTCAACCCTACTTGAATATCGGACTATTCGCAGGCTGTTTGATGGCCAGTTCGGTTGTTATGGCGCAAGCCGCCGTTCACTTTGTGCCAGAAAAACCTGGCGGCGATCTGCCGCCGCTGCCTGAATACACAGACCTGCCTGCCGCGCCACAAAAAAATATGGTGCTTCCGGCCGTTATCCAGACACCTGCTCAACATCTTTCTGCACAAGAGAGCCTGTATGTTAAACACGTTCAGCTGAGTGGCAACAAGCTGTTTTCAGATCAACAGCTACGCCATATTACGGGCCCTTATGAACATCGTCACATCACTTCCGATGAATTGCAGGCACTGCGCCGTCAACTGACACGGCACTATGTTGAGCATGGCTATATCAACTCTGGAGCGATGATTCCTGACCAGGATATCGAAAGTGGCGTGATCAAGATTAATATTATTGAAGGTCATCTGAATGAGATCAAAATAAGCGGTAATCGCCGTTTGAAGCCGCGTTATATTCGCAGCCGGCTGGCCTTTCCACCGCACAAAGCGCTACACCTGCCGACGCTTCAGAAAAAAATACAATTACTCCATCAAGATCGTCTGATCAATCGCATCAATGCACATTTGAACCCTGGCATACAGCGTGGAGAGAGTATTCTGGCGGTGATAATTGATGAGCGCCGCCCTTATGAGTTTGGGTTTAGGGTTAACAACCGGCGCTCGCCCAGTGTCGGCGAACTGCGCGGTGAACTGTGGGGCTCGTATCTGAATATCTCTGGCTACGGTGATGCCATCACTGTTCAATACGGCATCACAGAAGGTCTGGATGATATGCGCTTGAATTATACCCTGCCGCTGAATCGACAGGATACACGCCTGGCTCTCTACCTAAGCCGCAGTGATTCATTGATTATCGAAGAACCTTTTGATGCCATCGATATTAAAAGCAAAAGCAAAAATTGGGGCATCAGCCTGACACATCCCTTGTGGCGCACCTTAAGCGGCCACTTTAGCCACTCGCTGGCACTGGACCGGCGTCATAGTAAAACTGTTTTTTTAGGCAATGAACCCTACCCCTCTATCGGCTCCAAAGAAGGTGAAACCACCGTGGCGGTACTACGCCTGGGGCAAGAGTGGCTCAGCCGCAAAGATAACCGAGTACTGGCGATACGCTCCAGGATCAGTGTGGGGCTGGACGCACTCAATGCAACGAGCAATGAAGCGGGCATTCCCGATGGAACATTCAGCGCCTGGCTGGGGCAGTTACAGTGGGTGCAACGCATTTCAAGGCGTGGTATGCAACTGGTGGCACGCAGTGACTTTCAATTCACTCACGATTCACTGCTGCCGTTGGAACAGTTTGGCGTGGGCGGGGCGTCCAGTGTGCGCGGTTATCGAGAGAATTTGATGGTCAGGGATAAAGGCTGGATGGGTTCCCTGGAAATACGCGTTCCCGTGGTGAGCCAAAAATTTCAGCTCGCTGCTTTTTACGATATAGGTGGGGGTGACCATGTCTCAAAACCCAGGCCGGCATTAAAAAGCATCTCCAGTGTCGGCCTTGGATTGCGCTGGCATCCGAACCGCTCGCTACGCAGCCAGTTGTACTGGGGCCATGCATTAAAAAATGTTGTCGTCGGTAAAGAAAAGAGCCTGCAGGATGACGGTTTTCATTTCAGCCTTGAGGTGAGTTTTTAACGAATGATGCTGTCGAATGTGTAACTACTCAGCGAGCAGTCAATATTACCGGTAACTGCTCAGATTGCCCCTGAAATTTGTCAGTTCAAGGCGGAAAATGTGAGTTTACAAGTGTAAATGACTATTTTTTAACGCAGAAATGGCGGGTTTCAGGGGTGAGCTGAGTAGTTACTCGAATGTTTGATAGCCGCTTGAATAGTGATGCATTCTATTATAAAATCGTATGCATGACATAAGGAAATAAATATGAGAACAACCCTTGATCTACCTGAGAACCTGCTCAATGAAGCGATGAAGGTGACTCATACCGGTACAAAAACAGCGGTCATTATTAAGGCGCTGGAAGAGATGGTCAGAAAATCAAAGATTTTTGGCCTTAAAAAATACAAAGGAAAAATTGATTTAGAGATTGATTTAAATCAACTCAGAGATCGCCATTGAGTGGATGTACTGGTTGATACATCAATATGGATTGATTATTTCAGGGCGGGTGATCATTCAAAAGCCCTCGATTTTTTGATCGATGAAAACCTGGTTGCCACCAACGATATCATTTTAGCTGAACTGATTCCTTACCTGAAAATCAAGAAGCAAACCAAGGTCATTAAGCTCCTTTATGAAGTGAGTAGAATGCCACTGGAAATTCGTTGGGAGGAAATAATTGAATATCAAGTGAAGTGCTTAAAAGAAGGTGTCAATGGGGTAGGTATTCCTGATTTAATCATCGCGCAAAATGCAAAACAGAATCGATGCAAGGTCTATTCTCTTGATAAACATTTCAGGCTATTAAATCAAATATTGAAAGTTAAGTTGTATGCGTAACAAGGCTAACAAAATACTTCTTACCAACATTTTTGAGCTGCCACGGATGAACGGCATTGTCATTCATTGATATTTTCTCGTTCCCACGCTCCCGCGTGGGAATGCATACAGCAGGTGGTTTTGTTGATGCGGTATGGGTCACCACGCAGGTGCGTGGGAACCCGTAATGGCGGTAAAAAAGTGATGAATGCCCGATTGATTTTCGTGCCTTAAAGTCACCAGCAGCGCGTGGTGAGCTGTGCTAACATTTCTGTGCTGGGCAGCTCATCCAGGGTTGAAACCAGAGTTGAAATATCGCTAACCAACAACGCATCCGGGCCTGGCTCACGCCCCCTGGCGCTAATCAAGAAGCTGCTGCGGTTACTCGCGGTGCGCAGTGCACAGCGGTTTTCGAGTAGCGCCGAGCGGTCGAGAAAGGCGTCGGGCAGTTGCAAAATGCCCGTGGTGGCATCCACATCCGGGGTGCTCACTGTGATTACGCCATCAAGCCCGGCCGGGCCTGCGGAGGCATCCATCACGCTGTCGGGCGAGATGATGTATGCATAGGCCTTGATATTGATATTGCCCCCCGCCCCCTGCCGTGCATTCGCCCGCAGGGTGCTGGTGTCACTCAGGATCACGATATTGGCATCAATGGTCTCATTAATGCGGATGTTACCGCCATCGCCATCGCCACCCGCCACCGAGGTGGTGATTTCAGACTGATTCACCATGCGAAACAGACGCCCGGCACGAATCACGATGTTGCCCGCATCGGCTTGCTGGGTGTTTAAATTGATACGGCTATTATCAAGAATCAGGCGATTGCTGGCGGTAACAGCAATGCTGCCGGATTCACCCCAACCAGCACCCGCATCGCTGCCGAGGGGCAGACTCCCTTGCACAAACAGGCTCTCAGCCGTGAGGTTTACCCCGTTGCTGATCTCAATATTGTTACCGCTCACGCGGATACTGCCGCCCCGGCCGACTGATGATGTGTTAGCGCTGAGCGTCACCCCATCCGTCATCAAAAGGTCTGCCGCTTCAATCGTGATGCTGCCAGCACTGCCGGTAGCATCGCTTGCGCTCTCTGCCGAGATCGTGCCATCGCCTTTAATCACCAGGTGGTGCTCTTTGGCCCGAATCATAATATTGCCTGCATTACCACGGCCTGTGGTTGCGCTCAGAATGGCCGGGGTTTCACCTCTGATGTTGATCGTATTAGCGTTAATGGTGGTAGTGCCCCCTGCGCCACTGCCCGTGGTACGATTTGCAATTAGGCCTCCTTGATCGATGGTTAATTCATCCACCCATAGCGTGATATCACCTGCTTCAGATTGTTCGCTCAAGCCACTGCTGGTTGCCTGTATTTCTCCGCTATCCGTTAGCTCAAGTTTTGAAGCGGCAATAGAGATGTTACCGGCGATGCCACCACCACCAGCACTGCTATTGATTTGACTCGGCGTATTAAAAAACAGCCCTGGAGACTCACCGGCTATTTTAACCTCACCACTGTCAACAGTGATGGATATGTCGCCGGCATGAATGCCTTCAACTCGTACGCCGCTTGTTATTTGAGAGCCATTTTTTAGCGCCAGACCATCAACCAGGTTAATCATAATCCCATTTTTTTCACTACCTGGCGCGCTGCCTGCTACTGTAGAAGACTGCAATATCGATTGCTTATCCATTAAAAGCGTTTGCGCTTCAATGTTGATCAGGCCATCGGTGACCCTCAGTTCACCGCCAACCAGTATTATATCCGCAGCCACCAGTGAGAATGCCTTACCTGAATCAAGTGTAAGCCGGGAATTTTCAATCGTTATTGCCTCCGTACTGCTCTCCAGAAACCCAAAGGAAACAGGCGCTGCGGATGAAAGTGTCGCCGGGCCAGGCAGCGCTGCCGAAAACACCGTGCCATCTTCGAAGACGACGCTATCCGTGGTGGATAGATGAAAAGAGCCAGCGACATTCAGGGTGGCCGCTTCTCCGAAAGTGATGCCACTGGGGTTGAGCAAAAAGAAGTGGGCCTCGCCAAACGCCCGTGAATTAATCTCGCCATGAATCACGGAGGCTTCCCCGGTCACGCGGCTGATGATGTTATTAATATTCAGCGCAGCGGGGTTGATGAAGTTGGCGACATCTCCCTCACCCACATTGAATTGCTCAAAGCTGAAAAACAGATTGCCACCGCGGCTGCTGGCGCTGGTAATGTCGTAAAAAGACTGGCCCGCATCCTCCCTCGGCAGGTTTATATTCGTCCCCAGGCCAGAAGAGGTGATGTTTGTCTCCTGGCAATAAGCGGCAACACTCATCGCGCTGAGGCATAGATATAGAGCCGGGTGAAAAGATTTATTCATCTGTCAGCACTCATCTCTTTCCCCTTGAGCGGGAAGGTTGGGGTGGGACGTTGAGTGATAGATGCCATTGTTTAACTTCGCGCGCCTCCCTGACCCGCCATCCAAAGGGCATTCCACCCCGGCAAGGGGCAGGTGAATAAAACGCGCTTAACTGTGTACCATTCTGGCTCACCTTGCTCACGTGAATTGCCCCCTTGAATCACGGTGGCTCCGCCTGTGATGTGATCGCACGGAGGGGTAAAAACAGCCGGATGAAAACCCATTGATTACCGGGAATTTTTATTTTTACATGGGCGTAATAGGTGGGAAAATGCCGCCATCATCATTTCTGACAACAGAACCATCATCTTCAAACACCACTATTCCAAATAGATTGCTACTTTCTGCAACTGCTGCGCCACTATAAACATCGATTACTGAGTTTATACGTACTACCATCCCTGCTATGCTGTTATCCGTCATCGTTAAAATGTCATAGATGATCAGTGTGCTGGTTTCAAGCACAGAGACGCCAACACCGTTAGTAGTGACTGTGACTGTGCCACAAATAAAAGCGGTATCACCTATCGTCAGTAGTATGTTTTCAGACGTAGAAAGATCTTCAATGACCCTGCCGAAAGTTGAACAAGCACCATTTTTAATGTCGTTTTTTGGTCAATATTTCCAGTTCACTCACGTCCCCGGCAAAGGCCCTGTTGTATTCGCGGTGCTAAACGTCGGCGGGTTTATCAACAACCGATGGTTCGATGATATAGCATCTCTTTCGTCGCATCACCCTCAATCAATACTACCCCTTTCTGGCGACACCCTGCACGCAATATCGCGCCTCAATCTCCCGTAGATCGATTGTCCGGGCACACATACCCCTGAATATTGTTAACGATCCTAATACCGGCTATTGCTGCACCTCAATATCTTGCATCGCTTTATTAGCGGAAAAAAAGCGCCTAAAAGACGGAACACCACCACCTATCAAGCTAATCGCAAGTGATTACACGAGGGGACATACCACTGTTCTGGACATCGCCGGACGCACATTGTATACGGCTATCAGTAATAAAAGTGCTATCAATATAGATGTGGATGGCCGGGTCATTCTGCAACCAGACTCCATCAAAGGTATTTATCATGCTTCCTTCACCTTCACTAACAATGGCATCGCTATAAACATTTATGGCAGAAGATTCAACGCCCATTCCGAGAGTATTGTTCTGCATAGTCAAGTGACCATGAATCTCCAATGTACTTGCTCCTGACACAGAGACTCCAATAAAGTTTCCCTCTACAGTCACAGCCCCACAAAAAAAAGTTGTATCACCAGGAAAGTCACTGTCCGGAGAATTAAAACTCCCATTCTCTCTACAAACAGGGTCATCCGCCACCGCAGATTTGATGAATGAAAAATCCCATTTATTTAACATCTGGGTGACAAAGTGGCTCAGTGCCTCACCCATACTTTGTTCACTGACTGGCGCACTCTCTGGGCCACCTTTACCAAAACTTGGCCATTGAGTGGTCGCGTCGAGATCACCCCCTATCATAATGCCACTCCCGGTATTCTTCGTCGCATGAATATGACTCAAAGCAACCGTAGCGTTTTTATCGATAAAAATACCGTGTTTGCCGCCGGTCAAGGTTAAGCCGCTAATGATGATGTTTTTCGCGCCGCGCACCTCGATGACAGGGTCGACCCCGTTGCCCCTGATCGTTTGCCCTTCGCCCATGATCACAAGGTTGTTTCTGTTAATCACCACCGGGTTTTTCTCTGTGCACTCACCGATCACATGGATGCGTGTGATTGCTCTATTCTCATTGGCCAGTGCGACCATTTCAGACAGTGAACCCTGATGGTCACAGTCCACCGTTTTCGAAATTTGTTCGCTTAAATCGCGGGTCCAGGCATTGAACCAGGATATATGATGGGTGCCTGCGTTTTCGCTTTCCGACACGACTGGCGGGGCGTGTTTCACCACGGATTTGAGCGCATTTTCAGTGGAGACTGGCTCAACAGATGATGTTACAACACGATTCTCTGAACTATTTTCCCGCTCGGCCCTCTCGGGTTCAGCGCCCTGTTTTGACCCTGTGAAAATAAAGATAACCGATAATACCATGGCCAGTGTGGTCCATGCGCTGCGATATTTCATGGTGATACCTCCCTGTTGTTAATGTCGTTTTTTGATCAAAATTTCCAGTTCACTCACGTCCCCTGCAAAGGCCTTGCTGTATTCGCGACGCTAAGCTGCGGGATCATCAACAACCGATGATTCGATGATATAGCATCTCTTTCGTCGCATCATCCTCAATCAATACTACCCCTTTCTGGCGACACCCTGCACGCAATATCGCGCCTCAATCTCCCGTAGATCGATTGACATTGGGGGATCTCAATATTTTGCAGCGCTTTTCCACGCCCAACGAACCTTTCCAGGCGCATGTTTTACGTGTGCCTGTTCGGCTACTCACGTGAATTGTTCCCCCCTTGAATCACGGTGGCTTCGCCTGCGATGCGATCACACGGAGGGATAAAAACAGCCGGGGGAAACTCCATTGATTACCGGTCATTTTTATTTCTACATGGGCGTAATAGGTGGAAAAATGCCGCCATCATCAATGTCGATACCAGAACCATCATCTTCAAACACCACTATTCCGAATAGATTGTCACTTTCTGAAACTGTCGCATTGCCTTTAACATCGACTGTAGAGATTATAGCAACTACCATCCCTGCTATACTGTTATCCACCATTGTTAAAATGTCATAGATTATCAGTGTGCTGACTTGAAGCACAGAGACGCCAACACCGTTAGTAGTGACTGTGACTGTTCCACAAACAAAAGCGGTATCACCTATCGTCAGTAGTATGTTTTCAGACGTAAAAAGATCTTCAATGACCCTGCCGAAAGTTGAACAAACACCATCATCCGCCACCGCAGATTTTATAAATGAAAAATCCCATTTATTTAACATCTGCGTGACAGGGCTTTGTTTTACTTCATCCATATTTTGCTTAACATCAGGTGCCGATGTTGGGCCCTTTACACCCGTCCCTGGAAACTTAAACGGGACATCACTGCCAATCGCAATGCCACTCCCGGCATTATTCGTCGCATGAAGGTCACCCAATACAACGGAAGAATTTTTATCGATAAAAATACCGTGCTTGCCACCGGTCAAGGTCAAGCCGCTAATGATAACGTTTTTTGCGCCGCGCACCTCGATGACGGAAGCGCTGCCATTGCCGGTGATCGTTTGCCCCTCGCCCACGATCACCATATTATGTTGCGTAATCACCACCGGGGTGTCTTCCCGGCACTCACCCAGCACTTTGATGCGTGTGCCGGCTTTGGCATTTTTGACCACTGTGGACAGTGACTCGTGGTTACAATTGACCGTCACCACCGCGGGTTTACTGCCTTTATTGTTTAAGAATACAAACAGCAGAATGAGCAGCAGTACTACCGCCGCTGCAATAAACGCTTTATTCAATTTCATGATTTTTTCCTTGTTGTTTAATCAATATTTCCAGTTACTAATCAGTGTACTCATTAGTCAGGTTGTGTTAATGCCACTTGTTCCAGCAGGCCACTCCATGCCGATTGCAGGGTGTGGTCCGCTGGGTTGTTGGCCCATGCCACGTGGAGGGTGGTCAGTGCGTCGTACCAGATACCGCTACTGGCATGTGCATGGGCTACTGTGAGCGGCTCATCGCGTTGCGCCATCAAGCGGGTCGCTTCATCGGCGGTAACCCGTTCAATATATGATTTCACCACCAGGTCGCCCGCACTGCTGCCCGCTGCGCCACAGTGGATTCGCAGTGACCATTCATAGGTTTTACCCACTTGCAGGTGAATGCCGTGTTGTGCCATGTCGATGACATGAATGCCGGGATCAATCGGCGCGGGCAGATGCCACTCCAGCAGCGGCTCGACTGCGCCATGGTGGCTCAAGGTCACCACCGCCGGTTTTTGACTCATTACCGAGGTATGCCAATAGAGCTGTGGTTGTGCCTGTGTGGTCCGCCCCACATGTTCAGGGGCCAGCAGTGAGACAAGCGGAAACCCACCGCAACCGCGCGTGCCGCCCTGGCTGATGCGAATTTTCGGCGTGGGTCTCATCGGTTTAGGCGGCACGTATGGCACTAAAGCCATTGGTAACGGCCTTGCCCCGGCTGGCTCTTTGGCGGGCGCCTGCTGTTCATTGGCTGCGTGGCTGTGCAGTGGCCATAAAAGAGCCACCATCAGCACGGTGACATTCATTAAAGATTTCATTTCATGACCTCCTTATGCGCTTCAATAACGGTAACTATCCAGCTCACCCCTGAAATCCGCCATTTCGGTGTTAAAAAATGATCATTTACACTTGTAAACTCACATTTTTCGCCTTGAACTGACGAATTTCAGGGGCAACCTGAACAGTTACACCCTCATTTTCAACTATGCTGAATAGTTACCAATAACATTACTATCTTTACCCCAAATGCGATAAACCGTGACCGCTCTTTTTTTACCGCGCAGATGGCATTGCCCCAGCGAGCTGGTGTGGTATGCGGGTTGCAAATAGTGATGTACCGCTTCATTCACCAAAATACGAAAATTGTGTGTCGGGTCGCTTTTAAAGGCCTCTTTATCAAAATTTTCCAGACGAGCCGCGGTATTGATCACATCGCCCACGGTGGTGTATTTCATCCGCTGGGCACTGCCCAGGTTACCGGCAATTGCCACGCCGCAGCAGATGCCAATCCGCAGGCGGCAGGTCGGTAGATTATCGCTGCTCAGTTGATCATTAAGATGGCCGAGCGCGGCGCCCATTGCCAGCGCGCAATTCACCGCCTGCCGTGCATCCGCTCTGATTTCTGGCTCGCTTTCTCTGGCAATGGGCACCCCGAAATTCACTTTGATGCCATCCCCCGCATAATCATCCACAATGCCGCCATGTTCTGCTGCAATGCAGGTCATGGCGTCCAGGTAGCGATTAATCCATTCCATGGCCTCGGCGGGGTCCATGCTCTCGATGGGTGAGGTATAACCTTGCAGGTCAATGATCATCACGGTCACCGTGAGGCGTTGCGGACGTGGCCGGCCCTCCGCCATAAACTGCTCACGTTGCTGCCACAGCATGGTGGCCACTTCAGGCGCAACAAATTTACCAAACAGGCGCATGATCAGTTCACGCTCGGCATGTTCACGCTGTGCGCAATAGAGCGTGGCCAGCGCCAGGGTGCCCATATAGGCCAGCGCGACGGGCGGGGCCGGAAACCAGCGTCCGCTGAAAAAACTATATTGCGCTAGTGCCCATAACAGCCCAAGGCCTGTTGTTATCAAGACGATGAGCAGCCACGGCCGCTGGACCCACACCCCCAGCACGGCGCCTAACATAGCGGCCAGCGCAATCCAGAACATCTCCACGGCTTCCGTCAATGTTGCCAGTGGCGCATGGTGGTGTAACGCCACTCGGATTAACTGATCTACCATATGGGCCTGGATTTCAAGGCCATAACGGGAGTGGGCTGCACCCATTCCGGTGCTCAATGGAGACTCATGCCGGTCAATCACGCTGGCGGCTGTCATGCCGAGCAGAACCACCCGCCCGTGAATTTGTGCGGCACTCAATTCGCCATTGAGTAGTTGAGACAGAGAGTATGAAGCGAAGGGGGTGCTGCCCTGCTTATAATCCAGTAACATCTGGTAGCCACCCTCATCCGCATCTTGATAGCCGCCATCATTGCCATTAAAACGCGGTATGGTTGTCTCGGCAAGCCTGATATGTGATGGGTCAGCGGGGTCCGCCGTGAGTGTGATGTTGGAATGTTGCAGGTATTTAAGCGCCAGTTGCAACGCCAGTGAGAAATAAGGCTGGCCATCGTCATCCCATAAAATTAACAGCCCGCGGCGGATCACCCCGCCGGGGTCCTGTTTCAGATCAGAAAAACCGACCTGGTTGGCCTCTGCTATAAAACCAGGTCGAGGGACGGGTTCACCGAGGCGCTTCTCTATCATCACCACCTGCGGGATGCGGTTAACAGCGGCGCCCAGCGCTTGATGTCCCTGAGTCGGGAAATCACGATAGAGATCAACGCCGATCGCGCGCGCGCCTAATTCATCCAGCCGATGCAGCGCGCGGGCCAAGGCATCGTCACCAATGGGGTAACCCAGCCGCCGGATATCCGCTTCATCAACCTTAATCAACAGCAGGGGCGAGCCGCTAACACTCGCGATGGTGTTAGATTTTAGGTGAACATCATACAGCGTAAGCTCCAGCCCCTGTAATAGACCCAGCTGGCGTATACCGACCACCATGCCCAATATAAGCAGCGCGATACTGGTGGCCGCGATGGGCTTTGAATGGATTATTTTCACCATCTGTATCACTTTATAACCAGCCATTAATGAGCAGGTAGGCGGACCAGTAACCCGGGTGGCGGAAACGTATGTCGTTTAACATCGCCCGCTGGGCGCGCTGCAGCGCCACCGCGCGCGATGCTTGCGGGTCTTGCAACTGCCGGTAAAAATCACGGATCAGTTGTGATGCCGCAATATCATCCACTTTCCATAATGTGCCCACCACACTGCGCGCGCCTGCTTTTATCGCCATGCCCGATAATCCCAATGCTGCGCGCTCATCACCCTGAGCGGTTTCACAGGCACTCAGCACCAGCAGTTCCAGCGGTCGTTCTCTGAACTTGAACATCCCGATCTGTTTTGCCAATTGATTCATGCTCAAACGGCCATCATAAGTGAGGATGAAACTGCTATCTGCATCACCTGAAAATTTCCCATGTGTGGCGATATGCAGCACATTGAGTTGTCTGTCTGCTAGTGCGTTTCTGAATTGAATTTTCGTAAAGTCTTCATCCAGCAACAACTTGCCATGATATAGGTCATTGATGCCCTTTAGCTCTTCAGGCACAGACTCAAGCGCGGGAAACCCTTGTACCGATTGGCTTAGTCCGACATAGAGTGGCTTAATTTGGTGACGGTCCAGTGGTGCTGGGTCAGTCAGCTCCACCCCCGGTGTGGTTGCGACAGCATATTTTTCGATTAAAAACTGCTCACCATCATAAAGTGCTGCGAGAGGGATAGTGCGTAACGCACCATCGGGAACGAATACCAGGGTATCAATATTTAAAGATGCCAGCTCACTTTCAAACGGGGTAATCAACCACTCATAAAGCTGTTTTCCGTGCGGGCGATACTGGTTCGTGGTGCGTTTTTCCAGCAGGCGGCGAAAGCGGTGGATTTCAGCAGAAAGTGTATGGTTACCCACCGGCACGCTGTAACGCTTCATCTCACCATTGGGGAAATCCAGCAGCAGCTCGAGCCGGTCTTCAAGTATTATGGGGTAAATCACCAGCGCGGTGGCGGATATTTTACTGACATCTTTGACCTTTGCCTGCAACTTATCGACACATTCATCCTGAAAATAGTCACGTAACTCCGCGGCTTTCATCTGCTCCACCAGATCTCGCGCAGCGCGTAATAGCGTTGTTGTTTTTATAGTGTCCCGACTCTGCTGTGCCTCTTTTAACAACAGGTCGACCAGTTGCAAATAGAGTTGCCCGGTGGAAATTTCAGCCATGGATGATAAAGAAAAACGGGGTAATCGTTTAATGGCCTGGCGATAGGCCGCCACCGCCGCACTGCGCTGACCGGACGCCGCCAGCAGCCGGCCTCGTTGCCATTGCCACAGCAACATCGACTGCGTGGCATTGGCCTGTTGCGCATGGAAAATGGCCCTACGGGTGAAGGCCAGGGCTTCCGGGTAGCGTTGCTCGGTTTCAAAAAGCGCAGCGGTATAACCCAGCGCGTAAGAGAGCGTTTTAATATCGTTAGCCCGAGTGGCCATTTTTGTGGCCTTGTTAAACAGGTGAAAGGCCTGTAAACGCAAGCGGTGGCTGGGATCGTTAAGTTGTTGATCAATCTGCGCCAGCGTGCGGCCGAGATTGATCAACAAATAAGCGCTTTCATGTGGTGTCTGGCCATTATGAGGGATCGCTAGTGCCTGGTAAGCCAGCTCTTTTGCTTCATCCCACTGGCCATTTTTCAGGGTGAGTCGTGCCGCATTCGCCAGTGCTTGTGCTGCCCGTAACCATTGACCCTGCTGTTTCGCCAGCGCCGCACGGGATACATAAGCGGTGATGGTCTGTGCAGAAACGGATTCAACACTGCTTTCCTGCGCATAAAGCCCAGTAGAAAACCCCGATATGCAAAAACATGCCATCAAAATAAACCATTGCACTGGCTTTTTATGATGATGATGACTACACCCCGCGCCAAACATCCGAGCACCCTCATTAAAATGAAATAGTGGTTGCCCTCCATGGCAGTGTGATCCCGCTCACAAACAGCTTACGATTCGCTGCTGCTAAGAGTACTCCAGAAAATTTCATCTATCACGTTAATATTCACATATATTTTGGGAATTTTCACGATACAGGTGAGCAATAAAGTTTGTTCGGCAGTCGACATCTACTTGCGTGCCATTTGAGTCATCCAGTACTGGGATGCTGAGCGAAGTATATAAATTCCATCTATTAGCTAATGTGATGCGAACACCTGGAGATAGGTCGATTAAGTTGCCACCACTATGTGCAGATCTGGTTTCATGCGCTTCATTTTTAGCACGGCGTTTGCCGTTTAATTCAAGGATGGTATCCCCGGCAATATGTTGATGGCTGCTGTGTTCCTTCACGGGCATGTAAATAGAGTTGGTTGGCATCAAAACTACCGCGCCTTAGCGAGTGGCTAGCAGCGATACCGATCATGGGATGCCTGTGCCACTACCTGGTTGAAACTCGCCTTCAAGTAGGATGCCTGCCGGCAATAACCGTGAAGCCTGCGTTCATGAATGAATAGAGCGGCCCTTTAACGAAAGTGACGATAACTATTCGGGTCTAGCAAAAGACTCTTCACCGTGTCACTCGCTTGTTCATGTGTAAACGCTACGCTGATGAGTAGCGCTAATGCGACGGCTTCATTTTTTTCAAGCAGCACCTTTGAAAACGCATCTAACATGCCTGCTTTAGTGAGGCGATCCGTTAGCGGCATCCCCATGTATTTTTTATCAGTCATGGTCATTTCTCTTCTGCAAAACCGTTAATCAGTCACGTTACCATTATTTATGGGATTAAGCGCTAGCGCGCGGGTGTTGTGTGGCATCAGTGGGAAATAGGGCCGATCACTGTTTTGCTGTAAATGCTGCGGGTCGCCAGCGATCGTTATGATCTTCTGCGACATGTTTGTTCTTAATCTTCTGAATAAGGCTAGCCACTTGTTTTTTCAATTGTTCGTCGGTTGGGCCATTTTTTTGTTGGCCGTAATAGTGTTGCTGTACTTGAATGATAGTGGCACGAACCTCATCATCTGCGCCGTGTTGGGTTTCCCACTGCTGTTGTCCCTGGTTTAGCGTGCGTGTGCCGAATGCGGCTAGCAGCGCTGCTTGTAGTGGGTGTGCCGTGTCGGCTGCTGTCGGCGTGAATGGAACGGGTTCCGCCTTCGTTGATTTCTTATTCTGATGCTGACGCCAGCCGATTAATACGCTGACCAACCATGCGAGCGTGACAATCAATGTTGCAATTTTCCATGGTAATGCTGAATCAGCGGTTTCATTTTCTGTGGGTGTTTGTGTGTGCGGGTCTTTGTTGGAGAATGCATTTTGAGGAACAGGAAGGGGTGCTGCTGTGACCGTGAATTGTTGACCGCTCAATGTTACATGTGACATTGCAGAGCGCTCTGGGTCAAAGTAGGGAATCGTTAAATCGGGAAGCTGGTAGGCTCCCGCTGCCAGTGGCATGATGAAATAGCGATAGGTAATGGTCGTGCTGCCATTGTCGCTGCCTTCGACAATCTTGCGTGGGCCACTTTCTGAATAGACTTTTAACCCCGTTGGAAACGGAAGCGCTGGTGGTGTGGGTGGTAGGTTAATGATATTCGTTGCTGCCTGCAATGTGATCTGTAACTGAAAGCTCTGGTGTTGCGGTATCGCTTGATCGACCATGGTTTGAGAGAGTTGCGGTTTGCCAATGAAGGTGAGTGACGGCACATGCTCGGGCAATGGAATGGTGTCGATGGTGATGTCTTTAAAGGGAAAGCGTAGCTGCTCACCGGTGGTCGTTTCAACCCAGACATCGGGCAGGTACAGATGAATGGTTTGGTTAATCGCGGGTGCAACTGCCCATGCGGTGCGAGTGACGTTATAGCGGATGCCATTATGCTCCTCGGTGCGGTCGGCTTGTGGTAGCTGGCTCAATTGGATTTGTAGCTTTGGCTCGCTTTCAAGCGCGCCACCCAGTTTGGCACTCTTGAGTTCAACGCGGTGGTAAAGATCGAGATAGACAATGGTCTGTTCACGCAGCCAGAGCGCATTTTTTAAAGTACCGCTTCGAGTAAATACGAGCGGGATACTTTCAATGTCTGTTGGCAGAACAGTGAGGATGATCGGTTGTGAGCTATTGCCATCGATGGTAAAGGACGGAATGGTGAGCTGTCCTTCTCTTTTAGGAAACAGCGTCACGGTGAGCTCTGAGCTTGAACGTCCACGGTTTCTAAACGGGCTATAACGGTTGCTCGCCTGTGGAATACTCAGTTCAAAGTTATCGGTTAATAGGGTTAGATCAACATTGGGGTCGATACCTTGTGCGCGCAGGCGTGTGTCGCTATTGATTAATGCGAGCGTTAAGGTGACGTGCTCGCTGATAATGAGTTGCTTTTTATCGACATGCGCCTCAAGTGTCGCGGCGCTCAGTGCTGTATTAAAGAGCGTAAGCAATAGTGCGACCGCTGTAGAACATAGATGACGTCTTACCACGGTTTTTCCTCGGCCTTTAATTTGAGATCTTCCTCTTGCACAGAGAAACGCTGTTTCATGAAGGTATGCCCCAGCCGTCGGTTAATGGCCTGTGCCTGTTGCAGTGCATTGTCCCAGTTGATTGCCTGGGTGTCGCCGTTTTTACCTGTGGGTAATGCGGCTGGCTGCTGGTGTCTCTCTGTCTGTTGCGGGCCATTTTCCGCAGTGTGGTCGCCTGTTTCAGGTTTGTTTTGGGGCTTGCGTTGTGCACTCTGTTGGCTGCTTGATGATAGCTGAGCTGTGCTTTGTTGTGCTTCATTATTATGGGTTGTATGAGTCATTATTTGCGGTGTTTTTTGCAGCTCACTCTTCTGCACGCCACCTTGTTGCGCCCGTGCCTGGTTGACCAGGCTCAGGTTAAGTGCGGCGCGTGAAAAGTTGCTTTGAAAGCTCAGTGCAGTTGCAAAATCGTTTGCAGCCTCATCGAGCTTATTAAAACGGCTGCGGGCATTGCCGCGGTTGTAGTGGGCTTGCGCGCGCTGCGCATCATCTTTTGCAAACAGTAGTGCGCGGCTAAATGCATCGGCGGCAAGCTGCCACTCTTGTTGGCGGTATGCTGCGACACCATAACCGAGTTGACCGCGGTAGCTCTCAATCTCACTATAAAGAAAAGCAGCGTCGGCATGGCGTTTTTCGGACAGTGCCTCAAAGGCCTTTTTTTCATCCCATATATCAAAGAGTGATGCGGCCTGAGCAGGTGATGGCGGGGTGACCATTAATATGGAGAGCACGACCAAAAATAGATTGGCACGTTGCTGTCTGATGCCGGAAACAATGAACAGAAATATGGCGGCAGCGATCAACCATGGAAAAAATTGAAACTGCTGTGGTTGATAAGGGGCGCGATAATGGTTGAGGGCTTCTAGTTTGTCGAGTTCATGAAAGATGGTCTCCCAGTCGCTGTCGTCACTGTGCATGATGGTGTAGACGCCGCCGCTAGTGGTGGCGAGTTGTTGTAGCGCCTCTTCCTCTAACCGTGAGACGACCACCTCGCCGTTGTAGTGAAGGCGTTGGCCCATTTCGTTGGCTACCATGCCGCCAGATGGGGTGCCTATTCCCATAATCATTAATGGCATCTTAATTTTATGCAGGCGCCTGGCGATATTGATGTTTTCCTGGGGGTTAAAGTTTTCACCGTCAGTGAGCAGTACTATTGCGCGCCCTTGTTTTTCGCTATGGGCAAGTGATTGAATCGCGCGTTCAAGCCCTTGTGCCAGGTTGGAGCCGAGTCTGCGTGTTAGCGTGGTCTCTAGCGCATCACTAAAGTGATGCAATGTGTCGCGATCTGCGGTCAACGGCAGTACTTGATAGGCGTTACCCGAGTAAGCAATGAGGCTGGTGCGGTCTGCTTTCAGGCGGCTGGTGAAATCACGCAGCTCAAGTTTCGCACGTGTTAAGCGTGTTGGGGTAATATCATCAACTGCCATTGATGGCGAAATATCAATGATGATTGCGATGTCGATACTGCGTGCAATATGCTCTTCACTGCTATTACTAAAGTGCGGGCTGCTGGCGGCGACCGTGATCAATAGCCAGGCCAGCCATAGTAACCATGGGGTTGAGGTACGGTGTGGGTTGTGTGGCTGAGTGAGGAGCCAGTGCCATAGATTGGGGGCGATAAACTGCGCCAGTCTCTTTTTGTGTTGACGGCTGCGTGGGCGCAGCTGTTGTGCAACCGCGATGCCGAGTGGTATAACGAGCAGTAGCAGCCACCAGGGTTGGCGCAGTGTTAATTGATCCAGGCCCTCAATCACGGCAGTACCTGCTGTCGCCTGTTGCGCTCATTCAGTAATAGCAGTGATAGCGCTAGTAGTAGTGGCAGCCAGAACCATTCATCACGTGGGATCAATGTGGGGTCATCAATGTTGGTGGGTTCGAGTTGATCGATATCATTAAAAATTGCCTGCAGTGTTTGCGTGTCATTGGCATGAAAGTAGCGTCCGCCAGTCTCTATTGCGATGCGTTGTAGCAATGTCTCATTTAATGGCAATTGGGTGTAGAGCGGTTGCTGTTGAGGGCCGCGAGGAAAGGCAACCATGCTATTGGTGCCGACACCGATGGTGTAGATGCGCAGTCGGTATTGCTGTGCGAGCACAATGGCAGATTCTGGGCTGACACGTCCGGCGGTGTGGCTGCCGTCTGTTAGTAGAATAAGAATGCGTGATTGGGCTGGGCGGTTTTTCATGTGCCCCGCAGCGAGCGCAATGGCATCGCCAAGCGCGGTGCGTTCACCGGCCAGGCCGTTGTGAATCTCGCCGAGAAAATCGTATGCCATTGCCAGGTCGGTGGTGAGTGGCATAAAGATAAAGGCATCATCCGCAAAGGCGATCAGGCCAACTCGGTCACCATTGCGTTGTTTTAAAAATTGTTGTGCCATCAATTTAGAAATATCGATACGACTGGTGAGCTCATCTTCGTGAACAAAGTCCTGTGCCAGCATCGAACCAGAAATATCAACGGCAAGCATTATGTCGTGGGCGAGGCGTTTAATGGGCTCATCATGATGAATCCATTGTGGGCGTGCCGCGGTGATAAACAGCAGCGTGCAAGCGAGCACCCATAGCCACGGTAAGCGAGATTTTTTTTGGCTGACATTGGCGAGCTGTATGAGCAATTCGGCTTGGCTATGGCGGATGGCGGCCACTTCGTGATTGCGTGAGGTAGTGCTAGCTGGCTTTTTGGTGTGAACGGTGAATTGCCATAACAGGTATGGCAGTGGTAACAGCAGTAGCCAGTAGGGCGTGGCGAAGTCAAACATTTTTCTCATCCCGATTGGGGTGTTGAGCGGCGCTTAACCACCATCGTAATTGCGCAAAAGTATTAAGGGTGAGTGGCTGTTGTGTGGCGGTGTGAGACGGGTAGCGCAGCTGGTTAAACAGCGCGAGTGTCTGTTGCCATGCCTGATTATTATCTGCCAGGGCCGCTGGGCAGTGGTGGTTGAGTTGTGGCAGGTTAAGCCCCAGGCGCAGTAGTGTGCTCAGTCGATACGCGGCCTCACGTGCATCGATGTCACCATTCGTCCATGCGTTTTCAACAATAGTTAATCGCTCAAGTGCTTGCTGTTGGTTGTTGTTTGTCTGGACTGGTGGTATTGATTGACGACGGCGGTAGCTTAGAGCGATAAATGCAATGATGACAAGTACAGCGCCGCTGAAGGCGAAGATTGGCCATAACACGGGTTCCGCTGGAAGCTGCACGTCTGCGAGGCGGCCAAGAATCAGCGCATGGTTGATTGGCGGGGCAATCGTATCGGTTAATGGAATCGACTCTATCAGTGATGCCGCTAAAGTATGGTTGCTCTCCGTTGTCATGGAAGTTGTGTCAACTGCTGTAAGGTATTGCGATGGTTGTAGAGGGGGTGCAATGGCAGTTGGCTGCGTCGGCAGAGCTGTGTAAGAGTGCGGCGACGTTGTTGCATCGTTTCGGCATAGGCTGCGCGCAGTGCTGCGTTGTTGGTGTCAATGATGTGGCTGTTGCCGCTTACTGGTGAGATCACGCGGATTTTACCGCAGGCGTCTAATTTTTCTTCGGCTGGGTCGATGATGTGCAGTGCCATGGCATCGAAACGTGATGCGATATCAAGCAGTGCTGGCTGGTCTCTTTCTTCAATATCATGCAGGTCGCTAATGAACATGAGCGAGCTGCCTCGTTCGGCTGCGTGGCTGATTTTTTCAAAGAGTGCGTTGAGCACTAGTGGCGTGCTTGGGGCTGAAGTTTTCAGTGGCGCCGCCGCCGCCTGCAGCAAAGGCAGTGTCCCTTCTAGCGTTTGTGATGATGAAAAGAATTGTGCTTCGTTGTCGAGCACCACACCTGCGACGCGTTCACGCGTGGCGAGTGCAGCGAAGGCGAGGAGCGCGGCGCAGCGTGCCGCGGTGGTTGCCTTTAATTCGACTCGGCTACCAAACTGCATTGAAGGTCGGCGATCAATCACCAGAAAAAGACTGCGTTGACGTTCGGCCAGAAATACCTTGCTGGTCGCTTTGCCGCTGCGCGCGGTGGCGCGCCAGTCCATGTGGCGTATGTCATCACCGGGTTGATAGGGGCGCACATCATGCAGTTCCATGCCGTGGCCACGGTGTAGTGAATTAAATACCCCGGCGTACGGGGTGTCGAGTGGTCGTGACTGGTGTGGGCGGCGATGCAATACGCGCTGCTGTAGCTGTTCTAGCTCGGCAGTCGATAGCAGTGCTTCCTGTTGGGCGTGGTGGTGCATGGTGTGGTTAAGGTATGGGCACCACATCGGTGATGCGCTCAATCAACTGGCGGCTGTCGACCGCTTCCGCTCGCGCGGTGAAGCTTAGGGCGATACGGTGGTTGAGTACATCGTGCGCTAGTGCGATGATGTCGCCAGGCTCGACAAAGTCGCGTCCATTTAAATAGGCGCGTGCGCGGCTGGTCTGTGCCAATGCCAGAGTGGCGCGTGGTGATGCGCCACGCGCGAGCAGTGGCGCCAATGCCGGGTCCCATGGTGACGGATCACGTGTCGCACCGACCAGCGTGACGATGTAACGCTCCAGCATTTCATCTATATATATCTTGTTTACTTCTGTGCGTGCGGCTGTAATCTGCGTGGCGCTCAGTACAGCGGTATCATTTTTAGTGGTGGTGGACTGATTTGCGCGTCGTAGAATTTCTAGCTCTTCCGCGGCGCTGGGGTAATCGATGTGTGTCTTCATGATAAAGCGGTCGAGCTGCGCCTCGGGCAGTGGATAGGTGCCCTCCTGGTCGATTGAATTCTGGGTGGCGATCACCATAAAAATATCGGGCAGGGCGCGCGTCACGCCGCCCACGGTGACCTGCCGTTCCTGCATCGCCTCTAGCAGGGCTGATTGAACCTTGGGTGGCGCGCGATTAATTTCGTCGGCAAGGATGATCTCATTGAAGATCGGTCCGGCGATAAACTGGAAGTGGCCATCCTGCGGCACAAAGATATCAGAGCCGGTGATGTCACCAGGAATGAGGTCGGGCGTGAACTGAATGCGCTGAAATGGCATTGCCATGCCGCTGGCAAGTTGATGCACGGCGGTGGTCTTGGCCAGGCCGGGCAATCCTTCGAGTAGCATGTGGCCATCTGCCAGTACGCCAATTAACAGCCGCTCGATCAACGTGCTTTGACCCACTATGGCGGTTTCAATGTGCGCTCTAAGCGCATTAAAGTTATTTTTCATAACCGCAAGATTCTAGACTATTTTTAGGGAATTGACAGGTGACTCGCTATTGGCGGCGTATTTAGCGGTGCAGAATCGAGAAAAGGAGTGGTAATTGTGGTGTAAAAATGAACTATTCGTGTGAATTCACCGCTTTTAATCGTATTTTTCAGGTCAGCGATAGGCCGGGTGCAATGTCAGAAGGAAGGTCGTATAATCGGTGGGCTTTGCATTTTTTGAGTGAAGAAATTGACGCAATATAATGTAGGAGGCGGGTGGTTTTTTTGGCTTGTTTGAGTCCATCTCAATCCGCTATTAAAGGCATTATGCAGGGGGAAACAGATGTAATGTGGTGTGACTTTTCAATTTGAAAAGGCAGACCGCCTGCTTCAGAGATAGACGCCGGTTTTGATGTGCCTTCGCTATTCGTCCCAATGTAAATAATTAAGAATATCCCTTTAAGGAAAGGGGTTTTAGGTTTTTTTTGAATTTTTTTAGGGCTCGGGTTTTTTGGCCGCATTTATGTATAATCGACGCTCTTTTTGGCAGATAAGCTGGAATCATGGTGATGGGTAAGGCTTTGCTTGAAATCAAAGGGCTTGAATGTGTGCGTGGCGATAACCAGCTTTTTAGCGAGCTCTCTTTTTCGTTGGAGGGCGGTTCGTTATTGCATGTACACGGCCCGAATGGCAGTGGCAAAACGACCCTGCTACGTGCCATTGCGGGCCTGGTATTGCCGGAAAATGGTGAGATTTGCTGGAATGGCGAGGCCACCGGTAGGCAAGAGGATGATTTCAATCGTGAGCTGCTTTACTTAGGGCACCATTATGGGCTGAAGTTTGAATTGACTGGTTATGAAAACTTGAAGGTGTTTGCCAACCTGAGTGGTGCAGAGATTAGCGAGCATGAGGTAGAAGCGGCATTGACGCGATTTGGACTAGCGCACTGTGTGGAGCTGCCCGTGAAGGTACTGTCGCAAGGGCAGAAGCGCCGTGTTGCGCTGGCGCGTTTGTTATTGCAGCGCTCGAAGCTGTGGATATTGGATGAGCCTTTTGTGGCGCTGGATGTCGCGGCTGTTGAATTATTATTAGGGGTGATTAAGGCGCATGTGGGTGATGGTGGAATGGTGATCTTGACCACCCACCAGGAAGTGGCAATGGATGCCGGGAAGCTGCAACATCTGCACCTCGGCGAGAAACCGGCTGCATCGATGGCGGCGCAGCGCTGATGTTGTCGGCACTGAGATGTATTGTGATGCGAGACCTGACGTTGGCCATGCGCCACCGTTCGGATGTGTTGACCACGGTGTTCTTTTTTATCATCGTGGTGAGTCTCTTCCCGTTAGGGGTGGGACCAGATGCTGCGCTGTTAAAAGAGATGGCGGCGGGGGTGGTGTGGGTTGCCGCATTGTTAGCGTCGATGTTGTCGCTGACGCGTCTGTTTGCAGACGATTATAACGACGGCACGCTGGAGCAGTTGATGTTGGTGCCGCAGCCGTTGGTGTTGATTGTGCTGGGCAAGGTGTTGGCGCACTGGATTATTTCTGGTCTGCCGTTGGTGTTGATGTCGCCGCTGTTGGGGCTGCAGTTTGGGCTTGAAGGCGACGAGTTGATTATGTTGATGTTGACCCTATTGATTGGCACGCCCGTGTTGAGTTTGTTAGGCGCGATTGGTGCCGCGTTGACCCTGGGACTGCGCGGCGGTGGGGTGCTGGTTTCGCTGTTGGTATTGCCGCTTTATATACCGGTACTGATTTTTGGTGCGGGTGCGGTTACCGCGAGTGCCGCAGGAATGGGCGCGGATGGTCACCTGTCGTTAATGGGTGCAATATTGTTACTGGCGTTAGTGCTTGCGCCGTGGGCCTCAGCGGCAGCGCTGAGGATTTCGGTGGAATAGCTTTTTGTTAAGCGCTATTGATTTAAAAAATAGAGAAGATAAGCATTGTGTTTAACTTGTTCAAATATTCATCACCAGCAAGCTTTTATCCCTTAGCGGGACGCCTCGCGGTGGGCTTCGGCATTGCCTCGGTTATGCTATTAGTGATCGGGCTCTATATGAGCTTTTTTGTCGCGCCAACCGATTACAAGCAGGGCGAAGGGTATCGCATCATGTTTATCCATGTGCCCGCGGCGTGGATGTCGATGTGGATCTATGTGGTGATGGCCTGTTTCGCGGCGGCTGGCATGATCTGGAATACCCGACTCTCATCTATGATGGCCTCTTCGCTCGCGCCGACTGGGGCGATGTTTACCTTTATTGCACTGTGGACTGGCGCGCTGTGGGGCAAACCGATGTGGGGTGCCTGGTGGGTATGGGATGCGCGCCTAACCTCTGAACTGATTTTACTCTTTCTTTATGTTGGCTTTATGGCGCTGGAATCGGCGATTGATGATCCGCGCCGCGCCGCACGTGCCAGTGGTCTGCTGGCGTTAGTTGGGGTGGTCAATGTGCCTATCATTTATTACTCGGTACAGTGGTGGAATACCTTACACCAGGGGAGCTCGATTAAAGTGGTTTCTGGCGGCATTGAGACCAGTATGTCAGAAATCATGGTCTGGACTCTGCTGGTGATGACCTTCGCTTGTTGGTTTTACGCGGTTGCGGTCTCGCTGTCTCGCGTGCGCAGTACTATTTTAGAAAGAGAATCGGGCACTGCGTGGGTGAAAACGTTATTGACGGGAGATAAGGCATGAGCGAATGGTTTGCCATGGGTGGCCATGGTTTATACATTTGGGGCTCATTTTTTGTGACCGCCCTATTTATGATCGTTGAAGTAATTTTGGTGATGCGTCGTCGACGCAGTGTGATGCAGCGACTGGGGCGTATGATTCGTATGAAAGATTCAGAGGTATCGGGATGAAGTCTAGACATAAGCGTATGGTGTTCATTGTTGTTGGTTTAGCCGCATTAGCTGGCGCGGTTGGACTGATCATGAATGCACTGAATAGCAACATTAACCATTTCTTTAGCCCGACTGAGGTGCATGCCGACGCCGCGCCGAAAGATCGTTCATTTCGTCTGGGTGGTTTGGTAGAAGTGGGTAGTATCAAGCGTGAGGATGATGGCTTGACGGTACATTTTCGTGTGACTGATAATGCAGAAGTGGTGCCGGTGATTTATACCGGTATTTTGCCAGATCTGTTTCGTGAAGGTGAGGGTGTTGTGGCGCAGGGCAAGATTAGCAGTGATGGCGTATTTATGGCTGATGAGGTGCTTGCCAAGCATGATGAGACCTATATGCCACCTGAAGTTGCTGATGCACTTGAAAAGGCTGCGTTAGCAAAAGCAAAAGCAAAAGCAGCGACAGAAACAGAGGCGGCTGAGGCGAGCGGTACAGTAGAAACCCCCGCCGCTTTTCAAATGCCAGTTAAGACACAAGAGGGAATATAGATGATACCTGAAATAGGACATTATGCGCTGGTACTCGCGCTATCAATGGCGATCATTCAGTCGGTGCTGCCGCTGATTGGTGCGCAGCAAGGAAAGGCGTCATGGATTGCCGTCGCGCGACCCGCAGCCCAGGGGCAATTTGCCTTTGTACTGGTCGCCTTTGGTTGCCTGACCTACGCCTTTATCGTCAATGATTTTTCGGTGCAGTATGCTGCGAGTCACTCCAACTCTCAGTTGCCGATTGAATATCGAATTGCGGCCGTGTGGGGCGGGCATGAAGGTTCCTTGTTGCTATGGGCGCTAATGCTCGCTAGTTGGACGCTGGCGGTTTCGCTGCTGAGTAAGAACTTGCCAGATGAAATGGTCGCCCGTGTCATTGGCGTGCTGGGTCTGATCTCGATCGGCTTCATGCTTTTTTTACTGCTGACCTCTAACCCTTTTGATCGACTGATTCCAGCCGCAATGGACGGACGAGATCTTAATCCACTGTTGCAGGATCCGGGTTTGATTATTCATCCGCCGATGCTTTATATGGGCTATGTCGGTTTCTCGGTTGCATTTGCATTTGCGATTGCGGCACTGCTGGGCGGTCGTCTTGACGCCGCATGGGCGCGTTGGTCTCGTCCGTGGACCACCGCAGCATGGTGTTTTCTGACCATCGGTATCGCACTCGGTAGCTGGTGGGCCTATTACGAGCTTGGCTGGGGCGGCTGGTGGTTCTGGGATCCGGTCGAAAATGCGTCATTCATGCCATGGTTAGTGGGTACTGCGTTGATCCATTCATTAGCGGTCACTGAAAAGCGCGGTAGCTTTAAGAACTGGACAATCCTGCTGGCGATCATTGCATTTTCAATGAGCCTATTGGGTACATTCCTAGTACGTTCTGGCGTCTTGACCTCGGTTCACGCCTTCGCGACTGATCCTGATCGTGGCATTTATATTCTTGGTTTTCTTGCCGTTGCGATTGGTGGCTCACTGTTTCTTTATGCGGTACGTGCGCCAAGCGTGAGTAAAGGTGGTGAGTTCTCCATGCTGTCACGTGAGACGTTACTGCTGAGTAACAATGTATTGTTGATTGTGGCGTGTGGCACGGTGCTGCTGGGTACGCTTTATCCTCTGTTACTCGATGCATTGGACATGGGTAAGATCTCGGTAGGCCCTCCTTACTTTAATTCGGTCTTTGTGCCGTTGATGATGCCGCTGCTGTTTCTGATTGGACTGGCGCCGTTTGTGCGCTGGAAGAAAGCAGACCTGGGTGAGCTGGCTCGACTGCTGCGCTGGGCCTTTGCGGTCTCATTGATTGTGGCATTAATATTGCCATTTACCATGGGTGACTGGATGATAATGACCAGCGTCGGGCTGCTGCTGGCGATCTGGATTATGGTGACCATTGTGTTAGGCTTTGCCCGTCGCATACGGCGCGGCAATGGCCTGAAAGGTATTTCGATGAGTTACTACGGCATGCAGACAGGTCATTTTGGCATGGCGGTATTTGTGGTCGGCGTGACCATGATTGGCAGTTATGAAACTGAAAAAGATGTTCGTATGGATATCGGTGACGTCACCACGGTGGGTGACTATACCTTCCGTTTTGATGGTGTGGTTGAGCTGGAGGGACCTAACTATCAGGCGACGCGTGGTTATATTCAGGTGATGAAAGATGGCAACAACGTGATGTTGATGCACCCTGAAAAACGCATCTATAACGTGCAGACAATGCCGATGACCGAAGCGGCAATCGATAGTGGTTTCACCCGTGATCTCTATGTCTCGCTGGGTGAACCGGTGAGTGGCGGTGCCTGGAGTGTGCGTATCTATCACAAACCATTTGTGAACTGGATCTGGGGAGGGTGTGCGTTGATGGCTCTTGGTGGCTTCTTCGCCATGTCTGATCGTCGTTACCGCATCGCTTCGCGTCAGCGTAAAGAAGTCGAGGAGAAAAAAATGGCAACAGCCAACAGTGATGCCGGCGGAAGCGTTACCGGTTCACCGGCTGTTGCGCGGGAGGCGAAGGTTTAATGGTGCGCTATTTAAAATACCTAACACCCCTGTTGGTGTTTTTGGTGATGGTGTGGTTTCTGGGGAAAGGGCTTTATCTCAACCCTCGTGATGTGCCATCACCGCTGGTGGGCAAGCCAGCGCCAGTGTTTTCAGTCGCGAACCTAGGTGATCCTGAGTTGCAATTTTCCTCCGAGCAGATGAAAGGAAAGGTTTGGATTCTTAATGTATGGGCATCGTGGTGTCGTCCTTGTCGTGACGAACATCCGCTGTTTGTTGAGCTTGGACGACAAAACATGGTGCCGATTGTCGGCCTGAACTATAAGGACCAGCGTGGTGATGCACTGCAGTGGCTGCGCGCACTGGGCGACCCTTATTATGCAAGCGTCTATGATGGCGATGGTAAGGTGGGCATGGATTTTGGTGTCTACGGTGTGCCGGAAACCTACGTGATCGACCAGCAAGGCATTATTCGTTATAAACATACTGGGCCAGTGACGGCTAAATCTCTAGAAGATAAAGTAGTGAAACTGGTGAAGGAGTTACAGGGATGAAATGCCGCCAAGGTATGGGACGTACTGTTGCTTGTTTGATGTTGCTGTCTGCCATGGTTGTTTCACCATTGGTGCAGGCCAAAGAAGCGACGTTGATGCAGGCGGATGCGGTGTTGGAAAAGCGTGTCATGGCACTTGCCTATGAGCTGCGTTGTTTGGTGTGCCAGAATCAGTCACTGGGTGATTCTCATTCAAAATTTGCGATTGATATGCGCACTGAGATACGAGACCAGATGCGCCTGGGGCAGGATGATGAGCAGGTCACCGAATTCATGGTGCAGCGTTATGGGGACTTTATTCGTTTTCGTCCGCCGGTTAAATCGACTACCTATTTATTATGGTTTGGACCGTTTATTTTGTTAGCGCTGGGTGCTGTTGTATTGTTTATTAGTCTGAAAATACGCAAGCGTACCGTTAAGACCATGCCCATGAGTGATGAAGATCGTAAGCGCGCAGATGCCTTGTTAGGCGATAAATAAAGCCGGTCATGGGTGATTTGTCCGTTATTTGAGTGTAACCAGTAAGTGTGAAGCCAGCTAAGGCTGACGCAGAGGAAATTTAAGGCATGATTATTTTTTGGATTGTAGCAGCATTGCTAACACTGGCCGCGCTGCTGTTTTTACTACCGCCGTTGTTGCAGTTGGGTAAAAAAGATAGTGAATTTGTGGTTGAGCAGGATGCGCTTAATGTCTCTATCTATAAAGATCAGATGATTGAACTGGAAAACGATCTGCTCAACGACATCATCACAAAGGACCAGTGTGCACAGGGACAATTGGAATTGGAACAGCGCCTGTTAGAAGATGTCGCATTACCATCCGTCGATGAAAAACAATCTGCGGCAGGTGCTAACAAAGTGACTGCGGCCATTGTCTCGTTAGTGGTGGTCGCGCTTACAGTGCCGCTTTATCTGCAGTTGGGTAAAGTAGAGCTAGTGGTACCGATGGCTCAAGCAATATCGATTCCTCAAGCGGCGACCGAGATGAACCAGGAAGAGATGACGGATCAGGTTTCCATGATGGTCAGCCAGCTCTCGGCTCGCCTTGAAAAAGACCCGAGTGACGTGCAGGGATGGGCGATGTTGGGTCGTTCTTACTATGCGTTGAACCGTTATGGTGATGCGGTTGCGGCCTTTTCAAAGGCGGTTTCGATTGTTGATAACGATGCACAACTGTTAACCGATTATGCCGATGCGATGGCGATGAGTAGTGGCGAACAGACCCTTGAAGGGCGTCCGATGCAGTTGATCATGCGTGCATTGAATCTTGATCCGCAAAATCAGAAGGCGCTATGGTTAGCCGGTACTGCGGCCTATGAACGCGCCGATTTTGAATCGGCACTGATCTACTGGAAGCGCATCTACGCAATGTTGGATCCTAATTCACAGACCGCGCAAACCATGGCGGGTAATATTGCTGAAACAGAGCGCTTGATGCAGTCTCAGCGCGCTAATTCAGGCGCCAGCAGTACGGCTGGGATAGCTGCAAGTGCTTCTGCTACGGTACCTGCCGGTTCAGTGGTGAGTGGCGTGGTGACCTTGTCTCAGTCGTTGGCGGCTGACGTTCTCCCCACGGATACCATCTATATCTTTGCCCGTGCCATGCAGGGGCCGCGCATGCCATTGGCTATTCTGAAAACTGAAGCGAGCAAGATGCCGATTGAATTTATCCTGGATGATTCAATGGCGATGGACGCTTCCATGAACCTTTCTAGCACCTCCACCGTGATGGTGATGGCGCGCATCTCTCGCAGTGGGAATGCAACGCCACAGAGTGGTGACATGCAGGGTGGGGTTCAGAACGTGAAGATTGGAACATCTGGGATTGAAATCGTGATTGATGAGGTCATTCCTTAGCGATACGAATGCTTTGTGCCCCTTTGATATAGAAGGGGGTGAACAATGCGGAGATTAACCGTGACCCGAATCGTGCTGTTGCCATTGTTTGCCTTACTGCTAACGGCATGTGAGATGGCGCATGAGCATGCGCTTGAACCTCATCAACGGCTCATGCCCGGTGAGTCACTTTCCGAGCTGATACTGCCAGGGTTAGATCGAGAGGATCTGGAAATCTCACAACTTAAGGGTAAGGTGGTTGTCCTTAACGTTTGGGCAACCTGGTGTCCGCCTTGTCGTCGAGAATTGCCGAGCCTGCAACGCCTTGGTGAACGGCTGGATAGTGAGCGATTTGCAGTGCTTGGTTTGTCGGTGGATGACGATAAACATCATCCGCGAGAGTATCTGATTGATCGGGAAATTGAACTTATCAGTTACATCGACTTGGACATGTCCATTGCCAGTCAATTAGGCGCGCAAGTATTCCCCGATACTTACCTGATAGGGGTGGATGGGCGCTTGTTGATGAACATTGAGGGTGAGCGTGAATGGGATAGTCCGCAGGTGATAGTGGCGTTGGAAGCGGCTTATCGAGGCGATTACACGCTGTTACAGGGCATCAAGCATCAAGATATGAGAGACTAGTGGCGTCACCTTTATGCAGGGTGGCGTTAATGAATGAGGAGGCATGATCATGAAAAGCATCAGGTTATTGAACGTAGGTGGCCGCTCTCTGCGTGGCGTATTGCTGTTGAGTGCTACCATGTTATTTGCTGCACCAGCGGTGATGGCTGGCGACCCGATCAAGGGTGGTAAAATTTACAATCAGCAATGTAAACAATGTCATGGTAGCCGTGGTAAAAGCACCTTTCCAGGGGTGGCTGACTTTTCCCGTGGCGAAGGGCTGATGATGGCGGATCACGCATTGTTAAAAAAAATCCGCGATGGACGAGGGATGATGCCTGCGTTTCGCGGCATGCTTAAGGACGATGAAATTTTTGATGTGATTACCTATCTGAGAAAGCTGCATCGATGAGAGAGCGTCAGACTTTTGCTTCGTTAACACTGTCGTTGGCCTTATTGTTATCTGCCTGTTCCGATACTGAGAATGAGAGCCATGATGCTTTGGTGACGAAGAGTGAATCGGCGTCAGTATCGACTGCGGTGGCAGCGAATGATATCAAAAGTGTTGTGGCTCCTGCCGACGTGACCACTGCCTTGGCTTCATCGCTTGATGCAACGGCTACGGTGCGCAGTAGCCTGCCCCGGGTATTGGAGTCTTTTGGTGTGGGTGACAATGTCGTTGTGCGTTCGCTAGCGATAGATGAGGCGGGCAAGGCTATCTGGGTCGGTACCTCTGCAGGTGTACTGGAAATTGACCTCGAAAGTTACGACATGCGTGCAACCTACTCTCGACGTGACGGGCTGGCGAATGAGTATGTGTTTAGCATTATGGTCGATAGTCAGGGCAGTAAGTGGTTCGGTACTAATGGTGGTGGCATGACGCGCTTGCGAGAGGGGGAGTGGAAAACTTTTTTCCCGATGCATGGTCTGGCTGACTATTGGGTCTACTCCTTTGGCGAATCAAAAGATGGCAACCTGTGGGTCGGTACCTGGGGCGGTGCTAACCAGTTTGATAGTACAAAGGATGAATTCACCGCGACCTACGTAAAAGAGCTGGTCAATGAGTGGGTTTATAGCATCGCGAGTGATGAGCAGGGTCGTATGTGGCTCGGCACTGAAGGGGGTATTTCAATGTTTGATGGCAGCAACTGGCATGCCTTTACGCATGAAGATGGCGTCGGTGCTCCGAATACCCATAATCTGCCGGTGAGTCAGAACACCGGATTGGGTACGCGTGAACGGCATGACCTGAGTGTGATGACGGAAGGGCAACAGAGCTATAATCCCGGTTATGTTTTTTCTGTCCATGTGTCCGCCAACGGCAACGTGTGGGCGGGCACGTGGGGGGGGGCGTGAGTTTTTATGATGGTAAAACATGGCAAAGCCTGACCAGCGAAGATGGCCTTGCAGGAGACGTGGTCTATAGCATCGCGCAGGATGATGACGGTGTCTTCTGGTTTGGCACCAATAAGGGATTGTCTCGTTATGATGGCAAGGCGTGGCAGACCTTTGCTAAAGGTGGCCCTAATGGTCTGATTGATGACAATGTCTATGCGGTGATTGCACATCCTTCGGGGGAAATTTGGGTGGGCACGCGTGGCGGTGTGACACGCCTGGGTTACGGAGAATAAATCTCGATGAGTCATTTCCAACCCGAGAGGGTTGGTGGGAATTGAATAAAAGGTAAAATAAGTGAATCTGAATTTCAAGGTTTTAGCTGTGGTGGTGATCGTCATGGGGTTGATGGTGGTCGGCGGATATCAGTTGGGCACGCAGCAGGCGAGTCATGAGGTTGCCAAGGAGAAGGGGCAACCTGCTGCTAGGTTAGATGTCAGTTCAATGGTGGCTGGCGAATTGAAAGCGGGTGCTCAGGTACCACTTAATCATCCGCCGATGGATAGCCCAAGGCCTATGGCGCAAAGCAATACCTTTCCCCAGCCTTCAACCCCACAGGTAGATCTTGCTGGGCGCGGCGGCAGTGTAGAAACACCAGCGACACAGCTCACTGGGGAGAGTCGGTTTGCTCACTTTCGTGTCGGAAACCGTAATGTCAAAGGGCTGGCGATTGATGGTGACTACGTTTGGATCGGCACCTCTGGTGGTGTGATTCGCTACCACACGATTGATGATCAATATGATGTGTTTGATAACCGCATCAAAGGCATGCTTTCGAATGGTGTGTTCCACGTGAGTCGAATCGATAACAAACTGTTAGTGGGGACGTATGGTGGCGGCTTGTCGGTGATGGATATCGATACCAGTGTGTGGACCAATTACAATATCCCGAATGGCCTGGCAGATCAGTTTGTTTATGATGTACAAAAAACCAGCAATGGCGACATCTGGATTGCGACCTGGTCTGGTGCCAATCGCATCCGCGGTGGTGACCTGGATGACCATTCAAAATGGGATATGTTTACCGTTGAAAATACCAATGGCGGCATTCCAAACCCCTGGGTTTATGGGGTAGAAGAGGGCTTGAATGGCGATATCTGGCTTGCCACGGAAGAAGGCCTGGCGTTGTATCGTGGCGGTAAGTGGCAGAACTGGCAGCATAAAGATGGCCTGGGCGCGCCGCTTGATGTGGTACGTGATGCGATCACGTCAAGAAATGATCCCGCCAAGGCATCTCAACACCATGCGCGTCAAAAGACTGAACAGGGTTTAGAGGATGTGGATATCGCATATAACCCGAACTACATCATCTCGCTAGCGGTCGATAGCGATGGCATTGTCTGGGCAGGCACCTGGGGCGGTGGTCTGGCACGTTTTGATGGTGAGAACTGGACGAACTACACCACTGCTGATGGCTTGCCAGGCAATCACATCTTTATGTTGCACATCGATATCGATGGGCAGTTATGGATTGGCACCAGCAAAGGATTGGCGCGTTTTAAGGAAGAGGGGGAGGGGTTTAATGTGATGACGACTCTTGACGGGTTGTATGCCAACAATGTCTTCTCATTGGCGAAGTCAGGCAATGGCACGATGTGGGTGGGTAGCTTTGGTGGCGTTGCAAAATTGAGTGGGCAGCTTTAACTGGTTTTGTAAGTGATGCTTATTGTCGGTATTTAACCATTTGTTGCTTTTTTGAGCCCCTAAATTTGATCAATAAGGAAATGTAATGGCCTCAATAAAAAATGGAATAATCAATGATAACAACATTAATGTTAAGCAATATAAAGCCATAGAACATGGGGAAATAAGTAAGGTAAAGTCAATTGTTCTGCATCGAACAGCTGGCTCAAGTGCAATATCAGCATTAAATGGTTATGCGTCAGGGCAGAAAGTAGGCGCTCATTTTCTAATCGCTAATGATGGGAAAATATATCAGACAGCTAGTTTAGAGCAACTTTGCTGGCATGTTGGCATCTTGTATGCCCGCTGTATGATTGAAAAATCCTGTGATCCTAAAGAGTTAACAACTGTCACTGCTTTACTTCACCAAAAGGGTTTTTCTTTTTCTAAAAGAGTAAAAAATGTTTCAAGGCATGAATTAGGGAAAACCTATCCGCTTAGGTACCCATCAAATAATGACTCAATTGGGATTGAGGTAGTCGGCCGCTATAATCAATCGACTAATACTTTTGAGCGACCAACAAATAAACAATTTAAATCATTGAAATTTTTGGTCGATCTTTTAGTTAAAGAATTTTCTCTAAATTTAAAGAATGATGTTTATGCTCATGGTGTTATTGCAAGGAAAAAGAAAGCAGAAGGAATTCAGTTGCTTCAGTACTTAGTTATAGAGGCTACACCATGATCAAATATTTATGTTTTTTTTGGGGGAGCTTTCTTATATCTTCATGCACATTCATCAATAGTAAAGAAGATCAAGTTGAAATATTGTCAATGGATAAAATTGTTGATAAAACGATGGCAGACAATCAAATATGTGAAGATTTTTTGATGAGTGAACGGGAACTAAATAAATATTTTAAGATAGCTGATGAAGTCACTACATCTGTATCGCATGAGAAATCTATTATGTTACCTTGTAAATACAAAGGTGAATTAAAAATAAAGAACAAGCATTATTTTTATGAGGTAGTAGCGGCTGGGGCTGGTTATATTTATAATCAAGATGGTTGGGTGGTGAAAAATTATCTTTGTGTAAATGAACGTTGTTGTAGTGAGTTTTTAAATTTATGTTGAAATACAGAAACCTGTAAATAATTTTCAAGAATGGCTTGAGGCGCTGATCAACAGGCTATTTCACCCGCATCTGTTGCTGAGTTTGAAATCAAAGCCAGTGGAATCTTCCAGGTTCATTATTTTAGCATATTGACTCAAAATTAATTCTGAGTTTTTGAGGCGAATCTAAGTAATGTCAAGCAGTGGCCTTTTTAGTGCTCTCCCACCAACCAAATGAAACACTCGCGTCAATACGCCGCAGGCACTCTGCATGTTTTTCGGTATCAGGTTTCACTACTAATAAAAAATAAAGGGGTGAAATCAGAATGGCACTAACTTAAGGCTTTTTGCCTTAATTCATAGCTTATACTGTTCCCTCCCCCCTTGCAGGGGGAGGGTTAGGGTGGGGTAGAAGGCCGGGCAGTGGATAAACTCAATATTCTACCCTCCGCCTAACCCCCTCCCTGCAAGGGAGGGGGGATGAACAATGTGGACGGTTTGAGACTCATTTCATATTGGACAAGGCTTCAATTTGCCTTTGCGGCGGTATTATCCGATAATTGCTTTTTGCTCAGCCAATGTCAGCCGATCATCGCTGACATACTTGCCACTGGTGTTGGTATGGAGGCCGCCACTCATGAGCTGCATGGCGGCGCGTGCCCAAAATTCAACAGGAGCCAGAATGTTCTTCAATGGTTTGGGCACAGCAAATCCGCCGCGCCGTTATAGTAAATCTGAGTGTTGGGAAGCCTTCAAGGCCTCAGACTGGTTTCGCAAACTCAATGCGCGATCGCACATGATCGCAAAAATGGTTCTTCGCAAGGACAACGGCATCGAATTCCGCTCACTGGCCGTGGATTCGCTGGATGAAGTCTTCGATATTGCCCCGGATACCCTGCATAGCCGCTTTCTTTCCCACGCACCTGACCTTGGCACAGCAGCGGGTACTGCTGCACTGGCAGAAGCCGGTATCGATGCACAGGATATCGATGGACTGGTGATCAGCACCTGCACCGGATATCTGTGCCCTGGCCTGAGCAGTTATGTGGTGGAGCGCCTCGGCCTGCGTGCCGATGTGCTCGCGTTTGACCTGGTGGGACAGGGATGCGCGGCAGCGTTACCCAATTTACGTCTCGCCGACGCATTGCTGTCGTCCGGCAATTGCCAGCACATATTGTCGATCTGCGTCGAAGTGAGCAGCGCGGCGATGTATCTCGACGATGATCCCGGGGTGCTGATCAGCGCATGTCTGTTCGGCGACGGAGCGGGAGCTGCTGTGTTGTCGCGCCAGCCGAATCCGCAGCAGCGCAGCATCGAATGGAAATCATTCGCGTCACTCATCAATCCGGCAGAGCGCGACGCGCTCAAGTTTGAAACACGCCAGGGTATGTTGCGTAACATCCTGACCCGGCCGGTTCCTCGCCTGGCCGCCGAGCATGCGCAGCAGGTGCTGGAAACTGTCGGCATTGCGCCTGGGGATATTAGCGCTTGGATCATGCACGCGGGCGGGCGCGATGTATTGCTCAAGATGGAGGAACGGTTGGATATATCGGCGCAAGACCTCAGATACAGCGCAGATATGCTGCGCCAATATGGCAACATGAGCAGTGCCTTCGTCTATTTCGTGTTGCAGGCCGCGCTCCGCGATAATGCACCGTCCGGATGGTGGTGGATGTCATCGTTCGGTGCCGGATTCAGTTGCCATGGCGCATTACTCAAAGTTGAAGACTGCGCCGGGTCCGCGAGTCAATCATGAACCTGAGCCTGCCGCGGCGCGTTGAGCCGGAGCTACTGGATGACCTTGCCGCCGATGATGCGCGCGCGCAACGCTCGCGCCGCGACCTGCGCCGCATTCATCGCGCGATGGCAACCCTGACGATTTTGGAGCGCGCGTTGGCACGCGGCACGCAAGCATTTCGCCCGCACACGCTGCTCGAACTCGGCGCCGGCGACGGCTCGCTGATGTTGCGCCTTGCACAGCAGCGGGCGCTGCACTGGCCAGATGTCCACGTCACCCTGCTTGACCGGCTCGACCTGGTCACGCCGCAGATGCTCGATGGCCTACGCAAGACCGGGTGGTCACCTCAGGCAGCGGCCATGGATGTGTTCGATTGGCTGGCGAGTTCGGATGACTCTCACTTTGATATTGTTATTGCAAACCTATTCATGCATCATTTTTCGTCAGACGAACTCACTCGCTTGCTGACCGGGATTGCGGCGCGCAGCCGCCTGTTCCTGTGCTGCGAGCCAAGGCGCGCTGCGCTACCGTTGGTGGGCAGCCACCTGATCGGCTTGCTGGGGGCCGGCCCGGTGACGCGGCTCGATGCGGTGTCGAGCGTGCATGCAGGATTCCGCGCACAAGAATTATCGGCGCTCTGGCCTAACCCGCAGGATTGGGAGCTGCACGAGTATTCGGCGGGCTTGTTCAGTCACTGTTTTCTTGCCATCCGGAAACCGCAACAATGAATGCCGCATACGATGCGATCATTCTTGGCGGCGGTCCATCCGGCGCCACTGCCGCCGTGCTACTGGCCCAGGCGGGATGGCGGGTCGCCATTATCGAGAAGGCAGAATTCCCGCGGCGAAAGGTTTGCGGAGAATTCATTTCCGCGACGACTTGGCCGTTGTTGCGGCAGCTGGGGATCGCGCAGCCCTTGCTGGAAATCGCCGGGCCGGTCGTGCGCCGTATCGGCATCTATGGCGGCGAGGCAATGGTGACCGCGCAATTGCTTACGCAACCCGCTCACGCGCAAGACCGCGGTACGGCAGAAGACAGCGGCATGGCACTGGGCCGCGAGCACTTGGATACGCTCTTGCTCAAACGAGCTAAAGAGGCCGGTGCCGAGGTGTGGCAGCCCTGTACCATGTCTGCGTATGTCGCCTATGATGATGGCTATGAATGCACCATAAACAACCGCCATACTCACCAGGTCCACACACTGCAATCGCGACTAATCATCGCCGCGCACGGCTCGTGGGAATCCGCTGCAATGCTGACGCAGGACTTCCGCCGCCCGCCGCACAAATCGGACTTGTTCGGTTTCAAGGCACATTTTCATGGCAGCGCTCTGCCCCATGACCTGATGCCATTGCTCGCGTTTCCGGGCGGCTATGGCGGCATGGTGCATACCGATGGCGATCGCGTCAGCCTCTCCTGCTGCATTCGCCGCGACCAGCTGGCACGATGCCGGCTGAGCTCGCCACAGGCCAGGGCTGCGGAAGCGGTTTTCACGCATCTAACCTCCTCCTGCAAGGGTGTTGAGTTAGCGTTGTCTGCGGCGGCACTGGACGGCGCATGGCTCTCTGTCGGGCCGCTGCGCACGGGTATCCGCGGCTTCGGTCAGGATGGAATATTCGCCGTTGGCAATGCGGCAGCCGAGGCCCATCCGATCATCGCCGAAGGCATCAGCATGGCCATCCAGTCATCGACCCTGTTGTGCGGTCAGCTGATCGCGCATCTGCAACTGCCTAGCGCAGCATCCTGTTCACGTCATTCACTTGAAGCCGTGCGGCGAGACTATGCGAAGGCATGGCATACCAATTTTTCCCGGCGTCTGCGCATATCGGCACTGTTTGCGCATCTGTTCATGCGCCCGCTGACTACCCGCATCGCGACCGGATTGCTGCAACATTTCCCGCAACTGCTGACCGAAGGCGCTCGTTGGAGTGGCAAGACCGAGCCATTGCGCGGCACGCATCCAGCCGCTGTGGTGCGCTAGCCACTGTAACAACAGCAAGGCCAATTTCGGCTAGAACAAATTGGCGCTGGCAACAATCCGACCAGCGTATGAATCATCATTACGATCTGCTACCGTGCTGCTAATATCAAGGTAAAAAGTAACAAAAAATATGAACTCGCTGCCAACCATACAACGCTTGATGGTCGAGCAATTCGACCTCAAACTCGAAGATCTCAGTCCAGATGCCCAACTCGATAGCTTGGGACTGGATTCACTTTCCGTCATTGAATTCATGTTCGAGCTTGAAGATGAGCTGAACATCACGTTGGCTAACGAGCGTATTGAACTTCTGTCGATAGGCGATGTTGCAAGCTTCGTTGACAACATCATCGCCAGCCAAAACATTACCACGCAACAATCATCTAAATGAACAGGCGCGTTGTCGTAACTGGCCTCGGCGTGATCTCAGCGGTCGGCAAAAACCCGCAGGCGTTTTTCGACAATTTGATGCAAGGCCATTCAGGCATCAGGCGACTGCAGTTCGATGCGCCCGAAAAACTCGCCGTCCGCATCGGCGCGCCAGTCGAAAATTTCAACGCGGCAGATCACTTCAACAAAATACAGATGACCAGTATCGAACGCTTCAGCCAGTTCGCACTGATTGCCGCCGAACAGGCGATGCAGGATGCGCAACTGTCATTAAGTGACGTCGAGAAATCTCGAACTGGGGTCTATATGGGTTCCTGCCAGGGCGGTACCGCCACGCTCGAAAACGGTTACCGGGAGCTTTTCCAGCATCCGAATCCACGCATCAGGCCGCTCACCGTGCCACTGAGCATGAACAATGCTGCAGCCTCGCATATTTCGATTAAGTACCACTTACAGGGTCCGAATTTGACCTTTGCCACCGCGTGCGCTTCGTCGGCGATTGCCCTGGGTGAGGCATATCGTCAGATTAAGCACGGCTATACGGATGTCATGCTGGCGGGCGGCACCGAGGCAATGCTGACGTCAGGTGCGATGATGGCATGGGACGCGCTGCGCACGCTAGCAAAGGAAGATCTGCACGATGCCAGCGCTTCCTGCAAACCTTTCGCAAAAAACCGCAGCGGCTTGGTACTCGGCGAAGGCGCAGCCGTGCTGATTCTCGAGGAAGCCGGGCGCGCGGTTAAACGTGGGGCGAAGATATATGCGGAATTGGCTGGTTACGACTGCTCGTCTGATGCCAAACACATCACCCAAGCGGATGCCACCGGACAAGCACGCACGATGCAGAACGCATTACGCGACGCAAATTTGCAGCCGCAGGACATTCACTACATCAATGCCCACGGCACCGCCACCCTTGCCGGTGATATCGAGGAAACCAAAGCGATCAAGCAAGTGTTTGGCGCGCAAGCCGGCAACACGCCTATCAGTTCGACCAAATCCATGCACGGGCACCTGATGGGCGCAACCGGCGCAGTGGAATTCATGGCCGCCTTGCTGGCCTTGCATCACCAGTCCGTGCCACCGACCATCAACCTTCATGAACCTGATCCGGCGTGTGACTTGGATTACGTTCCCAACCTTGCTCGAACCGGCGTCAGACTTGAGGCAGTGATGTCCAATTCGTTTGCGTTCGGCGGCAGCAATTCGGTACTGGTCGCTAAACGATTTGTAGCCGTCCTATGAGAATCGCTAAATGAAGCGGCAACAAGTAATTTATAAAGTTCGCGAGAATGTGATTGCCATCGATGCTCACTGACAGAAATAAAATTCTCGCTAGAATTTACGGCTGTGTTAACAATAATTTGTTTTCGTGTGTATGTCTGATAGCAGAGTTTCACTACGTGGCCAGGTAATCAGCTCATGAACATCATCCCGCTCTTTTAAAGCGTCATGCTCAATGAGCATCGATTCTGCCAAGCTGCGCTGCTTAAGGTTTTTCCATGCCATTTTATTTTTTCCGGAAAGCATCATGAATTTAGGCTATTATCTCAAATTATCGAGCTTAGTTCTCAACTGTTCGTGCAAAGGTCTCTAAATCATGGTAAACCACCGCCTTTGGTGGTGAGATGCCAATAGGCTCTGCCGAAATGGTGTGCGTGTATAAAAATGACCTCCTCCTGAAAGAGAAACTAAACTTTCATATGCGGCTGTCATTAAGCGTGATGGTCGCCAGCGATAAGGAGTCGGCAGGCAGTGACCTGCCAGGTCTGTTTGATAGCAATTTATAAAAATGAAGCGTTGATGATGACTGCATGGAGGCAGGAGGTAGAGCAATGCATGGCGCAATTGTCGAGGCAGCGAAATGGAATCTTATGTTGTCAAAACCGGCGTCTGAATGCCGCGTCGAGATCAGTCGTAAGGTTCGCCTGAATTGCAAAGGTTTCACTATAAAATTATTTTAAATATCGGAGTCTTATCCTCGTGGATGCGCAACAACTGCTCGCGCTGGATAATGCGCATGTTTGGCACCCTTACAGTGCGATTGGTGCATCGCTGCCAATTTTTCCGATTGCCTCTGCAAATGGGGTGCGCCTTAAACTTGTCGATGGAGGTGAATTAATCGATGGCATGTCTTCGTGGTGGTCGGCGATCCATGGCTATAACCACCCTGAGATGAACCGCGCGCTGCAGGCGCAAATCGAAAAGATGTCACATGTGATGTTTGGCGGTTTAACGCATGAGCCAGCGGTGATGTTGGCGAGCCGTCTAATTGAGTTAACCCCCGCACCCTTGCAAACCGTTTTCTTTGCTGACGCCGGCTCGGTTGCCGTTGAAGTGGCGATGAAGATGGCCATTCAGTACTGGCATGCCAAAGGACAGGCGACAAAACGGCGCTTTCTGACGCTGCGCGGTGGTTATCATGGGGATACCTTTGGGGCGATGTCGGTGTGTGATCCTGAAACCGGAATGCACTCGCTATTTAGGGGTGTTTTGGCTGAGCAATATTTTGTGGATGCGCCGAACTGTCATTATGGCGAAGCGTGTAGTGATGATGATATTGCGCCACTCAGGCGGCAGCTTGAACAGTGCAGTGACAAGATCGCCGCCATTATTTTAGAGCCGATTGTGCAGGCGACGGGCGGCATGAATTTTTACTCGGCTGATTACTTGCGCAGTGTGCGCACGCTGTGTGATGAATACGGGGTGCTGTTAATCTGCGATGAGATCGCCACCGGCTTTGCCCGTACCGGTAAGATGTTTGCCTGTGATCATGCGGCAATTGCACCGGACATTATGTGTGTGGGTAAGGCGCTCACGGGGGGGTATCTGACATTGGCTGCGACCCTGACGACAGAAGAAGTCAGTGCCACCATCAGCAACGGTGAGCCGGGGTTGTTTATGCATGGCCCCACCTTTATGGCGAACCCGCTGGCATGCAGTGCCGCGTTGGCCAGTTTAAAGTTATTAACAGATTCTGACTGGTCTTTAAGTATTAAGCGTATTGAGGCGGGGCTTGAGAACGGCCTTAGTCCATGTCGCGCATTAAGTGCGGTGACAAATGTGCGTGTGCTTGGTGGCATTGGGGTGGTTGAGTTAAAGCAGCCAGTGGATATGGCGGTGATTCAGCCGATGTTTGTCGAGCAGGGCGTGTGGGTTAGACCGTTTGGTAAACTGGTCTATCTGATGCCGCCGTATCTGATCTCAGACCGTGACCTAGCCGTGCTAACGGCGGCCGTGGTCAAGGTAATTGAATCCGCATAGCGCTCAGTTTATGTGCTTGGTTTTGGTTGGCTGTGTGGATTAGTTTAGTCGGCAGCCGCTGCCATTAAAGAGGCCATTATTGAGGCCGTCGTCCCAGACCCCGCCAGTAATTTTCCCTTCTGAAAGGTCTATTGTCCCGGTGATAGTGGTGCCGCTGGCCGCTGTTATTTGCAGGCCGTTGCTACCTAAATCAACGGCATTACCCGCCAGGCTTTCCTGAGTGTTGTTGACTATGCTGTAAACGAGCCCACTCACATTGCCAAGGCTGTCGATATCAAAGGTAAATAGCCCCGCGTCTTGGGTATGATTGGTGTCTGCGGCAGTGAAATATTGAGCGCTGAAGCGATAAAGTGCATCTGGCGCACCGCCAATACGAGCGCCTGAAAATACGCCGCTGGTGGCAGGGAATGGGATTCGCTTTATCCAATCGCCGCTGGTGCTGTTGGGGGTGGTGAAGTTTCCGGTATAAGTCGATTCAAGTTCAGCAGTGGTGACTAGGTCGCCATCAATATCAGAAAAGTCGGGTGCCCCGCTGATGAAACGTCTGATGTCATTGTGGCCAATGGGGATAAAGCGGGTACCGTACTTTATGTTGTCGCCGGAGATGCGGGCGTATCGATTGGTATTGGTGCTGTAGGCGATGCCGTAAACGTCGTTTATACCAGAGGTCTTATTGGTGAAGGCGTAGTCGCCGTAGGTGGTGTCTGTACCTGAGCTCACATAAAAACCGATGATGCCTTGGTCGCCGCCACTGAATGTGCCCACGAAAGCACCACTGTTAAGGCATAGCAGGGTAGATGTTAAATGTGCTTTCGCATCTTCAGTATTCAGCAGCTCTGGGGTTCTGGCATCTACAGACGCGACATCGGAGATGATGCTGGCGAGGTCAGCATCCAGATCAATAGAGGTAAAATCAATCGGGTTCCAGCTATTGGCGACGGCTTGCACTGCGCTTGAAATTTGTATGCCGTCGCTGAGAGGTGGGGTGCTGTCTAGCATGGTGAGGAAGCGAACAATGTTTTTCACCTGAGGCGAGTCGCTACTGCCGTGGGTGATGAGGTCAACCGGGGTCATGATTGCTGCGCCGATGCCGGCGCCAAGGATGACGCCGCCGACTGAAAACGTAATGAAATTACCCACTTCGTAGGTGAAGCTGCCATCTGCGCCAGTGATACCGCGCTCACCACCAGATTCAAAGGTTAGACCGGAGACGCTGCTATCTTTGAACATACCGGATGCGATTGTGGGCGCGGCTGCATTCGGCTGGACCTCGTCATCGCCGTGACAGCCCGCTAAGGCCAGTACTGCAATTGTCACTAGTGATAGCGATAGTTTATACATCGTGCGCTCCAAATATCATCCGACGGCTGATGGGCTAAACAGCCATCTTAATATTATCGTGGTAGATTGTCATATATACTTGAAGCGGCTTCTTTATGTTGCTTGTTTGCCGTTGCTAACTCTATGTAGAACAACGAATTAAGCCTTGATATTGCGTGATTAAAGGGGGTGAATTTTAGCGCTAATATTTAATTGTGGATATTATCCAGGGGCGGGTTATTGTTTGTAAGAAGCGCCACTATAAATCTTACATGTAATGCTTGACAATGCTTACATGTAAGATTTATCATGCGGCCATGAGTGAGAAAAAGACATCGGCCTTTTATCAGCGCCAGCACCGACAGCGCATGCGCGATCAGGGGCTGGTGAAGAAAGAGGTCTGGATTGTGCCTGAGCATGCGCGCTTACTGACTCAGTTTGAGAAACAGTTGCGCCAGCCCGGGCTGCAAAAATTAATTACATCACAGTTTACCAACGGAGGTTCGAACGCAATGACACAACCAAGTCTATGGGCAATTGTTAGCCTGCATGATGCATTGCAAAAAGAGGCGCTTATTCAAAGCGGTGAAGCAACGGCGGAGCTTGTTCAGGGGGTTGATCCCTCTATTCTAATGACCCTTAATGAATTCGGCGACCTGCCGGTTTACCTTACTATTGCAGGGGAGCAGATTATTGTTGAGTCTTTGATGTGGCCGCTGGCAGATATTAATGATGTGGTGAAGTTTAATGATGAGGTATTGCGCACTCATAAACTGTTTCCACTCTCGACCATTAGTCTCGATACACTGCCCGATGGCAATGAGTACTACACCATGTTTGGCGCACTGTCGGCGACCTCGCTGCTGAGTAACATCATCTTTGAGGTTGAGACATTGGCCGATAATGTGATCAAAGCGGCAGATGCCTACAGTCCGTATCTTAATCACGACACTTCAGTTTTAGAGGGTTAATCATGAGTATTTGGATGAAAGTAGTGACCGCGATTCGTGGCGGTGTGAATGAAGCGGGCGAGGCGATTGCCGATAATCAGGCCTTGCGTATTCTAGATCAGGAAATTCGTGATGCCGATAGCGAGCTAAGGCGCTCGAAGGATGCGCTGGCCGACATCATGGCGAAGCAGAAATTGGCGCAGAAAAAGGCGGATGGACTGGCGGCAAAGGTTAAAGAGTATGAGGGCTATGTGCTACAGGCGCTGGAGAAAAATGATGAGTCTCTGGCGACGGAAGTGGCCGGTAAGATTGCTGAGTTTGAACAGCAGATGGGTAGCGAGCAAGAACTGGCAACCGGTTTTGCCAATAGTGTGGCGCAGTTGCGTAAGGCAGTCAGCCATTCAGAAGGGAATCTTAAGCGCCTCAAGCAGCAGGTCGATATTGTGAAGGCGACGGAGTCCGTACAAAAGGCTCAGATGGCGGTTGCTCAGCGACATGGTGGTGCCAATACAAAAATGCGTACCGCGCTGGATTCGCTGGACCGCATCAAGCAGCAGCAAGAAGAGCGCTCTGCGCGTATGGAAGCGGCCAGTGAATTGGCCAATGACACCGATGGTGGTGACGCGTCGCTAGATCAAAAGCTCAAATCGGCGGGCATTACTGCTAATAATACTAGCGGTGCTGATATACTAGCGCGTTTGAAAGCTAAGCAGGGCTGAGTCGAATTGAGATAGCTCAATGACGCCCAGTCTCAGGAGCGTGTTGTTTTGCCGATTTTGAGTCGACTGGTTCGTCAGTTCAATAGCCTGCTATTGAACATGAGTTGGGTAGCGCTCACCTTTCTGGTGGGCGTTCACTTTTTCTCATCGTGGTTACTGTTGTGGCTTGCTGGTGAGCACGAGCTCGTTGCGCCCGATGTGTTCTGGTATTTCTATATGGTGACATCCACCACAGTGGGGTATGGTGACTATTCGCCGGTGACCGCTTTGGGGCGTGCGGCCGTTACTTTTTGGTTGATGACTGGTGGCATTACCCTGTTTGCGGCGGTGATTGGCAAGGTCACTCAATTTTTAATCGAACTCTGGAGAAAGCGTATGCGAGGTCACGGGGATTATTCCTATCTCTCTGAGCATGTGGTGATTATGGGGTGGCATGATGATAGAACGCCCTACATGGTGGAGCAGATCCTCGGTGATAAGCGACGCGATGAGAAAGACATTGTGCTCTGCTCTACCCGTAAGATGGAAAGCCCGCTGCCGGATCAAAGCCACTTTGTGCAGGGCGAGTCGCTGACCAGCGCCGATCTGCTACATCGAGCAGGGATTACCACTGCCAGCCGTGTGATTGTTTATGGTGATAGTGATGAGCAGACCTTGGCGACCGGCCTCGCGGTAAGCGCCGCTAAAACCGAGGCGCATATCGTGGCACACTTTGATTCTGACGAGATGGCCAGTCTATTAAAGGCACACTGCGTGCAGGCAGAATGCACCACGAGTATCTCGTTGGAGCAGATTGTGCGCTCCGCGCAGGACCCCGGTTCTTCTCGCATTCAGACACAACTGTTGTCGACCCTCACCGGCCCAACGCAATACTGTATGCAGGTACCTGATTCCTTTGTTGGGTGCCGTTATGGTGTGCTCTTTTATGCGTTGAAAGAGCATCATCACGCGACCGCCTTTGGGGTCGCTAAATCGCGCACCGGTGATGACCTTGAGTTGAATCCCGATAACGAGTCAGTGGTGCAGGCGGGGCAGTTTGTCTATTTTATGTCACCCGAAAGAATTCATGCGGATGAGGTAGACTGGCAGTCGTTGGGTTCGGCGGCACAGGAGTAGGAAAATGTTTGGTAAATGGTTTAAAAAAGAAGCAGTGGCCGAAAAACCGGTGTTGCCTTCGCCTTATAACCTGCGGCTTAAAGCGGCGGTGGATATTGATCCGATCCCGTTTTCGATGATCAGTGACAAACTTCATTTTGTGCTACCGGCCGAGAGACAAATTGTTGAAGCGCAGGGTAAGATTGACCTCGGCGGCGGTGCCTACTTGAGTCGCTATTACAGCTGTGATGATGCCTTTATACAGGTCAGCAGCACCGGTGGCTTTGAAGAGCAGCATGTCGATGACATCAAACTCTTTGTCTTTGAAGACACCATCACCCCAGCCAATCAGGCTGAGTGGGAGGTGTGGACGGGCAAGGATAGCAAGATCGGTGATGCGACTTACACCTTTAATGGTGTTGAATATTCGCGCGTGTGGATGGCGCAAAGTGAAGGGTCTATTGTGCCGGTTGAGTTTGAAGAAGAGGTGACAAACCTGATGGAAGGTAAGTCTCCCTATACGGTGATCCATTTGGCGATGCTGTATGAGCGTTTGATTCCCGGAGTTGAACGTTATGAGTATTTGCTGATTTCTGCCGAACATACCCATGATGATGCTAATATTGTCTTTAGTCTGGGCGTTGATCTCGATCCGCAAGCCTTTATCGTGACCTAAAAAAGGAAAATAAGAATGGAAGCTGTAACAACTTATCTGGCTGGCCTGCCTCAGTTTTTCGCCTATTTTGTATCAGCGCTAGCGTTGACATTTCTCTACGCCATTATTTATAGCAAACTGACGCCGCATAAAGAGTGGGCGCTGATCAAAGAGAATGTGCCTGCCGCCGCGATTGCCTTTAGTGGCAGCATGTTGGGGTTTGTGATCGCGCTGGCAAGTGCCATGGCGAACTCGATCAATCTAGTGGACTACTGGTTGTGGGGTTTGGTTGCATTGATCGTCCAGCTTGGCACCTTCTTTTGCGTGCGGCTCTTTATGCCCCGCATTTCAGAACGTTTGGCGAACAATGAACTAGCCGCCGGTATCTGGCTGGCTGCGGCATCGTTATGTGCCGGTATTCTTAATGCCGCCAGCCTCACTTACTGAGGGATGACGTTATGAAACGTTCAAAAAAATTAACGCTGGCGGTGATGGGGCTCGCACCCATCGTATTAACGGCCTGTAGTGAAAAGCCGGTGGATATGCTGGTTTATAAATCACTTGCTGAGTGTAGTAGTGATGTTTACTACAACGACAAAGCGTGTAAAACCGAATTTGATAAGGCGCAAAAAACACATCGTTCTGCTGCGCCTAAATATAAAAAACTGGCGGCGTGTGAATCTGACTTTGGGCGTAACAGTTGTAGCTCAATGGGTAGTCTGTATCTCCCGATGATCGCCGCTTACATGCTGCCAATGCCGAATAGAAACCGCAGTTCCAGTGGTTCTTTCATGGGTGGTTTTGGACAGCCGCTTTACCGCACGCGAGGTGGCGGTGGTTTCCGTACCGGTGATAATTACGAAATTGGCAAGTCGAGACAAAGTGGCAAGGTTAGTACTGTAGCCTCAAAAACAAAGAAGCCCTCGATTAAAACCAGAACAGTTTCTCGCGGCGGCTTTGGTTCCCAGGCTGCGGCGCGTGGTAGCTGGGGCGGCGGTAGAACCTTTGGTGGTTAAATGGCAGCAGGTGTAGTCAGACATGCAACGCGTTAAGATTCAGGAGCGGCATGACTGGAAGGCACAGGCAAAACAACTTGGGTTTAAGTTCCATACCTTTGATGGTGAGCCTTACTGGGATGAGTCCGCCTATTATCGTTTTACCCTGGCGCAGGTTGAAAATGATATTGAAGACCCGAGTACCGAGATTCATGCGATGTGTCTGGACCTGGTTGATCGCGCCGTCTCTGATGAGTCGATGCTTGAGCAGCTGCGCATTCCGAGACTGTACTGGGATCATATCCGCGAAAGCTGGTCGCGTGGCGACAAGCAGCTCTATGGCCGCATGGATTTTTGTTATGACGGCCGGGCACCTGCGAAGTTTTATGAATACAATGCCGATACGCCCACCTCGCTTTATGAAAGTGCCTTCTTTCAGTGGGTGTGGTTAGAGCAGTGCATTGAGCGCGGCATGTTGCCAGCCGAAAGTGACCAGTTTAATTCTATTCAAGAGCAGCTGATTGCCACGTTGGCAAAGATAGACCCGCCGACACCGCTCTATTTTGCATGCTGTAAAGACACTGAAGAAGACCGCGGTACGGTGCAATATATGGAAGATTGTGCAGTGCAGGCAGGCCTGAAAACAAAATTTGTCTACGTTGAAGATATCGGCATTAGCCCCGATGGTCAGTTTACCGATAAAGACAGCTATACCATTCCTGCACTGTTTAAACTCTATCCGTGGGAATTTATGATGGCCGAAGAATTTGGCCCCTATATTCCTAAGAGCGACACCTGGTTTATCGAGCCTACCTGGAAGGCGTTGTTATCTAATAAGGGTATCTTGCCATTGTTGTGGCAGCTACACCCTAATCATCCGAATTTGTTGCCTGCTTATTTTGAAGATGAACAGCATAAACTGGCAATAAAAACGGGTTGGGTGCGCAAACCGCTCTTTTCACGTGAAGGCAGCAACATCAGCGTGATGCTAGATGGCAATGTGTGTGAAAAGGTCGATGGCCCCTATGATGATGGTGGTTATATCTTGCAGCATTATTCACCGCCAGCCACATTTGGTGAGCATCATACGATTGTCGGCAGCTGGATTGTCGCCGACCGCGCGGTGGGGATGAGTATTCGAGAAGACAGTTCTGTGATTACCAAAGATACATCGCGTTTTATTCCGCATGTGATTGTGGATTAGAGAGTGTGCGCCAAATCAGGGGTGGTTTACTCTGACCCCATTGATTCAACCGGAAGAGAGAAAACGACCGAGTTATCGTTGCCGATCGTGCGGTGCCCCGATGGTGGTGATCAGCAATACGTTTCGTTCTGGCTGACGAGCAATAACGAGAAAAGGCATCGGTACATCTATTTGA
>NVTY02000052.1 GCA_002401765.2 Thiotrichaceae bacterium
CATAGGATCCCCAGATGGCAAAGCCCATGACTAAGACAAAACCCACTATTAAGATTCCGGCGGTAGCAAAGAGCCATTTAAAAAACGTTCTCATGCTGTTCCTGTCAATAATGGCAGGCTATTTTCTTTATCCGAATTCATCTGCATGCCCTGATAATCATGGTGTGTCCCGGAATTGATTTTAACCATGTTTTTAACACTCGCCATATTACTCCAATGCTTATCGAACAATATTTTCATCATCTCTCTTTTATGCTCTCGTCCTGATACTGCATTAACGGGCTAAGGATGTATTCAATCAAATAACGTTTGCCGGTTTTGATTTCTACGGTTACATTCATGCCCGGCACGAGGTTTATCAATTTATCCCCGGTACCAATGACAGACGCTTGCAGGCTTAGTTTTGCTTTGTAAATAAGCCCGCGTTCTTCATCTGGCACTGCATCAAATGAAAGATTAACCACTTCGGCATCCAGCACGCCATATTTAGTAAACGGAAAGGCTTCGACTTTAACCTCTGCTGCCTGCCCTTTCTCGACAAAACCGATATCTTTATTGGCTACCCACGCCTCAACTTCAAGCTGCTTGTTTCTTGGTACAATGGTCATAATCGGTTGAGCTGGCGTGACAATGCCGCCGATGGTGTTAATCTCCATTTGGTTCACAACACCATCTACCGGAGAGGTGAGCAGTTGCAACTGCTGACGATTGTTGGTTTTCTGTAGCTCTTTCTCAATCGCCGTTATCTTTTGATTGAGTTCCGAAATTTTTGTATAGCGCTCTTTTTTGATCTCGGCGGTTAACGCAGAAATTTGATCGTTAATGGCTTTGATATTGGCGCCTATTTCAGCAAGCCGATGTTGCTGGGCTGCCAGATCTTGTTCCTGAGAGATGCGCGTTTCTTCTACCTCCAGATACACCAGTTCAGGAGAGAGTCCCTTATCTGATAAGTTTTTGAGAGATGCTGCGCGCTGACTCACAATAGGCAACGTCTTCTCAAACTTGACTACCATATTCTGTGTCGCGGCCAGCTCTGCTTCTTTAGATTTGATCTGATTGTAAAGCGATGATAGTTCGAACTTGAATCCGTTCACTTCACTCTGCAAAAGTTGCCGGTGGGTTTCCATGCCATCGTCGCTGATGCCGTCAATAGCTGCAATTTGATTGATATTGTATGCAAGCTCCCTATCTGTGAAGTCTAACGTTGCCAGTACTTTATGGCGCTGGATCGCCAGCCTGGCCTGGCGCAGCTCATTCTCTAATTGTGATTTATCAGCACTGCTATTTGTACTGTCTAGCGCTACCAGCGGCTCACCTTTTTTTACTTGCTGCCCTTCCTGTACATAGATTTCTTTTACCACGCCTATTTCCAGCGGTTGAATGGTCTTAATATTGCCAGCAGTAATGATTTTCCCCTGCGCTGTAGCGACAATATCCACTTGCCCGACACAGGCCCAGACCACCGTAATGACCACCAATAATACCACCGACCAGATAACGGCCCTGCCGATGGGGGATGGTGGTGAATCCTGCACTTCCAGTACTGCCGGAAGAAATTCATACTCGTGGTTATTGTTAGTGCGTTTAAACATTTTTGCTGTCTCGCTTCTCACCTTGCTCCGTAGAAAGCGGGGGCTTTGGTACGGGCCGTAACCCCGCTTTTATCTGCTGGCCAGCCTGGACATGGGCTGGGACTTCACCCTGTTGTATGTTGTACAGGTGGGCATACACCCCATTATTTTTGATCAAATGGTGGTGGGGCCCTTGCTCGATAATCTGTCCTCTATCCATGACGATAATTCGATGGCTGTGGCGTACCGCGCTTAAGCGGTGTGCGATGATAATGACGGTGCGTCCTTTACAGATGGCCTGCATGTTCTGCTGGATGATGCGTTCTGATTCATAATCGAGCGCACTGGTTGCCTCATCAAAAATCAGAATACGCGGATGGGTAACCAGTGCGCGTGCTATCGCAATACGTTGTCGTTGACCACCTGATAGGTTACTGCCGTATTCACCCACGAGCGTGTCATACCCTTCTTTGAGTTCGAGAATAAATTCATGCGCGCCGGCCAGTTTTGCGGCCTGGATAATCGCTTCCATAGGAAGGGCTGGATCACGCAGCGCAATGTTATCGCGCACCGATTTATTGAAGAGGAAGTTTTCCTGCATCACTACGCCAATTTGGCGGCGTAGCCAGGCGGGTTCCATCAGTGCGAGATCGACTCCGTCGATCAAAACGCGGCCACTTTCTGGTACATAAAGCCGCTGTATGAGCTTGGTCAGGGTGCTTTTCCCAGAGCCGGAGCGTCCGACGATGCCCAGTACTTCACTCGGCACTATCTCCAGCGAAATGCGTTTCAGCACCTCCGGTGCATCGGATTGATAACGAAACACGACCTGATCAAATGAAATTTTTCCTTCAATATTAGGCAGTGAGGCACGGTTTGGATTGTAACCGGGCTCTGTTGGCGCATTGAGGATATCGCCCAGCCGCTGGACCGAGATACCGGCCTGCTGAAAATCCTGCCACAGCTGGACAAGGCGAAGAATGGGCGAGCTGATGCGACCGGCCAGCATATTAAACGCCACTAGTTGGCCGACACTTAGCTCACCGCTAATCACCAGTTTTGCGCCAAACCAGAGAATCAAGACGTAGGTGATTTTGTTAATATAGCCAGCCACCTGACTGGCGATATTGCTGAGGTTATCCGCCTTGAAACTGGCTTTGACATAACCTGCTAACTGCTCTTCCCAGCGTCGGTTCATCTGTGGCTCAACGGCCATGCATTTGAGCGTTTCGACACCATTAATGGACTCAACCAGGAAGGCCTGATTTTCAGCGCCGCGATTAAATTTTTCATTTAGCCGACTTCGTAAAATGGGCGTCACGATGATGGAGAGGATGATATACAAGGGGATTGATCCCAATACAATCCAGGTCAGTGTTGGGCTGAGATAATACATCACGGCAAAGAAGACGACGGTAAATGCCAGATCGACTACCAGGGTAAGTGCAGAGCCGGTAATAAAGCTGCGGATGCTTTCCAGCTCTCTGACACGCGCGACGGTTTGCCCTGTCTGTCTCGCCTCAAAGTAACTGATGGGCAGAGCGAGCAGGTGCTTGAACAGCCTGGCACCTAGCTTAACATCGATACGCTGGCTGGTGTGTGAGAACAGGTAGGTACGCAGGCCGCCAAGAAAGACCTCAAAGGTGGAGACCACAATCAGACCAAATATCAGTACATCAAGCGTGGTTAGCGCTTTATGTACGAGCACTTTGTCAATGATTGCCATAAAAAATAGCGGCGTGACCAGTGCGAGGATCTGGATAAAAAACGATGCTAGCAGCACTTCGCCAAACAGTTTTTTATACTTTAGAATTTCAGGAATAAACCAGCTGAAATCGAACTTTCTGAATTCATCAAGTATGCCTGAACGTCGGGTAAACATGATGACATTGCCTGACTAGGACTCTTCGAATAATTTTCTACTCAGGCTTTGCGGTCTTTTTTCTAATGGGTCCTGGATCAGCACCTGATCATTATCCAGCTTTGCTAAAATGAAGAAGTGGCCATCTTTATGTTCAACAATGAGAGGAAGCTGGAGTTTATCGAGTCGAGTTTTTTGCGGGGTTGCTTCCTTAGCTTTGAGGCCAAGTAGCTTCGCAGCGCGCAGAATGTCATTGCTGGTGAAGTGTTCTCCGGCACGACCGAACTCATGCTGAAGTTGCCTGGAATCGCAGGGGAGGCCATAGAAACGCGCGAGAATGAGCAGGCAAGCGCTTCCCGTATCGATTTTTTCTGATGTATTGATAGCGTGGGGCACAACGATTCCTCTTGTCACATTTTCCGGTATGGGCCAGCGTCTATAGCGGTTTCGTTTGTGCCACTGTGATACCTGAAAAGGGACCTATCCAGAGGCAATCGGCAGGGCCGGACGCTGAATATACAGCGGTGGGGAGATTGCCCTGTTAGCGATAGGGTGTTTTTCGATGATTTGACCATTAAACGACACTCCAGATACTCAAACGCTACACCTTACTGAGTCCATCACTGGGTCTGGCAGGTAGGAATTTACTTGCTATTGCATATGTGTAAACTAACATGAATTTAGTGGGGATACGACCCGGACAATTTTACAGTTGACAAAATAAAATAAAATATAATGAAATAGTTATGTTTTATTCCTTGCTATGCTGTACCGTGGGGAATCATCATGACTAGCTTTGAACGGCTGCTTTCACTTTAAGCCTGCGTTCAGCTTAAATTCAAATAGAGGTCTCATTTATCGGGATTTCATTGCATGTCTTTTCGATATTATCGGCACGGAAATAATGAGGGTCATCAATGTTGATGAGCCAAGCTATCTCGTCATCGCATGTGATCGCAGTATGCTCGTTTATCAAAAACTGGATTTCCATTGCCTTAAGGTCTGGGCTCATTAATATAAAGTCGTGATTGCCTAGCAAAGAAGTTAAATCAAATGACCTGTTGCGCATTCGTCGCTCTTTAACCGAAATGACGGTCGCGGTACTCGCAGTCAGTGATAAGCGAGGCTCTGCTACCATTGCACAGACGCTTTATGCAGAAACAGAGCAGAGCATTACAGATCGGGAGCGACTGCAGGCCCTGCGTAAACTATCAGCAGCTCCCGGTGGTTTTTCTGACCATAAACCGGATAAGCATCAGCGACGTAAGATCATCCGTTTTATTGGTAAATAAATATTTAATTTAGAAAGAGGCTCCTGGAAATGAAAAGAAGTCGTTATAAACTGCCGTTGTTTCTAGGCCTGGCAATGGCTTCATTTATCACGCATGCGGGTGTACTAGATGATTTAAAAGAGGGTGCCGCAAGTGCCCTGGAGGAGGCGAAGAAAGAGGCGGCTGAAGTATCGGAGGATGCGAGCGATAAAGCAAAGGCATTGGTGGATAAGGCTGCTGATCACGCTGAGGAGATAAGCGATGGTGTTAAAAAGAAAGTGGGAGAGTTGATCGAAAAATATAAAGAAAAAGGTGAAAAGGCTGCGGAATCGGTGAATGATGGTCTGAGAGAGGCTTAAGGTAGCACTTGTCGCCGTTAGTGTGACAATGCCAATCAGAAATTGGAAACCAGCACCCAATCGGTTTATGATTGAGTTTGAAGATCGTTTAGCGGACTATATTTAAAACTGGCAGTTACACAGAAATATTTACAGTCTTTTTTTTGATAAATTAGATAATAATATTTCAGCGCTACATCGAACTGATATCCTTCCGGGTCATACAGAATGACACCGCTCTTCAGGTTTTTCGCTGACACTTTTTCTTTGACAAGACCCCAATATTCCGAACCCGGTGGCTATACCCGTGGCGTTTGAGATCTAGGCTTTTAGTGTGCGTCATATTTATTTCATGGCAAGGCGAAATGACGCGTAATAGCGGGACTATTGCGAGGAATTTCAACGCTGCCATGGAATGAAGAGGGCGTGCAATGAAACCTAAATCTCAATCGCTACGGGTATAGATCACCGTAATAAAAATTAAAGCAACATCGGCATGGGTTAACCATGCTACTACAGAGTTGGGGTCTCGCGATGTATCATCGTTTATAAAGTAACATGCTGTTTGTGTTGGATATTGGGGTGGGTATGGGTTTGTTTGTATAGTAAATAAGTAAAAGCACCCTTATTTTAGGAAATTAAGTGCTAAACCTTAAATAATAAAAAATAGTGCCGCTAATAAAAAACATAGGGAAGTTTATACCGTTTGTTGGGATGCAACAGCGTAGATAAAAGGTACGACAAGGAGTTATGTTATGAACTATCGTGTTTTTCTTACGCGTGATACGCGTCACCTTGCAGGCATCTCGTCTAATAGTTTCTTCTTTAAAAGTTGTGATTTAAGTCATTTTTCGTGTTGATGAGGGACATCGACCGTTATTTTGACATTCTGATTTTTAGCGTTTTATTGTTGGAGGTAGACTCGATGGGTGAGAAAAAAGTATTGATTGTTGATGACAGCTGTGTCTCGCGCATGCTTATTAAGAGTGTTGTCGTAGACCGGCATCCTGACTGGGATATTGTCGAATCAGGGTGTGGCAATGAGGCATTGACCCATGTTGATGAAGGTATCGATTTAATGATTATTGATTTCAACATGCCGGGTATGGATGGGATGACGCTGGCTAAAAAAATGAAGAAGCTTTATCCCGCTGCACATATCTCTATGTTAACGGCAAACGTTCAAGAGAGCATTCAACAGCGCGCGAATGAACTCGGCATTGGTTTTGAAAGAAAACCGATCACTGAAGATAAAATTGCTAACATCATGTCGCAGGTGGAGTAACCGGCATGTTGGAAATCTCTGAACTCCAACGCGATTATATTACAGAAATACTTAATATTAGCATGGGAAGTGCTGCTTCGGTTCTGAGCGAAATGGTCAGCGAAGAAGTTGCGCTATCGGTTCCTGAAGTCGATTTTTTACCCAGAAGTATTGCGGCAGGAAAATTTGATCAGTCTAATGTGTCAAAGATGAGTGGTGTGACCCAGAGCATTAGTGGTGCGGTTTATGGTGATGCACTATTAATGTTCCCGGAAGAAAAAACACTGTCTATTGTCAGAATCTTGCTCGGTGAGACGGTGCCGGTTGAGAGTTTAACTGAAATGGAGCAGGAGGCGATGTGTGAAATCGGCAATATCATCCTAAATGCGGTGGTGAGCAGCATTGCCGATATCCTTAAAAAAGAGATTATGAGCTCATTGCCTCGTTTTATACATGGCACTGGCAATGAGGTTTTTTCAGTGGAGTCGGGCAATAATGATGATCTTGTGATGTTTCTTAAGGTGGACTTTGGCCTTGAAAGCCAGTCAATTAATGGCTATGTGACATTGATCTTGAATGTCGACTCGTTGCAGGGTTTTATTGCCCAACTTGATGAGCAAATTAATGCTATCTGATATTAACAACATGGAGCGAGAAGTGATTGCTGAGCATGTGCCACTTTCAGCTAGTCTGTTTGGAAAGGTACTCGATTTCAGTGAAAATGGCCTTTTTCTGGTTGATAGTGATCGAAAAATTATTTTATGGAATGAATGGATGGTGCAAGCGTCATCGCTAGGCAGAGAAGAGGTCATCGGCACTGCCTTTGTGGATGTCTTTCCTAATTTAAAAGGCAGGAGGATTGAGTCGGTGATTAACGCGGCGCTGGATACGCGCACGGCTTCACTACTGTCTCGTTCGCTCAATAAGGCGATATTTCCACTCTATCTTTCTGAAGTGGGCGGGGAAAAACGGCACCTTGAACAGTCGGTGACAGTTAAGCCTATTCAAAGTAATGGACATGATTATTGCCTGATTCAAATCACTGATGTGACGCCGATGGTGCAGCGCGAAGATGTGTTGCGTGTGTTGGCAAAAGAAGCTGGGGAAGCATTGCAAGTGGCTGAAGAGGCGTCACGCTTTAAGTCGGAATTCACATCGACCGTTAGCCACGAACTGCGCACGCCACTGACCTCAATTCGCGGCTCTTTGGGGTTAATTGTCAGTGGTGTGATGGGTGAGCTAAGGCCTGAGATGGCCCGTTTAGTTGGCATTGCCTATAATAATACTGAGCGTTTGCTATTTTTAATTAATGATATTCTTGATATTTCTAAAATAGAATCGGGAAAAATGGACTTTGTGATGGAGCCAGTTGATTTGAAGACCCTTTTATTGCAGTCGGTAGAGGCTAACCAGGCATATGGTGAACAGTATGAGGTAAAGTATGTTTTGAATGATGTTGATGATGGCGTCACTGTTTATGCTGATACTGATCGCTTAATGCAAGTGCTTAATAATCTACTATCCAACGCGGCTAAATTCTCATCAAAGGGCGCTGAGGTTGAAATCAATGTGATTCCGAAAGATGCAGTCATACGTGTTGAAGTGAAGGATTATGGGAATGGGATCCCAGAAAAGTTTCAGAGTCGAATCTTCGAGAAATTCAGTCAGGCCGATGGTTCTGATACCCGAAAAATCGGTGGAACGGGATTGGGGTTGAGTATTTCAAAATCGATTATTGAGCAGATGGGCGGGGCGATTGGTTTTGATACCGTTGCAGGAAAGGGGGCTACTTTTTATATTGATATCTGTTTGTTTAATGACGCGTGATATTCATTCATCTAGCCGCTTAAAAATGTTGAGATCTTTGCCCGATTATTTTTTACCTTGATAGAGAAAAAACCAGCTCGTGAAAATGTCTTTTTGTATTATTGTCTCTCTTTTAATTCAGTCTCAATCTGATTTTTCCTGTATTTGATACGTGCATCTGCGGTGGTATTTGATGGCTGCAAGTGATCGATCGCAAGGTCGAGTTGCTCTAGGCTGCTGTGTGTTAATCCCGTTAAATAATAATATTCTGCTAATGCCTCGTGCGAAGCCGGTAGGTTATTATTTTGATGTTCAGCCTCGGCGAGCAGCTGGTAAAGATGGGGGTTTAGCGGGTGGCGTCTTAGGTGTTCATATAGTAAGGCGCTACCTTGTTTGGCCTTGCCCTGTTTGATCAGTATTGTGCTGTATAGTGACGTCAGTGCATGGTGGTGAGGAAAGATCTTCAGATTGTTGCGACAAATAGCGGCGGCTTGCGCGAGGTCTCCTGCAGAGTAGGCGATATTAGCGGCCGCTATCTGGTAGTTTATCCGTTCTGGCTCCTGATCGATGAGTATTTTTATCTGCTTCATTGCCTGCATAAACTTCCCTGCGCTGGCAAGGCTTAATGCATAGCCGTAGCGAGTAATATTTTGTTTTGCAGGCTCTTTTACGAGCCGATTTTTAAAGTACATGATGCTTTTTTCAGTATCGCGATTACTTAATACTTTTATTTTTGTTTTGATTAATTGGTAGTTGGTTTGATCGTACTGAGCCGCTGCCGGGTATTGAGCCGCACGGTTACGTGTATCTGAAACGCGCGACAGTGTCAGCGGATGGGTGCGTAAGAATTCGATGCTCTGGCTGTCATAGGCCTTGTTGTGACGATAGAGGCGCTCAAAGAAGGCGGGCATTCCCTGTGGGTCAAAGTTACTTGAGGCGAGCAAGGACATCCCAAGGCGATCTGCTTCTTTCTCATTTTGGCGGGTAAAGTTGATCCGTGTTTGTGTGCTGCTGGCAAGGACAGTGGCGAGCGCCGCGCTGGCCATTGCTGAATCCTGGCTAGCGAGAATGATCGCAGCAATAATCGCGGCGGTGGTTGGTACACTGTTTTCTTGTGCTGCTTCAAACGCACGTGCCAGATGGCGTTGTGTGACATGGGCAATTTCATGTGCGACCACTGATGCCAGTTCGCTTTCTGTTTGAGATGTCATGATCAGCCCGGTGTTGATGCCGATATGGCCGCCGGGCCCGGCGAAGGCGTTGATGTTTGAATCGTTGATCACAAAAAAGTGGAACTGCTGCTGGCTATTGCTGTTAGTGGTTAGGCGTTCGCCTAGGGAGGTGATATAGCTTTGGATCTCGGGGTCACTGGCAACATTGAGCACGCCGCGTAGATTACGCATGAATGCAGCACCCAGTTGCTGATCCTCGCTCAGTGAAAGATAAGATTCAGAGGTGTCACCAATGTCCGGTAACTCTATCGCCTGCATAGCAGGCAGATATAACAGTAGCGAGAGCAGTGCGCCAAAACGATACCGCATTGCGCTCTTCTGGCTGTTTTTATCCGGATATTTTCGCAAGTGGTGGTGCGCTCTCTAGTGGCTTTATTTGGCGTTCAAATACCTCTTTTAGGAAAGGTCCAGTCACCGAGTCTGGATTGTTAGCGACTTCATTGGGTGTACCTGCGGCCACAATCACACCGCCTTTATCACCACCTTCTGGGCCCAGATCAATGATCCAGTCGGCGGTCTTAATCACGTCCAAATTGTGCTCGATGATGACAATGGTATTGCCTTGATCACGCAGGCGATGCAGTACCTTCAGCAGCTGTTTAGTATCATGAAAGTGCAGTCCGGTGGTCGGTTCATCCAGAATATAAAGGGTATTGCCGGTGTCGCGTTTTGAAAGTTCGCGTGACAACTTAACACGCTGCGCCTCTCCACCAGAAAGGGTGGTGGCATTCTGTCCTAACTCAATATACGACAGGCCGACATCGATCAAGGTCTGTAACTTGCGATGGATTACCGGCACCGCACTGAAAAACTCAACCGCTTCATCGATCGGCATCGCCAGTACTTGGTGGATGTTTTTGCCCTTGTATTTAACCTCAAGTGTTTCACGATTATAGCGTTTGTTATGGCACACATCGCATGGCACATAGGTGTCGGGTAGAAAGTGCATTTCGATCTTGATCGCGCCGTCGCCCTGGCACGCTTCACAGCGCCCGCCTTTGACATTAAAGCTAAAACGTCCGGGGGTATAACCACGCGAACGCGCTTCTTGCGTACCCGCAAAGAGTTCTCGGATCGGGGTGAAGAGCCCCGTATAGGTGGCAGGGTTGGAGCGTGGGGTACGCCCAATGGGGCTTTGATCAATGTTGATCACTTTATCAAACTGTTCCAGCCCTTCGATCTTGTCACATGGCGCAGGGTCATGGCTGCCCTCATTGATGGCCATCGCGGCGTGGCTATAGAGCGTGTCGTTGATCAAGGTTGATTTACCGGAACCCGAGACACCAGTCACGCAGCACATCAACCCGACTGGAATCGAGACATCGACGGACTTCAGGTTGTTACCACTCGCACCAAAGATCTTCAGTTGTCTTGCTGGGTCGCTCGGCACGGTCTGCTCTGGAATCTCAATGCACTGCACGCCGGTGAGGTACTGGCCGGTGAGTGAGTCGGCGCATGCCATAATATCTGCCGGTGTCCCCTGTGCGATAATTTCGCCGCCATGGGTGCCCGCCCCAGGGCCGATATCCAGTACATGATCTGCCGCACGGATGGCCTCTTCATCATGTTCCACCACGATTACGGTATTACCCAGATCACGTAGATAGGTGAGCGTCTGCAACAGGCGCTCATTGTCACGCTGGTGCAGGCCAATCGATGGCTCGTCGAGCACGTACATTACACCGACAAGCCCCGCGCCAATCTGACTCGCCAGACGAATACGTTGCGTTTCACCACCCGATAAGGTGCTAGCGGTACGGTTAAGTGCCAGATAGTCGAGCCCGACATTGACCAAAAAACCGAGGCGCTGGTTGATCTCTTTAACGATCTTGTCGGCAATATCGCCGCGCCAGCCGTCCAGGTGTAGTTCGCTAAAAAACTGATGTGCCCGGCCGACTGGCATCGAGGTTACTTCTGGCATCGTGGTGTTGGCGACAAAGACGTTGCGTGCCTCGGTGCGTAGGCGGGTGCCGCCGCAGCTGCTGCATGACTGGTTGCTAATGTACTTGGCCAGTTCTTCGCGCACCACGTTGGATTCGGTCTCGCGATAACGGCGCTGCATGTTGGGGATGATCCCCTCAAAGCGATGGCTGCGCAGTTCGCTGCTACCGCGTTCATTAAAGTAGGTAAACTCAATCTGTTCATCACCACTGCCGTAGAGGATGATGTCGCGGATTGTCTTTGGGAGATCCGCAAACGGGGTGTCGAGATCAAACTGATAATGCGTCGAGAGTGCATTCAGCAGGCGGGAATAGTAGGTGTTGCGCTTGTCCCAGCCGCGAACCGCGCCGGCAGAGAGGCTTAGTTCTGCCTGGGTAACGACGCGTTCTGGATCAAAAAACTCCATGATGCCAAGGCCATCACAGGTAGGGCAGGCACCGGCCGGGCTATTAAACGAAAAGAGTTTAGGTTCAAGGTCGGCGATGCTATAGCCACAGTGTGGGCAGGCAAACTTGGCTGAGAACAGCAACTCGTCGTCGCTCTTTTCCGCCTCATTCATAAAGGCGACTCGAACGGTGCCTTCGCTGAGGTGCAGCGTGGTCTCAATCGATTCTGCCAGTCGTTGCTGAATATCGGCACGCACCTTAAAGCGATCAATGATTACCTCAATGGTATGTTTCTTATGCAGGTCGAGCGCCGGTGGTTTTTCCAGTTCGACCATCTCGCCGTTGATGCGCGCGCGGATGTAACCCTGCGCACGCAGCTCCTCTAATAGCTGGACGTGCTCACCCTTGCGATCACGCACCACCGGCGCCAGTATCATCATCTTTGAGCCTTCCGGTAGGGCAAGGATGTGGTCCACCATCTGGCTCACCGTCTGCGCCTCTAACGGTTGGTTATGCTCCGGGCAGCGTGGCTCACCGGCGCGTGCAAAGAGTAGTCGCAGGTAATCGTAGATTTCGGTCACAGTACCCACGGTCGAACGAGGGTTATGTGACACCGTCTTCTGCTCAATCGAGATCGCAGGAGAGAGCCCTTCGATATGATCGACATCGGGCTTTTCCATTACCGACAGAAATTGGCGCGCGTAACTGGAGAGCGACTCCACGTAACGGCGCTGCCCTTCGGCGTAAATGGTGTCAAACGCGAGCGAAGATTTACCCGAGCCGGAGAGACCGGTGATAACAATCAACTGGTTACGCGGGAGATCAACGTCAATATTTTTTAGATTATGGGTTCGAGCCCCACGAATCTGGATGGTGTCCATGCAATGTTCCTACAGCTAAGCTAACCTGCTAATATACGCCTTTTAGCGCGTCGAAGGCAAAACAGTTCCATGATCCATACAGAAATGACCCCAATTGAAAAGCGCGCAGCGTTCTCGCTGGCCGGTATATTTTCCCTGAGAATGATGGGGCTTTTCATGATCCTGCCGGTCTTTGCGCTCTACGCGACCGATATTGAAGGGGTAACGCCGCTGATGATTGGTCTCGCGATCGGCATCTATGGGCTAACCCAGGCGCTGTTCCAGATTCCATTTGGGATGATGTCAGATAAGTTTGGCCGCAAGCCAATCATTGCGCTGGGTTTAGTGATCTTTGCGATTGGTAGTGTGGTTGCCGCCACCGCCGATAGCATGATGGGCATTATTATCGGTCGCGCGCTACAGGGCAGTGGCGCGATTGCCGCCGCGGTGATGGCGCTGGCCGCCGATCTCACCCGTGAAGAACATCGCACCAAGGCGATGGCGGTTATCGGCATGAGTATTGGGCTCTCCTTTACCGCATCGCTGGTACTGGGGCCAATGTTGAATGGCGTGATCGGCGTGCAGGGTATCTTCTGGTTGACTGCGGTGCTCGCGATTGGTGGCATTTTTGTGCTGAAGTTTATCGTGCCGACCCCAGTGAAGAGTAGCTTTCACCGCGATGCCGAACCGGTGCCCGGTTACTTCATGAACGTGCTGAAAGATCGTCAGTTACAGCGGCTTGATTACGGCATCGCCTCACTGCATGTGATCCTCACCTCGACCTTTATCGCACTGCCGTTTGCACTGCGTGACTATGCGGGCCTTGAGGTTGAGCATCACTGGTATGTTTATCTGCCGGTGTTGTTGCTGTCACTGGCTATCTCGATTCCGTTCATTATTATTGCAGAAAAGAAACGTAAGATTAAAGAGGTCTTCGTGGTGGCGATTGTCGGTATTTTGGTCGCGCAATTAGGTCTGGTTTTCTTTTATGATTCACTGTGGGCGATCTGCCTGTTACTGGCCTGTTTCTTTATCGCCTTTAATACACTGGAAGCGCTGTTGCCATCATTGATTGCCAAGTTTTCACCGGCAGATAAAAAAGGTACCGCGATGGGTGTCTACTCCACCTCGCAGTTCCTCGGCGCCTTTGTGGGGGGGGTATTGGGCGGTGCCATTTATGGTTGGCATGACCTACCAGGTGTCTTTTTCTTCTGTACAGTCGTTGCCGGCGCATGGTTCTTCGTTGCGAGAACGATGGAGACACCGCGTTTTCTCGCCAACCTTATGCTGCATGTGGGTGACATTCCTGAAGACCAGGTCGAGAAGCTTGAATATGATTTGAGGCAAGTTAAGGGTGTGGTTGAAGCGTTGTATGTTGAAGAAGAAGGTGCTGCTTATCTGAAGGTTGATAACCGTGAGCTAGATGGCGATGCGCTAGAGCAATTTGTAGAGCAGGTGGATGACTCGGAACTAGGCACGGCGAAAGATGGCGCCGCCGATGATGCGCATAGTCGTGCGCCTCAAAATTAATTAAAGGTTAAGGGACTGCTAACAAAGTGTCATTGCGAGGGGGGAGCGACGAAGCAACCCTCGCAACTCAATGTTTATCAAAAGGCAGAGATTACTTCGCTCTGCTCGTAATGACACATTGGGTACTTAATAGTGGATCTTCAAATTTGGATGTATAGTTTAAAAATCACAATGGTGGGAGAACGATCATGGCAAGAGGCGTAAATAAAGTAATTCTGGTGGGTAATCTGGGTAAAGATCCGGATGTACGTTACATGCCAAGTGGCTCAGCAGTCACTAATATCACGATTGCGACCAGTGAATCATGGAAAGACAAACAGACTGGTGAAAAGCAAGAACGTACCGAATGGCACAATGTTGTCTTCTTTAACCGCCTTGGTGAGATTGCTGGTGAATACCTGAAAAAGGGTTCAAAGGTCTATGTAGAAGGCAGCCTACGCAGCCGTAAATGGCAGGACAAAACCAGTGGCCAGGACCGTTACTCCACCGAGATCGTCGCCAGCGAAATGCAGATGTTAGATAGCCGAGGTGGTGATGGTGGTTATGGCGGTGGTCAAAGTCAAAACCAGAGTCAGAGTCAGAGTCAAAACCAAAACCAGGGTGGCGGCGCATCGAGCAATCAGAGCCAGGGTTCAGCACCCGCACAGGGTTATGATGACTTTGATGATGATATCCCGTTCTAGTAGGGGTGTTGTTTAGATAATTTTTGCCAACAGTGCCCGGTTAGGAACCGGCAGTCACTAGAGGAAAATATAAATGCAAGAAAACAAAAACTATCACATTTAAAGCGTGACGTACGACCAAAATCGTTCGGCAGTTCTTTCAAAAACCTTGCTACATTATGGGTTTATGAAAATGCGCCTAAAACGTCCTGTAAAGAAAAATTGCGCTGCTCGTTCGTTCAAGAAATTAACCCAACCTTTGGCGGCAATTAGACCTCTAATCCCGGAGATGCTGTCTCGTGGAAACAGAGCGCTAAAAATGATTTTTGAAGATTAATTCAACGCCCTAATACTTTTTCATTTGGAAGAACACACTTCAGCTCTGCATCTCATCCAGACCTTACAGGAAGATGATTTTGCACGGAATCATATCGCCCCAGCGGACGGGATCAGCCGGAGTTCCTTTTCAGAAGCGATCAACGAACGCGGACTTGAACAGTTCATGGCCGTATTTGAACAGCTTCAGAAGCAGGCAGGATCATTGCTACCGAAAACACACTCACCGTTGGGCGAACTGATATCGATAGACGGATCACTCATTGAGTCCGTTCTATCGGGATTGGGCCGACTACCGCACAAGCGCCAAAAAAGCCAAACTCCATCTCGGTTTCAATCGTGTCTATGACCTTATTGCACGTAGTCAGTACGGGCTAATGGTGCAAATTCTAGCCAGTCTGATCACTTATCTTCTGCTCGTGATCTACTGCCATGAAGAGCATAGTGAGAGAACTTCGAACTAAAATCCTGAATGAAACTAGAGAAATGGAATCCGAGCCAGCGGAGGCGAGTGGAAGAGATTCTCAATATGTAGAGACTGTACGGAAATCTGATGTAACTCCTTAACCGGACACTGCTGAATTTTAATCATTAATTCCTTAGTGCTCTCTCTCTCTCTTGGCACCATAAATATATAGCGAACCTGCTTTATTGATACCTTGTTAATCAAAGTTTTTTACTAAAGATTTGAATTCTTCTGGCGTTAATAACGTTACGTAGCACAACTTTATAATGGATTTGGTGGGTTTTAGCCAGCAATGATGATTTCAAAATTTGAACGTTTATTAGGCCGATTTAAGTGGCGAACCAAGATTCTGGCGCTAACTGGGATACTGGTTCTTGGCACCATTGGGGTTGGTGCTGTTGGTGCCTATTCAATACTTCAACTTACCGCAGAAGTTAATCAGACCCATGCAGAGGCGATATCTGGCATGCGTACTGTGGAAGGGATGCAATTAGCATTGCTGGAAATGGGCGTGGCGCAGGCTGAGGTAATTGCTCACGTTGACAGAAAAAAGATCCGTCTCGCGTCCATAAACGCGATTAAAGCAGCCAGTACCCTTGAAGAAAAAATCACCAATCTACGCGAGGTCTTACCTGACAGTAGCAGTGTCATTGAACTGCAATCGTTGGTGGCTGAAATTAATCCTAAACGTATGGAAGTGATCAAGTGGGCGCGCAAAAACCAGGACCTGGATGCAATCAAGGCACTGGATGTCATGAAACCCCTGTTTGATCGTATTGAACAGTTATCAGGTAAAATTGCGACTGATCAGGATGCAGCGATTGCCCAGCAATTGGTTGATATTGATAGGGCCAGCATGAGAACAATCTATGTGTTAATGCTATTTGTGGTGGTTGGTGCGATTGTTAGTGTAGGGCTTAGCCTGTTACTGGTCCGGTTTGCCGTCAAACCGATGTTTGCGCTTGAGCAGGCAATGGAGGCGCTGTCTAACGGTGATCTACAGGTCAGGCTTGAAAATGCAGGCGAGGATGAAGTGGGTAGTATTATTAAGGCCATGAACAGAACCGTTGGTGATCTGCACAGTATTATTACCAAGGTACATGATGGCACCTCGACACTGCGTACTGAAGCGGATGCGTTGGCTCAAGCCGCAAACGGTATTCACGGCGTCTCTTCTAAACTGCATGACAGTGTTACAGGCATCAAGGCCGATGCAGAGGTTGTTATGTTGACCACTAATGGGGCGGTGGCAGAACTGGAGCAGGCTGCGGTTAAGGCGCAAGAGAGTGCTGATACATCAGAGAGAATCGCCGATACAATTAATGAGACGGCAGTGAGTTTTGAGCGTTTTCAAGAGCATATGGAGCAAACAGCGCAGGTCACCCGTGAGCTGTCAAAAACGGCGGACACGATTACCGTCATTACCCAAACGATTCGTGATATTTCATCCCAGACTAATCTGCTGGCATTGAATGCGGCTATTGAGGCGGCTCGTGCCGGTGAGCAGGGGCGTGGTTTTGCGGTGGTGGCCGATGAAGTGCGGCAATTAGCATCGCGTACTGATGAAGCGACTTCAGAAATTTCTAATCTTGTGGAATCGATTTCTAGCAGTGTTGAAAATGCCGTGGACATGCTCGAAGGCTCAGTAGCTGAATCTCGTGAAAATATCAAGCGTTTGACTACGGTATCAGAAGAGACTTCATTAAGTCGCGATCAGGCGGTACAGCTACGCAATGTTATGCACGAAGTGGTACGCATGATTGGTGAGCAGGAACGTGCCGTTGAGGGGATTAATGGCGCGGTGAATTCACTGGTTGATTTAAGTGTTGAAGCAAGCGACCAGACGCAGGTTTTGCATGGTCTGTCAGGTGGTCTGAACAGTGCTGCGGCAGATCTCGGGCAGGTGGTGGATAAATTTAAGTTGTAAGCAGTTTACCCGTGATTTTCAATTAATTTATATTTTATACAGCGTTGTTTTTAAGGAGGGACCCATGAAAAAAACAGGTTTTTATCGGAATGGTTTGGCAAAGGTAGTCACGACGACATTAATGTGTGCAACTATTGTGCTTGGCACTGCTACGGCTTCGGCGGCTAATGCACCCAGCAAAGAGGATGTGAGGAAGTTCCTACGCCCCATGGAAATACCGCAAGGCAAGGGCAATATTGGTACACCAGAGCGGGTGAAATTGGGGAAAGCCCTCTTTTTTGATCCACGTCTATCGGGTTCCAATTTTATTAGCTGTGCCACTTGTCATCACCCAGGGCTAGGGTGGTCTGATGGCCAGCCAACGGCAATGGGACATGGCATGGATGTGCTCGCCCGTGCAACGCCAACTATTCTCAATACAGCCTACCAGCGATTCCAAACCTGGGATGGACGTGAGCGTACGCTTGAGAAACAGGCCCTTGGCCCCATCGTTGATGGTGGTGAAATGGCGCAAGACATCGATAGTTTGCTTATCGAACTTATGGCAATAAAGGGCTATGTTGAGATGTTTGAGGCCGCCTATCCCGGTGAAGGCATTGTCCCTAAAACGGTTGGCAAGGCGATTGCGGTATTTGAGCGGACCATTGTTTCATCAGAGTCAGCATTCGATCGCTGGTTGAAAGGTGTTGACGGGGTGATGAGTGAGTCAGCGCAACGTGGTTTTGGGCTATTCAAAGGCAAGGCTAACTGTGTTGCATGTCATGATGGTTTCAATTTCAGTGATAATGGTTTTCATAATATCGGTTTGAAAAACATGGAAGACATGGGGCGTTATGCAATCAAACCCGTTAAGGTTTTGAAAGGGGCATTTAAAACGCCAACGCTGCGTGATATTACGTTGACTGCACCGTATATGCATAACGGTGCTTACACCACGCTGGAAGAGGTGGTTGATCATTATAATGCAGGTGGATTTAAGAATGCTGGTACGTTGGATCCGAATATGAAACCACTTAACCTCAGCAAGAAAGAGAGACAGGATGTGGTTGAATTTATGAAATCGTTGACTGGTGATCCAGTTGAAGTAACTGTTCCGGTACTGCCTGTAAAATAAAACAGGAATAGAAGGATTGAAAGGAGACTATTATGTTGAGTAAGAAATCTGTTGTAGCGGGGCTGGTTATGATGTTTGTTTTGACTAACGCCAGTGCCGCCGATCATACCATTATGCAAAATAGCAAGAGCTTTAAGTTGGCTGGATCTCAGATTGAAGAGATGACGATCAAGGCGGGGGATACGATTCATTTTAAGAATGAGGATCCTTTTTTTCATAATATTTTTTCATTGTCTGACCTGAAGACCTTTGACCTTGGCTCATATCCTGCTGGAGAGTCAAAGGCGGTTGTCTTTGATGCTGCGGGTGAGGTTGAAGTTGAGTGTGCGATTCATCCTCAAATGTATCTGCTGTTAACGGTGGAGTGATGCGCATTTCATCGTTACTGGTTAGCGCGATGGCACTGCTCTTTTTGAGCGCTGCCACCAATCTTACGTATGCAAAAGGGACTGATACGCGCAAGGATATAAGGGCAGTAACGTCAGACCCTTTAATCAGGGGGGCGATTGTATACCGAAGTTACTGCTCCTTATGCCATGGTCAGAAAGGGGATGGTAAGGCCCGTGCAACCAAGCTTTATGGTGAGGGTACTCTGGTTATCAAGATGGATAAAAATGAGCCTGAATACTACGAGAAGCTGGTTCGTCATGGCGGTAGTTCTGTCGGCCGTTCAAGATATATGCCTGCCTGGGAAGATGAGCTCAGTGATGAGCAGATGTCAGATGTTTTGGAGTATCTGTATGTGCTTGAAAAGCCTGAGATGCGAGGTAAGGCTGTATTTTTGACCAATTGTATTCTTTGCCACGGGGTAAAAGGCAATGGCAAAGGCAGGGCTTCGGTATTGTATGACCCTCCGCCAGCTGATCTTACCCGCAGTGATAAAAACGATACCTACAAAAAAATGATTATCACGATGGGGGGTGCCGCTATGGGGCGTTCAGGTGTGATGCCTGTTTGGGGTTTGCAACTAAAGGAAGAAGAGATCGATGATGTGATCGCTTATCTCCGTACTATTTTAGTTGTTCCACTACCTGAGCAGTAGTCTCTATCAAGTTATTCGAAGGATTATTTTTATGTTCATGATGAAAATGGGACTAAGAAGTTCAGCAGTTTTTTCTGCCATGTTGTTGGGTGCATTGATGATAGCTGCGCCAAGCGGTGAAAGTTTTGCTGCAGAAAGTGCTGAAACTATTGTCACGGCTAAAAAAGAGATGCGGGAGTCTCGCAAAGAGATCCGCAAGGTTATGAAGTATGCTAGAGGAAAGGTAAAGCAGGCGGTGCGTGGTGGCCTGGTTTATAAGTCCTACTGCGTTGTGTGTCATGGTGAAACGGGGGATGGCGATGGCAATACCAAGGCGGGGGATGGCTTGTTGATGAAAATCAATAAGCAGACACCCGCATTTTTTGAAAAGATAGTTTTGGATGGTGGCTTGGCAGTACAGCGTTCCAGGTATATGCCTGGTTGGAAGGATGTGCTGTCTACGGAACAGATCGGCGATCTGGTGACATATCTCTCTATGGTGACTGATCCCGTGAGCCGAGGAGAGGTGGTATTTAAAACCAACTGTATTTTGTGCCATGGGCTTAACGGTGATGGCATGGGGCGAGCGGCGGTTTTGTTTGATCCACCGCCTGCAGACTTGACCCGAAGTGATAAAAATGACATCTATAAAAAGATGATCATTACCATGGGCGGTGAAGCCATGGGGCGCTCTTCGGTAATGCCGATATGGGGAATGGAATTGAGTGACGATGAGATCGACGATGCGGTCGCTTATCTGCGCACGATTCTGGTGGTGCCTTATCCAGAGTGAAACGCACTGCGCTCAATGCCTGGAGGGTTTCTACATCCTGCGTGGAAGCCACACAGGAGGTTTGATTGAGCCTCGGTCAGGTTTGCTTGCAGGTGGCTGGGTCGATAGACCCACTGCAATATTAAAAATTGTAGACCAGTGAGATAGCGGTCTCCGTATCAACCTTTTTCTTTAGCGCAGGCACTTTAGAAGTGTGTTTCGCGGTAAAAGTGATTTTCATCGCAAGGTCGCCATTGATCTGAGATTTCAAACCAGTGACCGATTTTGTGATGGTGATATCTTCACCGATTTCGGTGTAAAGATCTTCAGTGAAAAGCGCTGTTGGGCTGATATCCCATTTGAGATTACCGGAGAGATATAGGATCCCTTCATTTTCGCTTGAAGTATTTGCAACTTTGCTCTGGCGCATACCAGGGCCGCCTTCGAAGTCAAGTTTGAGTGTCGGTTCCTGGATGATCTTGTGTCCATAACCGAGCACCTCGGTGGCCTGGTATTCAAAGCCACTGAAGCGATCATCTTCATAGCTGGCACGGCCAAAGGCGTAACTGTCGGCATCAATCTTGTAATCAGACTTGGCGACCAGTACATAACGTTCGGCAGTACTGTTGTCTTTGCTGCTGCTGTGCAGGGAGTTGAACAGGAACAGAAGTTTCCATTGCTCGCGTACATTTTCCAGCTTGGTATTGAGGTTGATGGTGCTGGTCTCTGTGTTACCACTGGTGCTGACTATTCCCAGTTCGGCCTCGCCATTCCACTGGCTGTCGCCTTCAGCGGCGTAGGCGGAGGGGGTAAGAAAGAGGGCGCTGATGAGTGCTATTTTCCCTGTATTTGGCATGTCTGTTCCTGAGTATTGATCTAATTTGGAGTGGGTGGAATTTACGCCAATTAAGGCGAAACTTCAAGGTAGAAAACGCTAGAATTATCGCGATCTGTATGGATGGGCACTGTTACTTAGCCGGTAGCTGCGTATAATAGCTTAATTTTTTACGAGATATTTAAAGCGGGTTAATGATAGATGAGTGATATTCAGGGGCGCGAAGACGACGGCATCGAACGGATGCCGCTTAAAACCTTCACCGAGACGGCATATCTCAATTATTCGATGTACGTGATCCTGGATCGCGCGCTGCCGAATATTGGCGATGGGATGAAACCGGTTCAGCGACGCATTGTCTATGCGATGTCTGAGTTGGGGCTTTCGGCGACGGCTAAATTTAAAAAATCGGCCCGTACTGTTGGTGACGTGCTGGGTAAATTCCACCCGCATGGTGACTCTGCCTGTTACGAGGCGATGGTGTTGATGGCGCAGCCGTTCTCGACCCGTTATCCGTTTATTGATGGCCAGGGCAACTGGGGCTCGACTGATGATCCCAAGTCTTTTGCGGCGATGCGTTATACCGAATCACGCATGACCCGCTATTCTGAGCTGATGCTTTCTGAAGTTGCGCTGGGCACCGTTGATTGGGCGCCTAACTTTGATGGCACCATCGACGAGCCAACTGTATTGCCTGCACGTGTGCCGAATGTCTTATTAAATGGCACCACTGGTATCGCGGTTGGCATGGCGACCGATATCCCGCCACATAATATGCGTGAAGTGGTAAGTGCCTGCATTCATCTGCTGGATGAGCCAAAGGCAGATCTGGCTGCGCTGTGTGAACATATCAAGGGGCCGGATTTCCCCACTGATGCAGAGATTATCACGCCCAAGGCGGACATACTAAAAATGTATGAGAGCGGCCATGGTAGCGTGCGCATGCGTGCGCTCTATGAACGTGAAGATGGCGATATCATCATCACCGCACTGCCGCACCATGTCTCGGGTGCCAAGGTGCTGGAGCAGATTGCGAGCCAGATGACGGCGAAGAAGCTGCCGATGGTGGAAGATCTGCGTGATGAGTCGGATCATGAGCATCCAACCCGTCTGGTGATCACACCGCGTTCAAACCGTGTTGAAATTGAGCCGTTGATGTTGCATCTGTTTGCCACCACCGACCTGGAACGTACCTATCGTGCCAACTTCAATATTATTGGCATTGATGGTAAACCGCAGGTCAAAGATCTGCGCTCGTTGTTAGTAGAATGGCTGCTCTTTAGGACTGAAACGGTTCGTAAACGTCTGCAATACCGTCTTGATAAAGTGAACCGTCGTCTGCACTTATTGGATGGTTTGTTGATTGCGTTTCTTAATATGGATGAAGTGATTCACATCATCCGTAGCGAAGAGAAACCAAAGCAGGCATTGATGAAACGCTTTGAGCTCTCTGAGGAACAGGCCGATTATGTCCTCGACACCAAGCTGCGCCAGTTGGCGCGCCTGGAAGAGATGAAGATTCGCGCCGAGCAGGAAGAGTTGGCGAAAGAGCGAGATACACTAGAGAAGACCCTGGGATCAAAGGCGCGCCTGAAAACATTGATTCGAAAAGAGTTGATCGCCGATGCTGAGGCGTATGGCGATGATCGTCGTTCACCGATTGTGGCACGTGATATAGCAGCGGCAATGGATGAAACGGCGCTAACACCAGCAGAGCCAGTGACCGTAATACTGTCTGAAAAAGGGTGGGTGCGTTCTGCTAAAGGGCATGAGATGGACCCAACCTCGATTACGTATAAATCGGGTGATAGTTTCGCCTCGGCTGCACATGGGCGTAGTAATCAGTCGTCTATTTTTATCGATAGCACCGGGCGCTGTTACGCGGTGCTTGCACATACTTTACCATCGGCACGTGGTCACGGTGAGCCACTGAGTGGGCGCCTTAACTCACCTGATGGCGCTAGTTTTAAAGGGGTGATGATGGGCGCTGCAGATGACCAATACCTGATTGCTTCCGATGCGGGATATGGTTTTATCTCCAAACTCAGCACCATGATCACTAAAAACAAAGCGGGCAAGGTGTTGTTGTCGCTACCTAAGGGGGCGGAGGTATTAGCACCCGCGCCAATCCGCAATGCCGCAACGGATCTTATCGTCACCATCACCAGCGAAGGGCGCATGCTGGTAAATTCGATTAGTGAACTACCAGAACTTACTAAGGGCAAGGGGATCAAAGTAATTGGTATTCCCTCTAAGCGAGTGGCTGATCGTGAAGAATACGTGGTTGCGATGACCATCGTACCTGCCAAAGCGACGTTGGTGGTTTACTCCGGCCAACGTCACTTGAAACTTAAAGCGAAAGACCTGGCTGCGTATGAAGGTGAGCGTGGACGCCGTGGTAATAAACTGCCGAGAGGTTTTCAGCGGGTTGAACGGGTTGAGGTTGAGGAGAAGTAATTCAGCATCTCCTCATCATAAAAAACTAAAGAAGGGCTGTCCATTGGGCGGCCCTTCTTGTTAGGGGTAGGCAAGCTCTGCGCTTGCTTTCTTCTGACTGTAGCCGTATAAAATTAAGAAATCACATTTCCACTGAATCAGAGGTCGGCGGCTTCCATCGCCTCAGCAACCAACTCCAACCAGTGTTTAACCGGCACCCCTGATTTACTCTCCAGGTGCATGTGACAGCCAATATTAGCGGTCGCGATAACATCCGGTTTGCCGCTCATCAATGCATTGAGTTTATTATCCAGTAAGGTCTGTGACATCTTGGGTTGTAGAATGGAGTAGGTGCCAGCAGAACCACAGCAGAGATGCCCGTCGGCTATGCTCGTGAGCTCAAAACCAAGCTGAATTAAAATCGCCTCGACACGCCCATTCAACTGTTGTGCATGTTGCAAGGTGCAGGGTGTCTGAAAGGCGATTTTTTGTTTGGGTATGTTGAGCTTTAGTGATGAGAGCTCTTCATTGGCCACCACTTCGCAGGGGTCTTTTGTCAGGGCGGAAACTAACGCGGCTTTGTCTGCATAGTTGGGATCATCTTTCAGTGCCGCACCATACTCTTTTATCATCGCGCCGCAGCCGCTGGCGGTTACCAATATGGCTTCGTGTGGGGCGTCGCTTGTGGGGTCGATTAGCGGCCACCAAGCATCTATATTGTGCCGCATAAAGTCAAGCCCTTCTTGATGTTTTGACAGGTGGTAGCTCACTGCGCCGCAACAGCCTGCAGTCGGTGGTGTGGTTAATGTGATGCCGAGTTGGTCGAGTATCTTAATTGCTGCACCGTTAGTAGCGGGTTTGATGACCGACTGCGCGCAGCCTGCCAGGGTAATCATTTTACGTTGATGGTTTGTCGTTGGTTGGATGGTTTTGATTTGTACAACAGGTACTTTTGACTTTAGTGCTGGTGGCAATAAAGGTTTTAACCATTGTGACATCTTGATAAGTGGTCTTAATCGTTGCGGATGTGGCAGTACGACGCGCAACATTTTTCGAGTGATGATGTCAGGCAGCGAACGCACCACTTTTTTATCGAGATACTCTCGGCCAATTTCGATCAGGCGGCCATACTTTACCCCGGAGGGGCAGGTGGTTTCGCAGGCGCGACAGGTGAGGCAGCGGTCAAGGTGAATTTGTGTTTTGGTGGTGACTGCGCTGCCTTCTAACATCTGCTTGATGAGATAGATACGCCCGCGTGGGCTGTCCAATTCATCACCGAGTTCCTGATAGGTCGGGCAGGTGGCACTGCAGAAGCCGCAATGGACACAGCTACGTAAAATGGCATTTGCCTCTTCGCCAATATCGGTTCCTTTAAGCTCATCGGCCAGTTTGGTCTGCATCTATTAATCCGTTAGCGATTGCTGGTTGATGGTTCGAATGCTATAGGTTTGGGAAGAGACGACCGGGATTGAATATGCCGGTAGGATCAAATGCCTGTTTAAGGCGGCGGTGCAGTTGCATCACGCCATCGGTTGGTCGTTGAAATGTTTCAGTCGTGGTTTCATTCGCACCGCGACGAAATAGCGTGGCGTGCCCACCGGCCTGTTGCGCTTGTTCTCGAATGACTTCAGCGCTGCTATCGCTCAGTAGCCAGCGCTGTGCGCCACACCAGTCGATTAACCACTCGCCAGGAAGGTCGATGGCTGGTCTCTCTGCTGGTAGCGACAGCCGCCAGAGTGGACGGCTGGATTGAAAAAACGGGTGTTGATGTTCTTTGATCGTTTGCCAAAAGGCATTGCTATCGGAGTGTTGTTCGCCACCGATTAATTGGCGTGCACTTTTGACCGCGGTCCTGGCACCACTTAGGCGCAGATAACAATTTTTACCATCGTAACAGGCGGCACTGAGTGGCAGTGACTTGCCCGCCCAGTGGTTCATCATTTTAAGGGCCAGTGAAAGTGATGTTTGGTTGATCAGCGTGACCTCAGCGGCCTGTTTGGGCAGCACTTTGAGACTGATTTCCAGCATCACCCCGAGTGTGCCCATTGCACCGGCCATTAGCCGAGAGCAGTCATAACCGGCAACATTCTTCATTACCTGGCCGCCGAAGTTAAGGATTTCACCGCGCCCGTTGATCACTTTAACGCCTAACACATAGTCGCGTGCAGAACCACTAAAGGAGCGGGCTGGACCCGATAGACCGCAGGCGATGGTACCGCCGAGTGTTGCACCCCAACCAAAGTGCGGTGGTTCAAAGGGGAGTATTTGATTCGCCTCGTGCAGGGTCTGTTCGAGCTCTCGTAGTGGGGTGCCGGCACGGGCGGTGATCACCAGTTCGACGGGGTCATAACTGACGATGCCGCGGTGGCCACTTACATCTAGTAATGTTGCATCGGTTGGCTGGCCAATAAAATGCTTGCTGCCGCCTCCCTGTATTTGTAGCGCTTGGCGGGTTTTAATGGCGTGTAGTACCTGCTGTTGCAGGGGCTCACTGATCTCCTGGTTCATGCGTGTTGATCGCTATTTTGTAGTGATTTATTTTTACCTTTCATGGGCAGTTGGCGATATTCAGAACAGCGCTTAGGTGTTGGCACGGCCTTGCCTGGGTTAAGTAGTCCCATTGGGTCAAAGGCATGTTTGACCGCATGAAATTGCACTAGCTCTTCATCATTAAACTGTAGATGCATTTGCTCTAGTTTCTCAATGCCAACGCCATGCTCGCCGGTGATGCTACCGCCGACCTCAATGCAAAGTTCCAGTATCTTGCCGCCAAAGGCCTCGGTGCGTTCGAGCTCGCCGCTGACGTTGGCATCATAGAGGATCAGTGGGTGCAGATTGCCGTCACCGGCGTGAAAGACATTGGCAACACGTAGCTCATATTCAATCGAGAGCTCTGCCATACGACGTAGTACATAGGGCAGGTGTTTGCGTGGAATGGTACCGTCCATGCAATAGTAATCGGGTGCGAGGCGCCCCATGGCAGGGAAGGCTGCTTTACGGCCTTTCCAGAATGCCTCACGTTCTGCTTCGTCACGCGCGCTCCTGACGTCGGTGGCACCGCTCCGTTTCATGATCTCACACACGACTAATATCTGTTCCGAGACCTCTTCATTGGTGCCATCGAGTTCGCATAGCAGGATCGCTTCAGCATCGGTAGGATAACCGACCTGGGCAAAGTCCTCCGCTGCCTGTATTGCCAGTTTGTCCATCATCTCAAGGCCTGCGGGGATAATGCCAGCGCCGATGATGTTACCGACGGCGGTACCAGCATTAACAACATCGTCAAAGGCGGCGAGTACCACCTGAGCACGTGCCGGTATGGGGATGAGTTTGACGGTGACTTCGACTACCACACCGAGCATTCCCTCCGAACCGTTGATTAGCGCCAGCAGATCATAACCGCTGCTATCAAGAGCATCGCTGCCAAGCGTGATCAGTTCACCCTCCATGGACACAATTTTGACCTTGCGCACGTTGTGTACCGTCAGGCCATATTTAAGGCAGTGTACTCCGCCTGAATTCTCAGCAACGTTACCGCCAATGGTGCAGGCGATCTGTGACGAGGGGTCCGGCGCGTAATAGAGTCCGTGTGCAGCAACGGCCTGAGAGATTGCCAGATTGCGTACGCCGGGCTGCACCACGGCGGTACGGGCCAGCGGGTCGATGTTTAGAATGGACATAAACTTCGCTAGGCTTAATACCACGCCAGCGCCAATAGGGGTGACGCCACCAGAGAGGCCGGTACCGGCACCGCGTGCAATCACAGGGACCTTCTCCTGAAAACAGAGGCGCATAATCGTTTGCACCTGCTCAATCGTGCTGGGCAGTACAACTATCATTGGTAGTTTACGGTAGGCAGAGAGCGCATCGCATTCGTAAGGGCGAAGGTCTTCTTCCTCATAGAGTACGGCATCGCGCGGTAAAATTGCTCGTAACCGGCTGACTAACTTATTTTTATCAAGCGCTGGTTCGGTACCATTGGTGATTGAAAACTGCTTATTTTCCATCTTACCTTCTGACTCCCGAGCATAAGGTTTATGTTTTATCAGTGATACCTAGCCGCGGGTCTTTTGTTTTTCTACCCTGAATCTCTTTTGTAAAACCATATGAAACATATGGTTGAGGCGGTAGGCTCATTAGAGAGACTACCATAAAAAAGCGGCAGGATTGTGTTGTGATGACGGGCCGCTTTAAGCGTGGCAGATCTGGCGCAGCCGGGTCATAATGATGTCATTGTTCACTATCAGGATGTTTTGGATGAAACTTTATCGCCACACACGAAACTTTATGCTGCTGCTGGTTCTGTTTGCGATGCAGAGCTCGATGGTTGCTGCCTTTACGATTGAACTGACCAAAGCCGAAGTACAAGAAACAGTGGCAACATATTTTCCGCTTAAACATATCTCACCGTTTGTGATGTTAACGGCCCATAATCCGCGCGTGATGCTTGAACAGGAAACGGGGCGCATTGGCCTGGAGTTTTCGGTATTGGCGAACATACCGGGGATCTTGAGTGGCGAAGGGCGTGGTCTGATTGATGGGGAGCTTGAATATCACCATAAAACGGGTGAGTTTTATCTGCGTGATCCTAAAATAAGAAGCCTTAAACTTTATGATATGCCAGCAGAGATCACCGCCACCGTTAAGCTGGCGCTGCAGCAATTGATGAAGCAATCACTGCCTATCATGCTGGTTTACAAGCTGCAAGATAGTGATCTTAAACAGAAGATGGCCAGGAGCGTGCTGTCCTCTGTTGAGGTACGCAACGGTAAATTACGGCTTGAACTATCTGTTCCAATGTTGGGCTTGATTGATTAGATCGGGATGAAAAAACAACAAGTCACCATTGGGCTGATTAACCCTAAAAGCCCTTCTAATGTAGGTTCAGTGATGCGCGCTGCGGGGTGTTATCGGGTCGATGCGGTCTGCTACACTGGCAATCGTTACGCGCGTGCCGCACGCTTAAATACCGATACTAAAGGGGTGCAAAACAAGATTCCGTTAGCTCGTGTAGATGATTTATTGGGCGGGTTAGCAGGGGTGACTGAGCTCGCGCCGAACACAAAGGTTGTCTGTGTTGAGTTAGTAGAGGGCGCGATGCCGTTGCCTGAATACCAGCACCCAGATAACGCACTCTATATTTTTGGGCCGGAAGACGGCAGCATTGATCAGGCGATTATTGATGGTGCAGATGCCGTTGTCTATGTGCCGACAGTGGGCTGCATGAATCTGGCCGGGTCGGTGAATGTGCTGCTTTATGACCGACTGGCCAAGTCTGTTGATACCACTGCTGGCGATGATCTGATTCGTAGCAGTCGTGACACCAATAACCGGCTCCAGGTGAAGCGCTGATGCCGCATTTTATTATCGAATATTCAGAGATGATTGCTACCGAGGTGCAAATTCCTGCGTTACTGGATGCGGTGCATGCTGCTGCATTGAGTAGTGAGCTGTTTCCTGAAAGCCACATTAAGACACGTGTGATTCCGGTTAAATTTTATCGGGTAGGCGGTGGTGGTCACTCGTTTATTCACGCCCAGTTGAGGATGAAATTTGGACGTAGTGATGCTCAGAAGAGAGCCTTAAGTCACTCAGTGCTGGCGGCAATTAAAAATCAGCGTTGGCCAGCAGATGTGGTGACTGTTGAAGTGGTTGATATGGATGTGGCAAGTTATGCCAAGTACATTCTTTAGCCGTCGTTATTTTAAGGCGTTAAGCATTGGATTGCTTATTGGAGTATTAACGGCTTGTAGCCGCGATGACAATCATGAACACCCTGACTTAACGTCGGGCAAAGATTTTTTTAATCACCACTGCGAATCATGCCATGGTGTTGATGGCACTGGTAAATTGGTTAGTAGCACGCCTGCGAATATCCTTACACAGCGCGGGCATGATGCGATTGTTAACTACATCACGATGGATGTTAACCCTCAGCGTGAGATGTCGGTATTTAGCGCGATGCCTCATACTGAGGCAGCTGCAGTTGCTAGATACCTACTGGCATTGCAAAAGCAATACCATGCGTTGCCACTGGACAAAAAGAAGCCGCAGGCGTTAATGATTGAACCTTAGTATTCTATTTTTAGAGACTAAACCGCGCCTAGTAGTATCGGTGTTTGTCAGCAAAGATGTCCGATATTTTTCACGCTGCCTTAGGGAAATATTATTCTTCGGCACGCATCTCTTTCGGCGAATTCAGCCATACTTCAGTCACCGGACTCCCGTTGCTGATGTCGCCTGACCAGCGCCGTTGATTCTTCTCTTTAGCCTCCAATATCGCTTTATCTTCCCCTCTGTGGCACTCGCCTAGCGTGACAAAACGGATCGCACTATGTCGATGTGTTTCGTTGTATCAGCGCACAAATTCATGCACCCACTGACGGGCCGCATCAATACTCTCGAAGGGTTTGCTCGGATAGGCAGGGGTGTATTTCAGTGTGCGAAACAGGCTTTCCGAATAGGGATTATCATCACTCGTCGAGAGACGGCTGTTAGTACAGTAAATATGTTTAATTCGATGAAAACGAACCAATACAGCCATATATTATTTTTACTCATCACCAGTCTGGTATTTTTACTGGTTGGGACAGGCACAACATCGGTTTCAACTCAGTTTGCACTGGGCCAAAAACATACGTTGATGATCAAGAGTGATGGAACACTCTGGAGCTGGGGTGAAAATAGCATTGGCCAGCTCGGTATTGGCTCTAATGACCCACGGCATTATCCAGTACAAATTGGTGTAGATAGGTGGTCTGCAGTGACTGCTGGTCACTATCATTCAGTAGCCATTCATCAAGATGGTACGCTTTGGACTTGGGGCGGGCATATGAATGGTGCGCTGGGTAATGGTGGTGCTGGAAATATTGACGTACCAATGCAGATCAGCACTGACCTATGGCGAAGTATTGTGAGTAAGGGTGCTCATACCATTGCGATTAAACAGGATGGAACCTTATGGGGATGAGGGGTAAATGTAACAAACCAACTGGGTGTTATAGGACTAGGAGGCCAAAGTGAAATACCTGTACAAATAGGCAGTGACCACTGGACTGAAGTTGCCGTCAGTATGTATGAGACGGTCGCGATCAGAAGTGATGGGACCTTGTGGGAATGGGGGGGGGACTTATCCTCTGTTTCCGTTAGGGCCTAGACTAGTTAGTCGTGAGCAGTGGAGCAAGGTCGCAGCTGGTGGGTTTGATGGAATGATGGCGGTCAAGGTAGATGGCACACTTTGGGGCTGGGGTTCAGATTTTTACGGGCAACTTGGGGATGGTGAACCTGCAGCGGGTATTGCAAGAATACCTGTTCAAATAGGAAGTGAACTATGGCGTCATGTTGATGTGGGTAGTACGCATACTGTTGCTATTCAACAGGATGGCAGTTTATGGGCCTGGGGAAGGAATAGTGCCGGTGAGCTTGGGGATGGCACGACAGTACAGCGAGCAGCACCTGTGCTTATCAGTTCAGATCAATGGTCTGAAGTAATTGCCTAGGATGATTATTCGATGGGAATAAAGCCAGATCAAAGTGTCTGGGCATGGGGTCGAAATGGTTATGGGCGCTTTGGTGATGGTAGCACTGCAACTAAAACTGCACCTGTTCTGATCAGTGCGGGTTACTGGGGGGCAGCCAGTGCTGGCGCAGCATTTGTGACTAGTATCAATAGCGACGAATCACTCTGGAGTTGGGGGAGTAATTCAAGTGGCCAGTTGGGTGATGGCACAACATCTAGCAAATCGATGCCGATTAAAATTGGTAGTGACAACTGGAGTAGCACTGACGCAGGGTGGACACATACCGCCGCGATTAAAAATGACGGGACGCTCTGGAGTTGGGGGATCAATTTTCGTGGTCAACTCGGTGATGGCTCATCTGAAGAGAGACATAGCCCGGTGATGATCGACAGCTCAAGCTGGGCTCAGGTGTCAGCAGGCATGCGTAATACCATGGCGATCAAGAGCGATGGCACACTATGGGGTTGGGGGCAGAACAGTACTGGTCAGTTAGCGGATGGCACAGGAGGCCCTGACCAGCTAACCCCGATTCAGATTATCCCTGGTACGTGGCAATACGTTTCTAATGGATATCTATACACCATGGCGATCAGGGGGGATGGCACACTGTGGGGCTGGGGTTACAACCTCAATGCTCAATTGGGTGATGGTACATCCTGGACGGAAAGATATTCACCCGTGCTGATTAACAGTGATAGCTAGGCCAGTGTCTCTGCGGGCTGGCGTCATACCCTAGCGATTAAGAGTGATGGCAGTTTGTGGGGTTCGGGTGTCAATGGTGCCGGTCAGTTAGGTAATGGAACAAATGAATTTCAGCGTAGTCAGATTCAGGTCGGCAGTGATCAATGGTTGGCAGTTGCGGTGGGCGAGTCTCATTCTATTGGGATCAAAAATGATGGTTCCTTATGGGGGTGGGGTTCTAATTTCTCTGGGCAGATAGGTAATGGATCCATGGTTTCATCCAATGTTCCAGTACTGATAAGTAGTGCGCAGTGGCGCTCTGTGTCTGCTGGTTCTCGATTCTCAATTGCCGTTAAAGAGGACAATTCCCTGTGGGCGTGGGGTAATAACGGGTCTGGTCAGTTAGGTGATGGTGATGCATGGCGAGACAGGCCACAGCTGTTAATTTTGCCAGATACAGAGCCGCCAACTGGTTCAATGGTTATTAATCGTGGTGACTTGCTTACAAATAATAGTGTTGTTACGTTAACCCTGTCATGTAGTGACAACATGATTTGCGCCAGTATGCAGTTTTCGAATGACCAGCTTAGCTGGCCTGATCTCGAAAACTACCGTGTTGAAAAACAATGGGCCTTAAGCAATGGCGATGGCGAGAAAACTGTCTATGTCCGGTTTTTTGATGATGCAGGTAATCAGGCTCTCTATTCAGCTGCAATAGTACTGGATACAGAGCGCCCTGTCGGTCTGTTTATCATCAATAATGGTGACTCAAGCACTGATCAAGTGGATGTTAAATTAACCCTAGCATGCAGTGATAACAGACTCTGTGCCAGCATGCAATTTTCGAATGACCAGCTTAACTGGTCTGACCTCGAAAACTACCATGTTGAAAAACAGTGGGCCTTAAGCGAGGGCGATGGTGAGAAAACAGTCTATGTGCGGTTTGTTGATGATGCTGGGAATGAATTTATCTATTCATCGGCAATTACGTTATCACTGCCCGTGATCGATGAAGATGACAGTAGCGGTGCTGGCAGCATGGGGTTAATGGTGTTGATGCTTTTGCTATCGAGTGGCTTGGTTAGGGTTTACTCTTCCGCTATTAGGGGGCGTGATACTTCTATCGTCTGAAAGCAGGGTGAGGTTTGTTGGTTATTATAATGATGTAATCAATGATCCTTGGCTTGACTCATTGATTACGTAGCGCTGATTTTATCCAAGGTCACCCCAAAGGCTTTAACGCACGGCGCAAACGTTGAGTTAGCTGTTTGGGGTGGGCCTTAGTCAACGAGACTGAATCGCATTGTTGAAAATGGCTGAACTGCATGATGGCCTCTACAAAAGCAGTAATGACTTGCTCTTCATCAAAATTGTGTTGTTCCATATGTAGTGACTTGATCTCCAGGTGACTGGTTTTTCGATGGGCTTTACAATCTATCCGCCCAATAAATTGGTCGTGGTAAAGTAGCGGTAGGCTAAAGTATCCGTACTGACGTTTGGCTGTGGGAAGATAGCATTCTATTTTATAGTCGTATTGAAAGAGTGCTTTGAGTCGATCTCGCTGAATAACACTGTTGTCGAATGGTGAAAGAATCAACAGGCGGTTGTTCAGCTGGGGAAGCGGGCGTTCGAGCGCGCTTGTTTCGAATATAAACAGTTCGCCGCTGCTCAGTTGTAGCTGTTCTAATGTGCGCTGCGCCAATCTCTCGTTTACCAGGGCTTTTACCGCTTTGCGTAGCTCAGCATTGCGGCGCTGGTAGGTTAGCCCTTTGAGTGAAACAAGCCCATGGCAGCGTAACTGTTGGTCGAGAATATGCGCTGCAAGCCCTTCTATGCTGGGCATTTTTGAATTGACGTGAGAGGGTAGTACGCGCTCGCTTAGATTATATGCTTTCTGGAAACCTTCGCGATTGCTGATCATGAGATCACCTTCAATATACAGCTGTTCGAGTGCCTTTTTGGCTGGTTTACTGTCCCACCCGCCTGAGCCTTTTTTGGTGTTAGTTGCCAGGTCTCGAGATCGTAGCGGGCCATCTGCACGGATGCGCGCCAACAGTTCACCCATCAGCTTTCTATCCGGGTTTTTATACCAATGGGTCTGGCCGCTTTTAATGGCGTGTTTGTAGGGCAGGGAGAAGCGAAAATCGGCGATGGGTAGAAAAGCGGCCGCGTGTGTCCAATACTCAAAAATGTCATCATCGAGCAACATTTGATTGGTCATCGCTGGTTTGAAGTTAGGTACTCTAGAATAAAAAACATGGTGGTGTGCGCGTTCCACTATCGAAATGGTGTCGATCTGTACATAACCCAGGTGGTTAATCGCTTTACGTGCCCCCGCCAAACCACGCCCAAAGGGCTGAGCCTGCAGCAAACCTTGTGCGGTGAGCGCAAGGCGGCGCAGGCGAGCTAGTTCTTGTGGGTGTTTAATTTTAATCATGGTAAAACTTGTCTTGGCTGGTTCAGCGTGAGTCGATTATATTAGTTAGATGAGGAGGGTTGAATTTATTTCGTGAATAGAATTTTGACCTCTTTAAACGCTGGAGAATCCACGCCACCTTCCCCAAGAGTCGCTTCTAATATTGCAATGCAAGTTTCCATGTTTGTCTCCTTAGCCGTATCTGCCAGACTTGCCGCAGAAAGAAAAAATAATGTAGCCCCAATAAAATATGCTTTCAAATATGAACTATTCACCGGCTACCTCCATGATGATCCTGAATAAGCATGCAACCTTACTAGGCCGCTACTGACAGCATCCTGTCAGTAGCGTGTTCAATGGGAAAGTTATTGCCTCTTCCAGTATCTTTTTAGGGACACTCATGAAACTTGGCCTTTTGAGTCAAGGTGCGGTAGTTATTATTTGAACTTACCCGATTATCTCACTTAACTCATGCCTGTCAAAGCTGCTTGGTGGATGTTGGTGTTGCATCTACTCCCTTTTTCGTGGTTTTGGTGGCTTTTGGCAGGAACTCATGATGAGGTCAGTGGTGGAATACCTGTGGGGATTATTTTTAATGGGGGGACGTTGATGATGTTTTCACGGGCTTGTGGGTTGACAATCAGCTAAAGAGCTAATCAGAAGTCCTGCTAGATAACTCATATCTGGACGGTTATGCTATTCATCATTATGATGAGTGTCTGGGTAGCTGCTAGTTGTTGTACAGAGCGGTAGTTGTTGGATTGAGAGGATGGGGAGCGCGCAAAGCGAGAACCCTGTTTTAGTAATGGTTATGCGGTGCTAAATTTTAATTTTTTAACATCGCGTAGATCAACGTTCTTTTTTGCATGCCATAGGTTGTATGCATCTTGCATAGCCAGCCAGCTTTCGGGTGAGCGACCAAGTGTTTTAGAAAGCCGCAGTGCCATTTCTGGTGAGACGTTATTTTCTGCATTGACGAGGCGGTTAAATGTTGAAGGCGAGACTTTCAGTTTCTCAGCAACATTGCGTGAGCTGATATTAAAGGGGGTTAAATAGACTTCTTTAATAAACTCACCAGGATGAGGAGGGTTGTGCATAGTCATTAGTGATAATCCTCGTAATTTACAATATGTGCATTGCCACTTTCGAATTTGAATGTGATTCGCCAGTTGCCACTAACAGTAACGGACCATACTCCTTTCAACTTGCCTTTTAATACATGGAGTCTGAAGCCAGGGATATCCATGTCATTAATTTCATGTGATGAATCTAGAGTGGCCAAAATCATTCGAAGTTTCTGCTTGTGGCTGTTTTGAATGCCAGCGGCAGTGCCAGTTTGGTAAAACCTCTGCAATCCCTTGTGCTTGAATGATTTAATCACTGAGTCAGTATAGCACGTTGCGTGATGCGCAACACCAGCCGATTAACTTTATGATTATTAGTGATTTTAAAGGAGGGGGTATGCATGAGAATGATTCGTATGTACCTCCGACCCCTTAAGCTGCGCCTTAAGCTGCGACCCCTTCGACCCCTTAAGCTGGACCCCTTAAGCTGAAATTTGAGCAGTTTAGGTGAGGGTGCTTTCTCGCCTATGTAGGCCGTATAAAAGCCTTCTAATTGCTCGGCATAGCTGTTGTCAAAGTTAAAGCGGGTTTTCATCGTTGTCTCAGTCAACTGATTAGTGGCTACCATGGTGGGTATTGAAAGGGCAGACGTCAGAAGATTATAGCCGACAAACGATGCTTGTTATCCACGGTTAGTCTGAGGGTAACCGCCAGTCCGTACGTGGAAAATGACAGGTATAACCATCGGGATGTCGTTCAAGGTAGTCCTGATGTTCTGGTTCGGCTTCCCAGAAATCACCCGCAGCGCTAAGCTCAGTGACCACCGCGCCAGGCCATAAGCCGGCGGCATTTACCTCATCAATCATGCGTAAAGCGATTTGCTGTTGTTCTACTGAGACATAGTAGATGGCTGATCGATAGGAAGCACCACGGTCATTGCCTTGTTGATTGACGGTGGTGGGATCATGAATCTGAAAGAACAGCGCGAGGATATCTCGGTAACGGATAATGTCTGTATCAAACAGGATCTCAATCCCTTCCGCGTGATTACCGTGGTTGCGATAGGTGGCATTGGCGACCTCGCCACCGGTATAACCCACACGTGTTGCAGTAACCCCCGGTAGTTTACGAATCAGGCTCTGCATGCCCCAGAAGCAGCCACCCGCTAGAATTGCGCGCTCAGTTGCCACGGTTAGTTATCGGTCGCTTGATTAATAGAGATGTCCTTAAGATATTCGCCATACCCTTCAGCTGCCATTGTGTCGCGTGGCACAAAGCGTAACGAAGCCGAGTTGATGCAGTAACGCAAACCACCACGCTCGCTTGGCCCGTCTGTGAACACATGCCCCAAATGACTATCCCCATGCGTAGAACGTACTTCTATGCGTCTCATGCCGTGAGTGATGTCACTCACTTCATTAATGTTGGCTGCCTCGATCGCTGTGGTGAAACTGGGCCAGCCACAGCCAGACTCATATTTATCAGTGGATGCAAACAGTGGCTCACCTGACACAATATCAACATAAATCCCCGCTGCCTTGTTATCCAGCAGATCGCCGCTACCGGCTTGCTCGGTGCCACTTTGCTGCGTCACTCGGAACTGCACTTCGTTCAGCGCCGCAATCGCATCTGCAGATTTTTGGTAGGTTTTATTCACCTTCAGCTCGACCGATTAACGCTGTTGAGACATAAATATTACGTGTAATGGAATGGTTGTCTGCTAGCTAGATTTTAATAGCGCTACATCAATAGCTGGGTCAAAGGATTTTTTCAGATACGCAATAATTTCCTTTGATTCATATAGCCATGTCTGCTGGCCATCTTCTTCAATCAGCAGGCAAGGGGCCTTTATTTTACCGCCACCCTCAAGTAGTGCCTGACGATGGGTGCTGTCATTCTGTGCGTCGCGGGTCTCAATCGGCAAGTTCAGGCGATGCATCTCACGGCGCACCAGCACACAAAAAGGGCAGGCGTAGAACTGATAGAGCGCCATGCTAGCCACGCGCTGTTCAACGCTGCTCTGGTCAGCAGAGGCGCGGAGCGCTTTTTTGGGCCGGGTGAGATAAGAAATCAAAATAATAACTCGTCCTAAGCCTTCACGTAGTGCTTTTAGAATCATGGGTAATCCAGTCAGTGTATAAAAGATGATCCTGCATTCTAGAAGAAAAATCGTGCGCTTGCTATCGATTTAAGCCCGCCAGTGGCTAAATTGCTAGTTAAAATAACCTTGTGTAATAGGGGGTTAGGGCTTGTGTGTGGATATATAGGCAGAATTGTTATTAATCACTTCATTCATAAGCGACTGAATAAATATTGGTGGGTGTTGTTTTCAGAATATTGGCTTGATGGCGTTTTTTTTAAAATGGGGGGCTTATTGACGGGTCTTGAAGCTGGAATCCAATTCAAACAAAGCCCTGCACAGCCCGTCATTCCGGCAGGCTTTAGGCTGAAACTCAGTCTAATTAGGGTGCCGTATAGCTCGTCATTCCGGCGTGCTTTAGGCCGGAATCCAGTCTAAAGAGAGCCCCGTCTCAACTTGTCACCTTAAGTCTTCGATTTCATGCTTTTAGGCACAAGTGTCGTTGATTTTTCCGTAGCAACTGCTCTTGGCCTGAGCTGCCTGTTCAATGCGCCATTGCGGGGTATTAAATATCAAAGTTATGTTTAATGGATTCCGATATCGCGGCCACCTCTTGAGGGGCATGCAATATATATATCTGCTCGCCAGCGCCATTGAAATAAAGGGCCATTCCCGCCTTGATTGGCGTGTGTTGGTTGAAATTGATACCGTTTGGGCTGCGTACATTGATCTTTACGAATTCAACCGTCTCTAAATATTCCTCCCGCAGTTGCTTAAAACCGTCTTTCAAGTTCACACTTATGCTGTCATGACTGCTATAAAAAATCGCGATCACTGGTTTGCCTTGACCAATCAAACTAACCTTAGTGCTAAGCCCTGGTGGCAACATTGTCCACGCCACCATAATCAAACCAACGCCAACCAGCAGATAAGCCATTAAAGATAGACTGACTGCGCCCCGTTGTCTGTCAAATGACAGTGCATGTTTTTTACTGACTGGATTAATTATTTAGACTGTTTCCTGTGCTTAATGCTAAATAACAAAAGCAAAATGGGGCGGGAAATCCGCCTATTTTACCTAGGGGTTCTGTAAATATTAAGTGCAGAGTTTAGCCTATTTTTTACCTCAGAATGGGATCAAAATAATTATCTGTCGTGTTTGAATCTAACGCTAGCATAGTGACAGCCATACTGTTTTAAGCGACTCTTTTCATCAGTAAAATCATACCTTTCAAAGAGTGAAGGGTGGTGTCGGCAGCTTTATAACACTTCGATTTAAAGACGCTATTTATACTGGAAAATACTGCTGGTTTAGACGGTGCACCGATGGGGCTGCAGCAATGCCTTGATGAAAAATAAATAGGATATGAATATATTGAATAGGGAATTCTTGGCCCTGAAGTGCATAGCCACCTAAGCTGCAATTTCAGCCATATGTTTCATCATTAAATCGGCAGGTGTTTTATGGACTGGTCTTTAAGCTGGCATCCAATTTAAACAGCACCCTACACAGCCTGTTATTCCGGCAAGCTTTAGGCCGGAATCCAGTCTAAAGAGAGCCCTGTCTCAATTTGTCATCTTAAGTCTACGGTTTCGATTTCATGCTTTCATGGCAATATAAAAATACGGCTATTAATAGATGTTTGTTTGTGGCATGTTTAGTTGTGGTTGTAAAAGGGTAGGTTTTTTGTTTGATGAGGCTTCTAGTGTTTAGTCGGGCTGTTATCAAGACTGGTAGCCGGGATGTCAGCGACTGGTTTCGACCCGAAGCGGACGTTAACAATCAAAAAATACAATGCGATCTCAACTAGCGGTGTACTTTATGAAAATCAATTATTGATAGGTAAACATATTATATGTCTGATGTAACTTTAGATCATTTTAAACGTGCGGCTACAGATATTGGTGCCCACGGTGATAATGATACACTTCCATTTGATTTGGATAATCGTTTTGTAAAAGATAAACAAGATGAACTTGCTGAAATGGCATATGAGTATTTTTGTAAAGTAGACGGCCAAAATCGTAAAGTCGCAGCAAAAACAATTAACGCACTACAAATTTTCTCTGAACGACTGCTCGTTCCTACTGGTTCATCTGGATTTCGCATCACAACTAAACTACATCCATTTTGGAATATATACTTTAATGGCCTTGGTGTTGCGATAGCCGAAAAGCACGAACCTCACCGCAGTGATAACGCCCACTCTTATCGTTATATCGAGGGTAACGATAGATTGTTTGATCGCAGCAAGTCATGGCGTGCTTATCGAGAAGCCACACTTGCCGATGAGATGTTACAAAAAGATGGTGCAGTGATTGTTCAAACTGATATCTCAAGTTTCTATGAGCATATCTACCATCATCGCCTTGAAAATTGTATTGATGATTTGCTCTCAGATAACTCGACAGTTGCAGTCCAAATCGATCGGCTTTTAAATAAATTTTCATCTGGTAGGTCTTTTGGGTTACCGGTTGGTGGGCAGGGATCAAGGATACTTGCCGAACTACTAATGTCCTCAGTTGATCAAATGCTTAATGATGAAGGTGTTATTTGTCATCGATATGTTGATGACTTCACGCTTATTACTGAGTCGCAGGAAAATGCATATCGTGCTTTAGCAGTTTTATCTCATGCTTTAGCAGATTATGGGTTGTCGTTAAACAGATCGAAAACAACAATTTTAAGCGCAAAACATTATAAAGATTATGTCACCACTCAGTTAGGAATAACAGATGACGAAAGTAAAGCACTAAGGGAAATTGATTTACATTTTGACCCATATTCAGATTCGGCTGATGAAGATTACGATGAACTTAAAGAAACAGTACATAAACTAGATATTCAAGTTCTATTGAATTTAGAATTAAAGAAGGCTCAACCAGATACGTTTTTAGTAGCTCAAGTAGGAAGAACATTAAAGTTTCACCACCCAAATGTTGCCATACAGCTCTGTGCCACGTTGTTACATTCAAAAAATCTGCATGCTTTTAGGGCTTCTTGGTCAACTATAATGAGGGGAGTTGCTGCTATCCGTGCCGATGAAAAGAACAAAGATATTTTTGATGGCATAGATAAATTTCTCGATAAAATTCCTACAGATTCCTCTCATCTTATACAAGCTGAGGCCAACTGCCTTCATTACCTTAAAACTATCAGGTTTAAGCGAAATAATAAAAGAGCACGGTTTGTTTTAGAGACCTATAACACAACAACTTCAGAATCAGTCAAAAGAGCCTGTATAGACTGCTGGCGTATTTGGAAAGATCGACCTAGATTTATTCACCTAAGAAATCAATGGCAAAAAATTGGCGCAGAGGAACAGCGTATGGTATGGCTAGCTTTTGCGGACTTAGGTGACGAGGGGAAACATTCTCGAACTCAAGTTCAGCTATCATTGCCGCAAGCTTGGGCATTGGGTATCGAACAAAATGGGAAAACCCTTTTTTCTGAACTTTACAAAGATTGGAGCAAAGATGGTATATAATCGCCGTCCTATGAAAGATCCTCGCACAGTTGCTCGCGAAATCCCTGGGATATTTGATATTATCTTTCCGCAGTTAACTTCAGGAGTTGTTTCTTATTTCAATGCGCAGGTGATAGCTTTTCCTGACTTAGACGCTCTACCAATTGAACTCGTACAATCCAGCTCACTGCAACCAGCTATGTTATTTGAAATTGCTTTTGCAAGAGGAGAGCAAATTTTAAATGGGATTTCTAAAGCTAATTGGGATGATTGCTTAAGCGTTGCAACCGGAAGGCAACGACATCACTTTGATGCCCAATTACCAGACAAACTCCTGCCTGCTGACACAAAGGCTTCTGAATGGGTTGCTAGTAATCTTGTAGCCATACTCCATAGCTTTCAAACGGAAGCCCCCAATTATAAGCTAATCCACTCACCAGAAATAGCAGGCTATCAATGGATATCATCAGGCCATGGCGATTTTTCGATAGGCTCAACACTAATCGAAGTGAAATGCACAGGCAGAAATTTTAGATCTGCTGATTATCGACAAGTTTTAATGTACTGGTTACTTAGTTATGCTTCTGCAATAGAGCATGATACTAATGAATGGATAAATATCACTCTCGTTAACCCCCGTAGAAATTGTGTCGTTGTATTACCTTTTGATGAAATTATTGAAATAACGGCTGCTGGAAAATCGAAGGTTGAGATACTTGAGCTTTTCTCTTCAATGATGGGAGATTTAGCACTCAAATCTCTCCCTGAGTTTCGGCTTTAATAAGTATGAGTTGCTAACTTGAATGACCGCTAATGGCCGGTTTGTTAATATTTTTCTATGTGCTATAACGAGCCAAATCAGACGGTTATAGAATAGGTGAGAATGTGATTTCAAATGACCCCCTAAATAGAAAATGGTTAGATGTTTCAGCTACTAACCCAAATCTAGTAAATGAATTCAGGCCAACCATCGTTTCATTTTTGGGCTTTGACCTCAATAGAAATCCCCAGCTTATGGGGACTGGATTTGTTATTGCGGGCGATAAAAAATATGCGGTTATTCTTACAGCAAAACATGTTATTGACGGGTTACAAAAATTTCAAAAACCAACAAAGCACGCCTCATCTGCTGTAGCTGGTTTTTTTATTCCGCCCAAAGTATCCCTAAAACCACAGCATTTAAAGGTGGTGTGGATGGGGCAAAACGCTGCATTGATGATGAATGTAGTCTATGTCTTCTATTCTGATCAGTTGGATATAGCATGTTGTGTAGTTGTGCCTCAAGAAAAAGAAGATAAGTTTTTGCCTTTCTCAATACCGCTTGATTGTCGAACGCCATCAGTCGGGGATGCGGTTCATATGATTTCCTGTGCCGGAATGAAGACTTCAGAAATTACTGCCCCAAGTGCACAAAATAGTTTAGGCCAAACTTTGAAGATAGAGCGTTCGGTAAATATCAGGATAGGGAGCGTAACTGGTATCCATAATAGTGGGTATGATCAGTATAAATTCCCTTGTTTTACGACTTCTATTCCTGCTGAACATGGAATGAGTGGCGGCTTCGTTTATTTGCCTGATCATGGCAAAACTATTGCTGCTTGTGGTGTGGTTTCTTCAGATAGAGATACCACTCATAAATTAAGAGAAAATATGTGTAGCGAAGAAGAGTCTATAATTTCCTGCACATGGCCTGCGCTTGGTTTAAGTGTCCCAGATAGCATTTCTCCTGATGGAGTTTTATCGAAGGAAACGATTTACGAGATGATTAAAATGGGAAGGATGCCTGTATATGAAAATAGCGTAGATCAGTTCGAAATCATTAAACTCGCGGGTGATGATTATCGTGTACAACGTAAGACTTAAAGGATTTAATCTAATCACAATGTCCGCTAATGGCCGAAAGCGGACGTCCGGGAACCCAAAGCCTATATCGAAAAATCTTATCTAGACAGCCATGATAAGCCATCTCAATCATGGTGGCAGTAAGTTACTGGTTTATTAAGCCATACCTGTTTTTATAACGATGAGTGTTTTGTTTGTCGTTAATAAGATAATTAGAGTTGATCCACGGTGTTGAGAAAATAAAGAGAGATAGAACTCTCTTTAGACTGGATCCCGTTTAAAAGCACAACGGGATGACGTGAATAAAGGGGGCGGTGACAAATTAATATAGTTCTCATTTGGGCGTAATGTTCGATAGAGAAAATGAATTAAGAAATAGATCCAAAGCTATGTTGTACCATGGGTCAGGACACTTGAAATACCAGCATCCATCGCTGTTAGAGCAGTGGTCTCTGGATACCGGCCTTCGCCGGTATGACGGTTAACTAGGTTTGTGCAGGTAGTTATCAGCCCTGGTTGAATGGAGTAAACCTCAGGTTATACGCCAAGGATGAAATTCCCCTGAGCGTACATCCTTCAGTCGCGTAAAAGGCACTCAACCCATCCCACGAAGTGAGCGCGCATCTGCTACCATGTTTCAATTTGCGAATGACACCATGCCCGAAAAAATCATCAACCAACTAGACCCCGCCTGGAAAACCCATTTCGAACATGAGTTCGCGCTGGACTACATGATCAAGCTGCGCGAGTTCCTGAAAACCGAGAAACAGAACAGGCAGGTGATCTACCCGCTAAGTGATCTCTGGTTTAACGCCTTTTTACAGGCACCCTTTGAACAAATCAAAGTGGTGATTGTGGGGCAAGACCCTTACCACGGTGAAGGCCAAGCGCATGGATTGAGTTTTAGTGTGCCAGATGGGATCAAGATTCCGCCGTCGTTGCGTAACATCTACAAAGAGCTCAATCGTGATTTGGGGATGGCTATTCCAACCTCGGGCAGTTTAGAGGCGTGGGCTAAACAGGGGGTGTTGTTGCTCAACGCCTCACTCACGGTACGTGCCGGTGATGCTAATAGCCATAGCAAGCAGGGGTGGTTGCGATTTACTAATAGTTGTATTCAACACATTAACCAACACAAAGACGGCGTGGTGTTTCTGGCGTGGGGGCGCTTTGCGCATGGTGTCTGTTCGGTGGTGGATACTTCTAAACATTGTGTGATTAAGACTTCGCACCCCAGCCCGCTGGGGGCGAGTAAAACTGGTAGGGACTTTAGTGCATTTATTGGCTCGGGCTGTTTCTCGTTGGCGAATGAGTATTTAATTGCGCAGGGTGAAAAGCCTATCGATTGGGTGTTGTCGGAATAAAGCGGTTACTATTTGTGGGCATCGGCCGTTTTAAGGTGTCATTGCGAGGAGCGGAGCGACGCGGCAATCTCGGATCCTGTGCGGTGAGATCGCGTCACTGCGTTCGCGATGACAATGCAGAGGCTATTGCGCGATGACAATACTGAGGCATTACACGATGACAGTTCGGTGGGCGTTGGATGGATGAGTGGGTGCGGGTGGTTTGTCGTTTTTTGATGGTTTTCTGGGTCCCGGCTAAAAGCATGCCGGGATGACGGTGGAGTGTTGCCGGGGTGGCGCTGGAATATTGCTAGGGTGACGGTGTGATAGGGTGCCTCTTTGCTCTGTTTAGCCGTGTCGGGATGACGATAGACAAGGCTGATTTATTGGTTATTTAAACCGCCGCTGCGCATCCACGGTTAACCCTAAACCCACACTGCCAAAACGATCCCCTTCAACGATTTCACAATCATTAAAGATCGCTTGCACTGCATTGCGTACTGAGGGTAGGGCAGTGGTGCCGCCAGTGAGGAAGACGCTGTTAATCTGTTCGGGTTTGAGTTGTGCACTTTTCAGGCTTGCTTTTATTGTTTCGCGAATGCCGCGGATTTCTGCCTGAGTGGCCTCATCAAACTCACTGCGTTGGCAAGTTAGGCTAAGTGATTGCTCGATGAAGTCGAGGTCGAGTTCGGTATCTAATTGGCTGGCGAGTCTGATTTTGCATGCTTCGATCTTGCCAATTAGGCGGTGGCCATCCTGGTTCTTGAGCAGGCGAACGAGGCGATCCAGCAGCTGCGGCTGTTCACAGTGGGTGCGGAATTGTTCCATCTGGTGAATGTTTTTGGGGTCGTATTGATGATGGATCAGATGCCAGGTGGCGAGGTTGAAATAGGGGGCGCTGGGCAGTTTCAGGCGTGAGCCTTCATTCATGTGGCTGTTCATGCCGAGTGCGGGCATCGCTTTGTCGAGGTTAAAGCGTCGATCAAAATCGTTACCGCCGATATGCACGCCGGTGGTGGCGAGGATGTCGTCAATGCGGTTGGCTTTGTGTTGATTGTCTGGCGAGAGACGAATGATGGTGAAGTCAGAGGTGCCGCCACCGATATCGACAATCAGCGCCAGCGCTTCCTGTTGTAGCTGTTGTTCGTAATTGAGCGCAGCGGCGATCGGTTCAAACTGGAACGCTACCTCTTTAAAGCCGACGTCGCGGTAGATCGCCTCAAGGGCTGCCTGCGCAGCATCATCAGCGGCTTTGTCATCATCCACAAAGTGAACTGGGCGACCAGCTACCACGTGTTCTAGTGGCGCATCCAATTGCGACTCGGCGCGTTGTTTCATCTCGTCAATAAACTCCGCGATGATCTGCGGGTAATTGAGTTGGTATTGTTGGATCTGGGTGGTCTCAAGCATCAGTGGCGTGCCGAGGATGCTTTTCAGTGAGCGCATAAAACGGCCGTATTCACCGTCGATATAGTCATTGATCGCGGTGCGGCCGAAGGTTGTTTTATTATCTTCAAAATCGAAAAAGAGCGTGCTGGGTAGCGTCAGTTGGCCACCTTCCATTGGCAGTAGTGTTGGCTGGCCATCTTTGATAACCCCGAGGGTTGAGTTGGAGGTGCCGAAATCGATGCCGCAAATCGCGTTCATTAAACGTGGTCTCAAATCATAAAAACAGAGCGCGTGACTATACTGGATGTGCGGGTGCGGGTCATCTTTGGTTGCGGATACAATGTTGCTTTTTAATCAGGTAATTCTGTGGTCATGGCAAAACCTTTAAATAGCGGTGTTACTAACGGCGCTGGTACGGTGATCGTGCTCGATTTCGAGACCTCAGGGCTTTCACCCAATCCGGGTGACCGTGCGATTGAGGTCGGCGCGGTGCGCATTGAGAACGGTGTGATTACGGATCGCTTTCAACGTTTGATGAATCCGGGGCGACGCATCGATGGCTTTATCGAATCCTATACCGGCATCACCAATGCGATGCTGGCAAAGGCGGCGCCTTGTGCGGAGGTGATGGATGAGTTTGCCGACTTTATCGGCGACGATGACCTGGTGGCGCATAACGCCTTGTTTGACCAACGTTTTCTGAATGCTGAACTGAAGCGGGTGCAGCGTCGATACGGCGGTTCGTTTGCCTGTTCAATGTTGGCTGCACGTAGGCTTTACCCCGATGCCTTTAATCATAAACTCGGCACGTTGGTGGAATATAAGGCGCTATCCCATGGCGGCACCTTTCATCGTGCACTGGCGGACGCCGAGATGACGGCCTATCTCTGGCTGGCAATGTTGGCAGACATTGAGCGAGACCATGCGTTGGAGAGTGTTAGCTTTGAGGTAATGCAGAAGTTGACTAAAGTGCCAAAGGCGTCGGTAGATAAATTTTTTCAGCGGTATCACTAAAGGTTGTTGAGAGTAGTGCTTAGTGAAGCGCTATCCGTCATCCCCTATATGGACTCTCCCTTTTTTGCAACAACAATTCACTAAAAGTAAGATGCCTCCTCGCTGTTCCGCATGGGTAAAAGGGATAGAATCATCTGTTTTGAATTCTGGAGGAGGGCGAGTGCCTTTATTCCCTCGATACGTATTCTGCATCCCTGGCTTTTTAAGCGTTTTGACGCCAGAACCAAAGCCCAGTGCGTTAGTAGCGTACGCTGGGATCTGCGCGAGGGGTGCAGGGTAACCGGCATTCCTATCGTGACCGTTCAACGGTCTGAAACTGAAACATGATCCGATACTGCTTCGGTGTTATTTGATGGAATTGTCGAAAATTCCGGATAAATACGTCACTGGATTGGAAACCACATTTCAGAGCAATCTGCTGGACAGGCTCATTCCCTATGACCAACATCTGGGCCGCAACGAAACAACGCCATTGTCGCAGGAAGTTAAGCGGAGAGCTCCCTGTGATTTTTTTAAACTTAGAGGAAAAGGGTGAACGTGAAAGAGTCCCTAGATTGGCAAGTTCCTCTACAGTCCAGTCCTTAGAAAAGTTCTGCTGGATAGCCAAAATGATAGGTGCCAGATTACGATCACCCAGAGCCATCAGCCAGCCAAGATTTAATTTGGATTTGTCTAAATCACGCAGTAATTCAAGTAATAACAGCTCTAGTAATCGCTGAACCGCCAACTGATGACCAACCTTGCCATCACAATTTTCTTGATAAATCCATAAGAGTAACCGTCCTAAACGACTGCCTGGGGGGGCATCCAGCACAATTACTTCTGGCAGGCCACCTATCAGGGCGTCATAACCCCAGTGCTGGAGTGGAGAAAAAATAAAATTACCGCACATCAGCTGGTAATCAGCTCCCTTCCCCCCCACAACCATTAGTTCTAACATTTCACGAGATTTACCGCCAAACAACTTTGATGCTTGTATGCAATTAACATCGGCTTCACTCATAAGTCGATATGGAGAACCATAAGGCAGCAATAAAAGCTGACCTGATTGCAAAGATAAGGGATCCTGCCCTGGAACTTCCAGCACGCAATGTCCGATCCTTAAATAACTAAAACTACAGCAATTTTGCTGACTTTCTTCAATCCCCCAAGGTGCACGTAATTTGATTTGGGCAAATACTTCGCATTGAGGAGAGATGTTATTAATAAACTGACTAAGGGGATCGGTACCTGACATCTAATTCGAGCCTTTTTGATTACATACCTATAGCGCCTAGGTGTTCGGGATTAATTCTTTAGAATATAGCAGCTAAGAAATAGACCCCATCCCTGACACAATCAAATCGCTTTTATAAGTGAAATCCTGAGTTTTAATACAGCCATTGGCAGTCCTGAAGGTAAATCGTAATGCATTTGGTCTGGCGACATTCTGTTCGAACTAGAATGTCGCCTGTCTTGATTGTAAAATCTCTACTCATTCACAATACCCTGCATTGCTTGTAAGCGCAAAACAAACCTCAGGGTTGCACTTTAATACTTCATCAGGTCTTGGTTAATGACACCCGGTAAGAGTGCTTCGATGGCTGCGACTGTTTCAGCCTGTGGTAGTTCGGTGAACAGGCACCTGAGGTAAGCATGCGGTTCCAGTCCGTTCGCTTTGGTGCTCTCGATCAATGAGTATAGGTTAGCGCTGGCTTTGACACCTTTAACTGAGATGCTGAATAAGCAGTTTTTACGCCCCATGGCAAAGGGGCTGATGGCGTCCTCTGCACCGTTTGTAGTGGTCAACCTTTTCTGTCCATTGAATTAAAGGTTACCCAATAATACGCTTCTTTTTCGTTCGGTGATAATCCTAAATTATGGGTTCTTCGTAGAAGTGTGTGAATGCTATGGAACCATTTCCAGGCGCCCGCAGTAGAAAAGTATGCTGTTTCTGAAGCCCTTGAATGAGCGATAACCTCTAGCATTCGACTTGACCGTTTGTATCTTTGAATTCAGTCCTTCAGCCACCGCATTGGTGATGGCGTGCTTAAAGTAGGTCAGGATATTGAGTATATGATTTTTGATCATGCGTGATTTTTCTTTGATCGGCTCCAATCGACTGCGAATGGCCCATGAATACCACTGATTGAAATGACGCTTGGCACATCCCGCATAAGTGTAGCTCCAAAAATCTCGAAATAGCTCTTTGATCGCCCAGGCTCTGGCGACTTTTAGATCCGTTTTCTTCAGTGCCGATTGTGTCGCTACTTCGTTAAAAATTATTTGGCGTCCATGCCAAAAATTCACTCACTTACGCGACAGCTGATTACTTTTGCCCCGACCGCCCTGCGTACGTTGAGTTTTCGCACAACATCGAATTACTTCGTTCTTTCGTTGCACTCTACACAACTCCCTCAAATGGCTCTACGGCGATTATACCCGCTGCCGCATCCTCTACGTCATTCGCTAACGCTCTTAACTACGAGTCTGCGGACGGGATCGCCTATCGGGGACTAGCGGCCATCGCTTCGCTTCCATGGCCGCCAGCGATTGAATTGTTCGATAAATTTCTCACTGACATTCTCTTCGTTGGATAACCAGGCAAACTTGCTTCCTTTGAGCCGCTCATCACCTTGACTGATGAGTGCTTTATTCTCCTTGCGTCGCACCTGATCAACCGCGTCATTGAGGTGCTGGCTGATATGAAACTTGTCATGAACATATAGCAATGACCTGAGCGAAATTGCTTTTCATCAATACCAAGATAGCGAATGTTTGTCTTTTTTCGTCTAGCCAGGCCACGCTGAACGGCCCGCGCTTTAATCGCCTCAGTTTGATGCCAATTCAAACCCAACAGCTTGCGCGCTTCCTCAACGCTACGGGCGGCCGTAAGGACACGAATGGCAAAGGCCTCAAACAGCAACGTAAAGCGACTGTTTTTGCCTGCCCAGGGAATCGCAACTGTTTTCGCTCCATGTGTGTCACAGCGAACCCGGGGGACTTCACAATACAGGTAGGTTGAGAATTGCATGGTGTCGAGATGACGCCAAGTGCGCTTTTTACGGTTATCATGTTTGGGACAGATGGCTCCGCACTCTGGGCAGGGCCCTTGATCGTCGGTGTACTCAATGACAATATCTACTCGCTGATCCTGCATTTTGAGATCAACGCTGGCGATTTCCCAGGGGGACTTTACACCCAGCAGCTGGCCGTAGTGTTCTTCTAGTTCCATGCTTATTAATCCAAGGTCGATTGGCTACTGAAAATCTCAATTCTAACGGATATTTCACACTAATCTACGAAGAACCCAAAAAAGAAGTTAAAGAGCTCAAGCTTCACACTCGTTTTCCATGCACCCCAAAAATCGTAAACGATCACGTTATGCCGTTCACCGCTTAAAAATGATTAGCGGCCGAATACTTCGAGAAATACAGCGTAAAATTACAGCAGAACAGCTTGAGAGTAGCGCAGAAATGTTTGCTTTGTATCTGCGCATGCTGGCACAAAATCGAGGTGATAAGAACAAGCTGTACAGCTTTCATGAGCCACACATCTATTGCATGAAAAAAGGTAAAGTACATCAGCGTTATGAGTTTGGTACCAAGGCATCGATCACCACCACTCGTGATTCAGGCATCATTATCGACATACTGGCATTTGAAAAGAATGTATTTGATGGCCCCCCCTGGCGTCATTAACCAAGATCAGATGAGCCACCCTGTGGTTTTTTTTCGCTTACCTTGAACACCATAAAATCGACGATATTTGTACATTAATAGATGATAACGCCTGAATCGATGTTCCACTATGGAATTATTTTTTGTTTCAAGTTATTGTATAAAAAATTCTCTGAGGAGGAAAATACATGGTTCGCTCAAAATCTGTTTTGGTTACAGGTGGCACTGGAAATATTGGTAGCGCGGTTGTTACGGAGTTATTACAGCACGATTATCGCGTGAGTGTGCTATGTCGCTCTGAGAAAAGTGAAAATAGCGCCCGCTTGATGGGGGCCGAGGTAGTATCAGGCGGAATAAATGAGCCAGCAGCTTGGCTTGAAGAGCTTGAAAATTTTGATGCGTTAATCCATGCTGCTTGTGGATTTGGTCAAGATATGGGGCCGATAGATGTGCAGTTCATGAAGAAAATAACCCAACATTCCAGTAAACGATTATCTCCCCTAATCCTTATTTATACATCTGGTTGCTGGGTCTATGGTAATAGCGAACAGATAATTTCTGAACAAACAGCCAAAAACCCCCTTCCTGAATTTCAGTGGATGCAGTGGAGTATAGACTTTTTGCAAGCGCAGTCGACTATTGATCTGCGTGTCGTCAGCCCTGCAAATGTCGTAAGTAAAGCTCAGAAGAGCATCCCACTCATCCTACATTGGGAATTGGATCGATGTGACCAACCTTGCATTCCATCTATTCCCCAGTTGTCTTGGTCGCTGGTTGAACGAAATAATCTTGCGGAGCTTTATCGCCTGGTATTAGAGAAAGGGCGGCGGGGCGAAGAATATATTGGATCTGGACAAGCCAAGGTAAATGTTGCAGAACTGGCTGGGCACTTATCACCCTTACCGATAAAAGAAGTGCCCATTGACGAGTGGCGGGAACACTATGGTGCATGGACTGAAGGATACGCTATGAAACAAGTATTTTCTAGCAAAAAAGCAACGACAGAATTGGGTTGGAAACCGCGCTTGGTATTTACTGATTAACTCATAAGTCTATGAAAATTTAGGGAGAGGAGGGTAAATACTATTCCTCTTCCACGGGGAGGGGTTTCATTAAAATGATGAGAGCTTTTAATTTCTTTCTCATTACACATGAAAATCAACTAGTTTTTTGTTGAAACGTCTAAAAATTTTAGCTGGCCGTACAATATCCAGCTCCTTGTAGCGAGATAGCTTGCTACGGAATTTTTTAACGAAACCAATAGCGGGGAAATTAAAGTTGAATAAACATAAATACATTATCATTGGTGCAGGACCTTCAGGACTACAAACCGCATATTTTTTAGATAAAATAGGCGAAGATTATATGATTTTAGAATCCGCAGAAAAAAGTGGCTCATTTTTCGAAAATTTTCCTATTCACCGCAAGCTAATATCAATTAATAAAAAATATACGGGTAGTAACAACCCTGAGTTTAACCTACGTCATGACTGGAACTCATTACTGACCGAAGGCCAAGAAATAAAACTCAGTGATTATGATGATGATTTATACCCAAGTGCGGATAATTTAGTCACCTACTTAAATGACTACCAAAAGAAATATGGGTTAAAAGTTGAATTTGGTCAAAAAGTAACGAGTATTAAAAAAAATAGCTTATTCACCATTGAAACCTCTCAAGGTGAACAATGGAAATGCGAGGTATGTATTTATGCCGGCGGGTTTACTCGTGCTAATTTACCATCTGATATCGAAGGGATTGAATATGCCACTGACTATGCGGATATAGATACGGATAAGAGCAAGTATAACAACCAGAGAGTTTTGATTATTGGTAAAGGGAACTCTGCATTTGAAACCGCAGACCACCTCGCCGGTAATGCAGCTCTTATTCATGTTGTAGGGCCGGAAAAACTTCAATTTGCTTGGGAAACACATTACGTCGGACATTTGCGCGCTGTTAATAATAACATTCTCGATATGTATCAGCTTAAATCTCAGCATGCAGTGCTCGATGCGAAAATTAATTCGATAAAATATCAAGATGGTCAATATGCCGTAACACTAAATTATGCTCATGCTCATGAAGAAGTTGAAACTATCATCTACGATAAAATTTTATCCTGCGCCGGGTTTAAAATGGCTGATAATATTTGGAAAGATGGTTGTGAAATTGAAACTGAGTTCTCTGGGAAGTTTCCTCGTTTGAAACGAAATTTTGAGTCCTCTAACATCGACAATTTTTACTTTGTGGGTGTCTTGACTCATGTTCTTGACTATAGAAAAGCCACTTCGGGATTCATTCATGGATTTAGGTATAATTGTCGCGCTTTAATTAATATGCTTGCGATGAAAACTAATACGCAAAAATGGCCGGGGAGTCAGTTGACTCACAGTGCAGCTGAATACACTGCAAAAATTATCGAAAGAGTTAATAGCGCGAGCTCATTGTGGCAACAACCCGGTTACTTTGCTGATGTTATTTTAGTTCCGAAAGCAAACTACCTTACTGACATACCCGCAGACGGTGTTTTTCAAGGTAGTTGTCGCTTTCTTTAATCAAGCCGCTTCTTTTACATATTCCTTCTCTGGGTTCAACGTCACCGCACCAACCGGTGCCCAGTCTCGTGTTTTTCCAGACCATCGTGCAGGGTTTATTGACTTGGCCAAGGCATAGAGTTTGTCGCGTTTTTGTAAAATATCACGGTCTTCTCCTTGATGGCGTTGCGCTGGGGTCACGAATTTTATCCCACTATGACGGTGTTCATTGTTGTAC
>NVTY02000053.1 GCA_002401765.2 Thiotrichaceae bacterium
AAAAGTCTTTCAATTTTTTGGTACTGGCGTTTGGTTTTTTGAGCATCCAAACATGCCTTCGCATCATGAATAAGCCGGGAAACGCTGCCAGCATGGCTCAGGCCAAACCCTTTCGCGATCTCTTTGAGCGGTATATCACCTAGCTGTTGGCAACAATACATCGCTAATTTTCGGGCGTCATTCCGTACCCTGCGATCATCTCCGGGCTTTACCACTGTTGACTCACTCAATTTGAATACCTGCGCCACTGCCTTCACAATTACCTCAAGGGTCGGCCGGTGCCGAAGTGTTGCTTGTACTGCGATAGATTCCAGCATGCCATCTTTTTCATGTATGGATTCCCGAAACGCTTTGTCACCTAGTATCGCGGCAATATTTCCCTTGCTGTAGAAATGTTTTATCTCTTCGTCTACACCCTTCTCTACATAAGTTCGATAGCCCTTGTAGCGCTGTTTATGTCCAAGCATTTGGTATGTTGTTTGTTGATGCAACCATGTGGGCATTGTCGCTTTACCTATGTAGGCGGGGTAACTCGACCATCTGTAGTTTTCCAGTATGGCTTGACTCGCTTTAATTGCGATTGGATTACGGTGAATATAGCGCGACAATGACAGTAAATATGCATCTTCATCCACCAGTATTGCTTTGTACCGCCCGCTAAACAAAGGGCCATCCGTTTTTCTTAACCGATTATGCCGTTGTGTGTAGATACCATTGATATGCCGCATGATCCGCCCTAAGTTTGCGTTCGGGGTCTCGATAAGAAGATGATAGTGGTTACCCATCAAACAATAAGCATGAAAAACAGCATCAAATCGTTCGTGCGCTTCTTTTAAGGTATCTAAAAACAACTGGAAATAGGCAGGATCGTGAAATATCGTCTGGCGACCACGCCCACGATTCATCACGTGGTAAAAGGCATTCTCGTATTCAATTCTGGTTGGCCGCGGCATGTCAATAGCCTAAGGCAATAGGGTATGTTATACAATAGCATTGACCGCTCATTGACTTTTCGGGTTTTTGGGTTCTGTCGGTATCCCTTGCCGATAAAAATAAATGCTGGTACATAAAAAGATCAAGGATGAAGAAAACTCATATATCTCCATAAGATAATGTCCCTGGCTAGACTGCCGCAGGCCATCGGGGTAAATAGAAAATGCAATTTGTGCATATTGCATTGATAATTTCATTATTGCCCAGTTGATTAAAAAAAAGATCCCGATAACAATCGGCGCCACTGCGATCCCCCATGCTGTGGTTAAATTTCTTATTCGCTCTGAGCATAAAAATAACAAGGGGATCATGATGCCGTAAACCAACCAAAATATTTTATATAAAAACGTAATGGAAAAAATCTTATCTAAGCCGACTTTTGGCTCTCCCCCCTCAACATAAGCATTGAACAGCTCAAGGTTATGTAGATTCAATTCACCCTGAACATTTATGCTTGCTAAAGATGCCGGCGTGCTAAAGCCTAAGATTCGCTGCCCCCAGGATATCTCTTCTCCAAAGGCAATAAAAAAAATTAGCGCAAAAACAATATAGAAGATTCGGCGGTAACGTATAAAACTAAGGCCGAAAATAATAGCGCTGAGTAGAAATAAGCCTGCGGTTAAATTTTCAATCACCCCGTCTTCACTATAAACCCAGTGATAGGTATTAAGGTCTATTAGAAAAATGGATAGATGTGTCATTGATAACACGATGACGATAACTAAAATATATGACCAGCAATTGATGCATTGGTTAATTACTTTATTATGCACAGCCGAGATGGCAAGTGTTATATCTTTATAATGTTGTCTCATTTTTACTACTTCAGTTTTATTCTTATTAATATGCTGTTATGTAAAAAGAGATTTGCTTAAGGAAGGCCGGATTAAGTCGCAACGATTGTATACTCATAGCGCTTAGCTGCATTGATTGCGTGCACCCAAGGAAAGACCTCAGCAACATAAACCAGCATCTTACCTTGAATCTCTTACTCCCAGTTAAAGCTCATTCCTAGCCGCACCAGGTGGCTACGAAAGCCACCAAGCCGGGCAGTAGACTCACGGTCACTTTCGGCATATGTCAAACTAATCTCCGTATTATGTAGCGGTTTATATAGCAGTGATATCGATCCATCGTGGCGTACATCCTCACGACGGGTGGTGCTCCTGTCATCATAATCCAGCCATTCCATTGACATTTCTGTTCTTAGCAGTAACGTTGTTCGTATCGACCATTGTACGCTGAAACGCCTCCCCTTACGAATGACATAGTTGCTATAAGTACTTGTTACCGTATCAATGTTACGCCAACTCTCAGCCTGCCAATTCAATGTCCCGTTATCATTCCAGGCCAGCGTGATGTCATAAGCACTGCCACTAAAATCATTTCCGGCAAGGTGAGCGTTTGTTACACGTTCAATGCCGGCCCCGCCATCCACTGTCGTATTGCGGGTCATTTTCCATTTAAGATAAAGCTTCAGCTCGTCCTCGCGCAGTTCATCGTCTTGCAATAAGCCAGGCAGCCAGGTTAAGTTAACGAAATCCACTGTGCGAGACGATGCAATAACCTTCAACTCACTGCCAGCCGAAGAACGCCCAGTGATACCCAGGCGCATGCCAACCATACGCCGGTCATTGTGTTGCTGGCTAATTAAGCTGCGGGAATAGGAATTTTGCTCCAAATCGCCCCACATCAACCACTGTGCTCCTATTTGACGATGCAGCCCCATCTCTGCATGATCTCTAATAATGATATTCTGCTGGCTACCCCGAAAACCTTCGAAACTAGCCAAAGAGCGTTTCCGCTGCCACTTGGCCCGGCCGCCCCACCTCTCGCCCAACTCACCATTCCAGCCCAACGCCAGGTCCAACGCGTCATTGTCCAGTTGCTCGTTAAATTCAAAGCGATTAGCGACAACACCAATATGCCCCGTTACTTTTTGCAGGCTAAGCGGCAAATCCAGGTTTAGTTGCACACCAAAGTTATTGATCACATCATCAGCCTGGCTAGATCCTATCGTTGCCTGCGGATCAACACTATCTGCCAAGCGAAACAGATTGTTAGCATAAGACTGACTTACCGAAAAGTCCGCACTCACGGTCTCTGCTGCCTGTACTGTATGCTCAAACATCAGCGGCAGAACAATAATGGGGGCAACAAGCCGCAACAGATTATTCATAACATACTCTACATTGGCCATCAGGCATACTAATAAACTTACCCACGTAATATGCGCGCAAACTTTCTCTTTGCCGCCCAACGTTGCTTAGCCAGCAAATACAGATTATTGTTGTCGAAGTCAGCCTGTCGGCTAAACTCAAACCCATTCATCCAGTAATTTCTCGTACTCTGCCAGCACCTTATCCCAGGTAAACATTTCACCATACTGCTCACGACTGGCCTGACTCATCCGTGCTAACTCGGTAGCATTAGCAAACAATTCATCGAAACAGGTGGCGCACTGATCTTCATCCATAAAATAACGCGCCTCTGGCCCTGCCACCCAACGATTAAAATGATTACCATGTGCCAAAACAGCATTCCCTGCCCCAAGCGCTTCTACTAATGAGGGATTGGTACCCCCCACCTGGTGGCCATGCACGTACAGCGAAGAATGGAAACGGAGCGCCTTGACTATCTCTTTGTCATAAATTGCGCCAGCAAACACAACCTCATCGCTGGCGGCATCAAGTACACGCTGGTGGTATTCCTGGTTCGGGTCATAGTTGCCAAGCACCAGTAGTTTTGTGTTGCGCGGACGGCGTGAGAATGCGGACACCGCCTCTAAAATCGAATTTTCAGGTTCAGGCCGGGCAATCAAAGTAGCAAAATTCCCCGACTGCAACTCCCAGCGCCGTAAAATTTCGGTATCAGCCGCGGTGATTGGCTCTGCACCGTAAGGAATCATCGTGATCTTAGAACGCGTCACTCGCGTCGCCAAATGATCCGCGATCCCAGGGTTATCGGCAATCAAATGATGCCCAAACCAGCAGCCAAGCCGTTCATTGATCCAAAACCATGCTTGTATAGGGCGCGACCACTTACTACGCCGCCACTCTATTCCATCCATATTAATTAGATTGGTCAGTCCCTTGAAACGGTACCATGCGCAAAATGCCGCGGTGTTATAGCCAAGCGTCAACAATAAACCCGGCTCACGTGCGGCATGCGCCGTTGATTTCCAGTCAAACACAATAGTGCCGGCCGGCCCCTGCCGGGTTACCGGAATATGCACACGGCGAATCCCTTCCCATTCATCTTCATAGGTTTCACCCGCCCCATCTTCCTGACAATACACGGTGACCTGCCAGCCCCTCTGCAGCAGATAAAGCGCCAGATATTCAGCAAAGGTTTCGAAACCACCGTGGGCGGCGGGAATGCCGCGGATACCCATTATTCTTATATTTTTTTTAGTATTCATCGCAAACATTCTAAATGCCTTAAACCTAGATTAAACAACTAACTATATAAATCATTACTGACTTTCCCTGAATGAAATGTCAGGCCCATCCAAAGTACTGTGGCAATACACAGGCGAGGGCTTCACTTCCCGTCAGGCATCTATCAGCGGCGCACTTACTTTGCTACTGAGAACCGTGCCCAAGCGGCATTCCAGAACGTTGTTAGCTGCGGAGTACAAGCTACCATTTCCTCATGGCGTCTCGTAGCCCAGCTCCGTCATGGTTGCCCTGAACAACACATCTATCTTCGGGTGCAACGCCGGCCACTCCTTGGCCGGGTTGTCGTAAAGACGCTTCTTCGCGTAATCCACCACCGCAGAATCAGGCTCCAAGCCACATTGCTGCTGCAAGCGTATCAATTCCCCCTCAGGGTCAGCTAGCAAAGCTTCGTAAGACAAGCGAATCACAGTATCTGGATACCGTTGTGCCTGCTCCAATCCTTCTCGCATTGTCAACATCCACTCTAGAGCGGCACGATTGGTGTGATCCAGGTCTGGTGTTACCAGCGGCCAAATTGATTCATACACCAAATTAGTTAATATCAGTTGCTCTCGCAAGTAATTCCACTTGATATCATTTCTACCCCACCAATCATCGCTGTGTTCCTCCGACTTTACCCCTAACCTTTCAGACCATTTTACGACCGAAGGCACCGCGTCCGCGCCACTGCGGGTAATAAAAATAAACTTCGCATCCGGGAAAATTTCTCTCACATACGCCACACGAAAGATCAATTCTGGATATTTATCTACCACACGCTTACTACCTGTCAGAGCAAGATAGCGGGCAAACATACGATGTGCCTTCAGCCGCTCCTCTGGTCTGACATCATCAGCCGTAAGACGATAAACACCGCCACCCGAAGAATAGTTTGCATTCAAGTCCTGGCTTGGGTTTATAAGATGCCAAATAGCTTTAGGCTCATTCAGGTAACCTACCTTACGATGCAACGACAATAAGATCCCCAGGATAGTTGTGCCAGATCGCCCTAGTCCCGTGATAAAAATAGGCTGCCTAAGCACTGGCTCGCCAGGAAATTTAGCTAAAGCCCGCAAACACGCAAAAATAATCGGATTAAACCAGCGTCCCTTAGTCGTCAAAGCACGGCCTTCGAACAGCGCATAGCTGACAAGTCGCCTTGCCATACGCCCCAGACCATAACCTAAATATGCCCTATCAACCTGCGCAACCATATCTGATATCTCTCCAATCCAAAAAACTAAAATTTATTCGCTGACTCAGTGCCAGGAGGACGATGCGCCTGATCCAATACCTTACGGCGCAAGTACCGACGCATACGCATACGCATCATCTCTGGCATCCTGCACAACAACGCGCTGATGAGTTTGGGGGCTGCCACCAATGCTCTAATCACACTAACAACCTTCCCGCGCTTTACCAACTGCACAACTTCCTCAAGCATAGCCAAACGTTTAACGTATCCCAAACGCCTTCTCAGTGCCGCAACCACGTCGGCATGCTGGCTAACATCAGCATCAACTATCAGTTGTTTGGTAGCGTTTTCGATCTGATAAAAAAGATGCTTTCGCTGAGTTGTTAGTGAGCCGGTATTACCACGTCTCAAATGATACATCGGGACCGGCAGGATCATTATCTTCGCTCCTAATAATAATGCCTTAAGTAAGAACAAAAAATCCTCGCCGTAATTCACACCCACTTCATAAACCAGTGAATTTTCTACCAGAAAAGCACGGCGGATTAACGGTTTAATCGAACCAAGGTCATATCGAATCAAATCCAAAGGGCCGATACAATGCACCGCTTGCCAAGGTACACCGTTATCAATAAATCGCGTAGACACCGCTTGCAGCGTACTATCTTCTACCATAAACAAATCGTCGGCAATAAAGTCAGCGTGGCTCACCGTTGCCTGTTGTAATAGTGTCACCAACCTACCGGGCGCGAACCAATCATCACCATCCAATTGCGCCACCCACTCACCACGTGCCGCCAAGATAGCGCGGTTTCTAGAGAAGCTGGGGCCACGATTCACCTCATTCACCAACAACTTTACCCGTCCCGTCTTTTCATAACGACGCGCCACTTCGGCCGTCCCATCCGTGGAGGCATCATCCACCACTAATACTTCCAAATCCAGACCACCCTGCCCCAAAGCGGACTCTATCGCCCCAGCAAGATAAGGTGCGCAGTTATAAGCAGCAATGATCACGCTCAGCTGAGGCACTTTTTCCATCGTCACGGTACTCATCGCGTTTTCCATGGCAACAGCTGCCATCACTGGACCCCCACCTTTTTGTATACTGCCATGAGTTTCTCGTAATGCCGTTCCGGCGAGAACTGGTCTTCCACCTTGGCCCGCCCACTAAGCCCCATCTCTAATGCCTGCCCGGGATGGGTGACCATCCACAAAAGCCGTTCCCTCAAAGCATCAACATCACCGGGGGACACCAGGAATCCGTCCTCCCCATCCGCCACCACCTCGGTCATACCACCTATACGGCTAGCGACGACTGGCCTGCCACTCGCGAAGGACTCAACCAGGTTTAAACCAAACGTCTCATACCACTCGGAAGGTGCGATGGTGCAGATGCTCCCCTGAATTAAATCAACAAGTTCCTGCCCGCGCTTGAAACCTAACAATTTAACATGCTCCAACCCACGCTTTTCAATCACGGCTTCCACCGCCATACGGTCATTGCCATCGCCCACAATCAGCACGGGGATATCACATAATGGCGCCACCGCATCGAGCAAGGTAAAAATGCCTTTGAGACGTTCCAAACGCCCAAAGTAGAGCAGATAGGAGCCCTGTGACGTAGCGGGTTTGATTCCCGTGCAGTCCATAAAGTTGTGAACTGTTGTCACCTTGTCACGTGGCAACCCTAGCGCAATCACTTTCTCCCTTAAGAAGTCACTCACCGCAATAAAGTGGTCGATTTTATCCACCCCTCCCAGCCAACGTGAGACATAGGCCTCAGTTGCACTTAAAGTAGACCTTAGGAAAGAGCCTCGATTACAGCGACGTACTACTGCCTGCCAAAATTGCCGTCCCTGACACGCATCACAAATTGCGCCATGTGCGTACAGGTTATATGTGGGGCACACCGTTTTGTATTCATGCAATGTCTGCACAATAGGTACGCCGGCCTTCTTTAGTGGACTCAGAATGGCGGGGGTTAATTGGCCATAGTAAATGTGCAGGTGAGCGATATCTGGGCTCTGCTCTTGGACCAACCGTCGCATTGATTGACCCGCAGGACGAGAATATATATAGCGCAGAATATCAATAGGCCCGGGGCACTGAAAACTCACCTCTGGAGGGAAATAACCAGACCAGGTTGTATCCACATTCGCCGCCTGACGCGAAGCAAACGGAATAACGTCATGACCATATTGCTGCAATAAGCTTTCCAGTGAAAATTGATACTTGTCAGAACCGCCGCGGATATGGTAATTCTGACCAACATTAATCACACGCATATTCAAGGCACCTTAACTAAGTCAATCGTTGGTTCAAAAAGAAAACTAGAAACACTAAAAGCGGGCAGATTAATCATCGCCTGACCATTCTTATCAAAACGAATTACCATCGGCCGATCCTGCATCACCACTCGATTCTCCTCGCCCTCCTCATTTGCGTCGGCCTTACTGTTACCAGTGATGAAATAATGCCGGGCATTAAATGTGCGTCCAGCCCATTTGGGGATATTCAACCGTGTTTTTTGTTCTATAGCAGAACGATTGACCGTCATCAGGCTATAGCGTTTGCTATCACGCGTGCGCATAAATACCGCACGCACGTCATAACCACCTCGATAGCGACTTACATTAGATGATAATATTTGGATTTTAAGCGCGTCATCCAACAAACCTTTGCGTAGAACACGCAACCCCCAATAAACGACATTCGGATAGACATAATCATTGCTAGGATTGACATAGAACAATTGCCAAGGCCCCCATGCCCCGAGTGCATGCCACATGGCAGCGCGTACATTTGGGATCATCATTTGACTCAGCTGGTAATCAGCAACTGAAATCGCCCCGCCCAAGTTCCCGGTTTGTCCCCAGCTATCCTGCCAATCACCAGAGATAGGTTTTTTTGGCCACCGCGCATGCTCCGTGACAAATATATTTGGATCTGCGTTAGCGTTGTTGTATGAAAGATCATTAATAGCACTTTGCAGGTGGCTGTTCACGGCAGTGATACTTAAACCATCATAATAGGGATGGTACGCATACCCATGGACAATACCCCCCAAACCTCGTCCTATAGCCTTGTCGAATTCGCGCGTTGGCCTTCCTTTCTTACTCCATGGCGCAGTCGCCAACTGCGCTATCAGTTTTAAGGATGGATCAACACCCAACATTTCGTTACCTACTTTGTACGCTCGGTTTACATAACGTTCAAAATCCCATGCATCTTTACCCCAATCCAGTTCATTGCCTAACTCCCATAATTGGACAGGGCATTTTTTATCCACCTGACAAAAAGGTAGACTACTGCTGTTGGCAACACCTTCTCTGTCTATCGAGTAACGAACCCATGCAATATTATTCTGGATAGCGTCCGCATCACCCCATACATTTTTCCTGCTACCTCTCAGGTTTACGGTAACCAAGGGCACTCCATTGACTGCTTTCACAAAATCAAGAAATTCATCGAAACCAAATTCCGCTTGTTCATATCGCCCGGAATTTGCGTACTGCTTATCTCTTAAAGCCATTGGTCCTACAGCCTTTTGCCATTCGAACCAGTTTGATACCTCACCACCAGGATATCGATATACAGCACCATAAAATGGCTTTAGCCACGCTATAACCTTTGGTCTGACTTGCTCTTTTCGCCAGTATCCACGCTGAAAACTCATCCAAGGAATGTTGAAACCAAACAATCCGGCTGGAACTGAACTTCGCGCTACTTCATCGGGATCAACCTCGATTTGCACTTGTTGTGAAAGCTCAATATTAACTGACTGCGGCAAATGCCATGCAGCGATAGCGGCTGTGCTACCAAAAATTAGATTCAATAATACACCACTCATTAAACAAACTGTGCCGTTTCGGCGCATCATCCCGATAGCCCGCATAGTCCCCAAAACCCCATCAATGAAATCAATAACAAAAGCCATGTTTCAGCCACCATGCCTTGACTTTTCCTTGCTCACCCATCTAGCCGTCCGATTGTAGGCCACACCCAGAAAAACACCGGGAACAAGAAAGAGACCAGGATCCTGAAAGGCTGGAGAAGTCAATGAAAGGATCAATGTGAAACTCATACCCGCAAATGCCATCAACCAAACACGCTGCACCTCTGGCGGGAAATCCTTCAAGCTTTGCGCTGCTGGGTACCAAATAAGCAATAATAAAAGGAACATGAATAAGAGCGTTGCTGCCCAGCCTGTCTCCGCTAGGAAATTGGCCCAGTAGGTATCCATCAGCACATTTTGAGTGTAAAACCAACTAAACTTATTAAAACCGCGATCCAAATAAAGTGAAATATCGAATTTCAGAGCCCCAGCACCAGCAAAGGTACCCAGCCCGCTGCCCAGCGGGGCATTTTGATTCGCGATGTCCACGCTATGGTAGTACAGGAGCTGTCGGGGCTGCTCTATCTTGTCGTGCCCAATCAGACCCCATCTTTCCGCCTCATTCATTAAGTTGTCATTAAATTGAAACCATGCACCTCCACCGACAAGAAGTATCACAAACAGGCCTATTATCGCATTGCGTATGATGAAACGTTTACCCTGAAGCAAACTGATTATTCCAGCAATGACAACAATAGCGGCTACAGTTTCTTGCCGTTGAGTAGAAGCCAATAGCAAAAAAAAATAACAAACTCCGAATATAATGTAACGACGACCAGCGCCTAACGTAGCATTCAAAAAACAAAAAATAGTAAACACACCAGCATAAAGACCAAGATACGTTGGATGCTGAAATGCTCCTAACGCCCTGGATGGAAATAAATTTAGCGGGTCAGCACTAGCTGGGCTAGCATGTCCCATCAATCCGAAATAGCTCGATGGATGCCCCCATTGCCAAGCAACAAGTAACATCATTGGCAACCATAACCATTGAATCAACCACCAGAAAACCGTTTCAGTACGCGGACTCCATGTGATATAGAACCCGATCAACAGTAATAATACTATTTTTAGATTTGATATAAATTGATAGGCTGCAGCGAGCTCATTCGACCTTCCAAATACACTGCTGAGTAAAGATAGCAACAAAAACACCGAGAACGCTGCAAACCATAGTCTAAAAAAACTCGATTCATTCACTAAATGGACAAGTCGAATTACCAATAGCGGTGCCGCTACAATTAGACACAGTTCCAAAACATAATAGGCTGAATAGCCGGTAAACTTATGAATTGAGGCGGCAAGAAACACCGCCATAAACATTACCCAGAAGAAAACATCTTTAATACCTGATGCCGTATTTCTTCCGAGAATAGCATATAAAATAAGCACATATATCAGCGCAACTAAACCACCAGAAATCAGAAAAAAACCATATGCTGCTGAGATACCTACCATGCAAGCAAGTAACACAATCCCTACCATTCCCAGTATAAAAACAAAATTATAGGAGCTGAATTGCCGGATCGTAGTCAATCGATGAAATAAGCCTGAGATCAAACCGTACACCTCTTAGCTACTATATTAGCGTTAGTGACAGGCACATGGCAAAGCATGCCGGGTGAGGTATTCATGTAGAAACAACCTCTGCAAGAACAGTCTGTGTTTTCTGCATTAAATTTCTCACCATCTTCTTCCGGAAGTATTTGCAAAGAAAACAGGCTCTATTATTATCGAAAAGACAAGTTAAAACAGGGGAATGAAATTCATCAATAAAAAATATTTCTTTGTTTCCAGGGCGGGTACATATGAAACTATAAAATAGCATACCCTAGATACTGTGCCCGGCTAGCACAATTGTGTCCAGCCTGAAGTCATGACTAACTAATAATAAAGCGGCAGCTCGCACAGGAATTTTGACTAACATGTCTCAGCACCCACCATAACGTCTCAAGTTCATTTTATTAATGCAACCTTATGAGTCAACGAAATTATAAATAACAACATTCGAGCCGAAAAAAAATGGGACAGGCTCAAGCGTAAATCACAAATAAGCACTTTCAAATCACCAAACAAAAACACGAATTGGCAACATCCTGTTGATGGCACTTCGCTCTTCCTGTGAGAAGGGCGAAATTAACCATGCAAGCAATGGATATAAAACAATCACAACAAGTCCAACCACAAAAATCTGCCCATACTGCCCATAGGTACTCAATGAAGAGATGATTGCACTGATAAAGAGAGTTGTCACAGCAGTCACAATTAACAATTTACCAATGCCTACGAATGGAAAACCCAGCCTATATGACTTAATATTTATGCGGTACTTGGCAATAGCCATGACAGAAAAATCGGCTAAAATAAGGCCGATGATCAAGGCAAATGAGCCAATACTGGGTACAAAAAGTATTGATGTGTAAAATAGTGCGGCTGCAATAAGCATTGAAACAAGTGAACCTTTGCCATCCTCCAGCGATGCCAGAATCATGGAATAAGCAATGCGTACAGCTTGAGTCATAACAAAACCCAGCAAGAAAACAGTTATCAGACCACCGCCGATAATTTTATGGTTCGATAACACATCTATAACCTGACCCCCTATGACTGTCATTACTGACAACACAGGCAGTATCAGAAATACATTCAACTTAATCATAATGGAAAATAGAAAGTTAAGGCGCTTTTCTGGATTATCTGCTTGTAAAGCCGTTATAAATAACGGCCTTACCATACTCATAAGAAGAAACGAAGGAAGATAGCGTTGGAAAATAACGGCAAGTGATGCGCAGAAAGAAAAAACGGCAGCAGCTTCAAGGCCAAGCAATCTCACAACAACTAATTTTGCCATTTCAATTCCAGATAATGAAGCAACTATTCGGCTAAAATATGTCGGTGCTGAATACCGGATATAGCGTCGATATTCAAGCTTATCTTCAGTGACAGTGTCAGACACTGACTCTCCATCTCGCAACTTATAGACAACCCGCCACATAAGCATCAACGTCAGCACGCAGCCCAGGCTCATACATACCGCCTCAATCACAATCCAGGTAAATAAATCGAGCTCGTTTTCGAAAAAAAAAGCTGATGCAATTAACGCTGAAAATCGTAACCCGTAGCGGAAGATAGTAGATATTTGAGAGTATTTTTGATGTAAAAGTGAATCAAATATTATTTCAATATAGCGACATAGTGCTTCACCAAAAACCACTAACTGAAAGATAATGAAGGCCGTCGATACATCTGTAGTGGTGATCAGGCTGGAAGAAATAGAAGCACTAAAAAAAGAGACACCTAGGCATGTAATTACCAACAAAACTAGTCGCGCCATAACTATTTTTATCAAAAGACTTATAAGGGTATGACTTGAAGATGATACCCGAAGTTCTGGCACATACCGTTCGGCAATTGGGATAAGCCCAAAACTACCAACAACCACAAAAATATTTAAATAAGCAGTAAATGTAACATAAATACCATAATCAGAAAGAGAAAGCTCCCGCACAAGCAACAAAAGCCAGCCAATGCCAATAGCGGCACCAATGCTTTTGCCTGTGGCAAAATGCATGAAAGCACGTCGAAGCTTAACTCCACCATAAGGGTTGTTGGTCATATTATGATCATTTAACAGCGTACAAATTCATAGGCCTAATTATTTTGAAAGTGATTTATTTAAATAATTTAATGACACCCCACGCTCTTGCTCAATCAGGGTTTGCAGTGCGTCATAATCAATAGGTTCATCCATAATAGAAGCGATGTTGTCACTAAACCCCAACTCTCTAGCGGAAAGCCCCAACATTGATAATAGTGCAGAAACTTTTACCTTCTCAGCGCCAAATGTACCAAACTGCTTCTTATAGAGAATTGAAAATATACTTCCATGGAAGGTGTCAGTGACAACGTACTCGGCGTTACGAATCAGTCCCAGAAATTCAAAAGGAGTGGATGCCACAGTATGGTCACACCAATTATTGTAAAAACATGGTGATATCAAATCTAAACCACGCAGTTTTGCAAAATCCTTGGTTTTCTTAATTTTAATGGCATCAAACTGATAAGTGTATACGAGAATATAGCCCCTAGTACCAGGCCGCCTCTTGCCCCTATCCTCCTCTTCGTCATAATCAACCAAGAATGTTGGGTCAAGCACCATAGTGGCCGGTTTTTTTGCAACTTTCTCAATTATCTCAAACGTATTTTTGTCTCTGGCTGAAAAATGCGTAATATTACGCAGACTCTCAACTATTTCAGCATCATTTTCAATATCAGTAAATGTTGTACTGCTTGAGCTAGGGGCATAGGTAATTATTCGTTTAGAATTAAGGCCTTGACCATAATACTCAGGCATAACAGCAAACGTTTTGTTTTTAACATTCCATACTTCATCGCTGCCGATCACAATCGCATCATAATAACTTCTTGTTTTAGAATAAGACTCGTCACTGATGTTCAGGGATTTCCAGGCATGGTGAAACGCTTTATATTTACTCAAGTTAAAAGCCATCTTGGCTGGACTTTTCGACAGCATCGTTCTTAATCTTTTTAGATTACTACTTTTATTAGACAGATTGATAAACTCAACATCATGTCCAAGCCCCTTAATACTTTTTTGCAGCGCATATGCTTGAAGATAAGCGCCACAATTAAATGCGCTATATAGCGTTAAAATTCCAACTTTCATACAGTTCCTTCGCTTTGAATACTCAAACAGATAAACCTTAATTGACTAAATGGAACACCTGTTAATGCATGTGTTTTCGGTTTTTTTTGTAGGTCAGAGTAAATCTACACATCCAGTGTATTAAGCTGAGTGGCCCGACCGAAACAAAAGCACCACATCTTTGATGCCTGAGTTTCTATCTCTGATTAAGTTGACTGACCAATGATACCCAGCATACCTCGTATGCTTTATATTTAAATTTCACATAGAAATACTGAGAATAGATTTTTAACAGCCTTTTACCTTATGGAAAAGTACCAACCAAACGCAGCCTGTCCACTTTTTTCACACTACTAAGTAGCGCATCAACAAATACCTGTTGCGCAGAAAAACCTCTAGCTTCGTCTATTCCAATGGTCGACACACGCACCAACATCCCATCTGGAACATAACCCGTAAGTCCATACTTTAGTTGTGCCAGTTTCCGCTTCAAGCCAGTCACTGCCACCTCATCTCCAACTTTAATCCAGTAGGTAATCGGCTCCACTCGAGCACCTTTTTTTGCTACAAGGCGTTTCACTGGCAGCTCTCCAAACACTGTGTTCAAGCTGCCCAGTTCCTGCTTCAACACCTGAAACCCCTGCGCCGGATAACAAACTTCGGGCTTATGTACTTGCATGGAATCACTCTGATCACCGCCATAAGCGATTGAGAGCATAATTCTCTCGCCTTTTTTGTTGATATACGTCCGTGAAAGGGTCTGATTATAAATCTTATCCAAATTCGCTTGTACTTCGGGACTTATCATCAGTGGCATAATCGTCTCATCTAACTGCCAGTCCCCGAACTGTTTAGGGATCATCGATTCAAGATTTACCTTCGGTCCACTTTCGGCAAGCCGTTGCGTCGGTTTCATGACGACAGCAAGCACCGCGGCTATTACCATTGCCAGCCCAATGATAAGCATTCTACGGTTAGCGATGAGCATGGCGGCGTATCTTGCTGATGATAATGAGACCCAACAGGTAATCGGTGGCGAATAGTGCAAGCATGGCAATCATAAACTCTGCGATGGCGGCGAAATCGTGCATGAACCCCTGCCCGGCTTCATCACCAAAATAATACGTGATGAGCACTAGTGCAATGACCCGTATAATGTTGGCAACAAAGGCGATGGGGAGGATGCTGGCGAGCAGTAAGCCATCAACCAGCCAACCTCGACGTTCACGCAGATAGACATAAAGCAGCCCCATGGCGCTGAGCGAGTACATAGAGTTGAGGCCGGAGCAGGCGTCAGCCACTAGCAACTGGTAATGACCCACGGTAAGCATTACGCCACTTCGGCCAATGGGATAACCGGCTGCGTAGAGAATATTATCGACCACACTCGAAACCATTTGTTTCAGTGGAAAGGTGAGACTATCGATGACAAAGCCGGGCAATGGCACCAGAAAGATGAGGAACAGAATAGGAAACCACAATGCTTTGACCGCTCGCGAACCACTCAACAGCCAAACACAGGCGAATAACACGGGTATCTGAGAGCCCACTTCAAACATAATAATATCTTGCGAGCGGCCCAGCACATAGAGCAACAAGCCAAAAGCGAGCAGCAGCGATGCCGCCAATACTGCGCCAGTTGACGGTGAGTGGGCGAGTACCTTCCAACGCTGACTGATGAGCCACAGCGCGGCAATGAGAATAATCGGCCCATGACCATTCTCGGGCGCTTGCCACAAGGTATTTGCCAATCCGATATAGGTTGGCACATAGAGAATTAACAAACCCAACATGATGGGCCAGCAATTAGTCAGTCGGTTTTGTTGCGGTTCCATCTGTGTATTGGCTTGCATAACGTTAGTCGGTAAAAAATTTAGTGATGGCAATTTGGTTCATTAGGTTCACGACTCAGTACTCGTTGAGAACACTGCCAATGAGCCTGGCACCTGCATCACGAATCACTACGTTAAGCTGGCGCAGGTCACTGAGGCGAGTGCGGTGTTTACGTGCCACCGTCAACGCACCGCCGGCTCGAGCGGCGAGCATGGATGTCTCGCTGCAAATAAGACCGGCCGGCGTATCAATGAAGATAACCTCATATTGAGTAGACAGCTCCTGCAGCAGTTCGGTAAAAACAGGTCGCACCAGCAATTCACCCGGATTGGGCGGCTGCGGGCCAGCGCTGAGCACTGATAGATTTTTAAGCAGCGGCACGGGCTGGATGCGATCAGTCTCTGCCATGCCCGCGAGTATGCTGGAGAGTCCCTGACTATTATCAAGTTTGAACAGTTCATGCAGATGCGGTGCGCGCAGGTTGGCATCGATCAGCAAGGTGTTTTCGCCAAGCTGGGAAAACACCACGCCTAGATTCGCGGTGATAAAGCTGCGTCCATCGCCATTATTAGTGCTAACTACCGCCAGGGCTCGCTGACCAGGCGTGAACCACTGCAACAACAGTCGGCCACGAATGGCACGTAGTACCTCTACCTGAGGACTGCTAGGTTCGTATGCGGCGACCAGTTGCGGGCTTAATTCACCCGCCCCCCGTACTAGATAGGGATAATCGAACTGACTAAACATTGCTTGCTGAAGCTGCACCTCAGTCAACAGACCCAGGCTCATGGCCGCAGCACCAAAGGGCAGGCCAAGTTCACGTTGAGCTTTTAGGATAGGTTCAATTTGATCGGTCTGCAGCAAGCCAAGCTCAAGCATGATTGCACCAAGACGCCGTTCATTGGCAACGGGATGTATTTTCATTACGGCACTCATTGTGTTGATCTTTTCATCCACTCAAGCCGAGCCCAATCCAGCTTGCGCTGGCGTCGCGCTACTTTTGCTTTTTTCAACACACCGAGCACAGGCATATCGAGCCCTTTCTCGATGTCGGACACGGTGCGCACCATACGGTCGAACATTTCAACCAGAAGGGCCAAACCAAGCGCCAACATACCGCCCATAAAAATCGACAAAATGATATTTAAAAGTATCCTGGGATTAGAGGGCTTGTATTCAGGCCGTGCGGCATTGAGTATCGCGATATTGGTCTGCCCGACCTGGCTTTGCATGCTGAACAGACTAAAACGTTGCAAAGCGAAGTCATAGGCTTTTTGCGCGTTCTGAACTTCACTGGCGAGGACGGTAATGATGTCACTTTGGTTCATGAGCGCCAGGATATGAAGTTTTTGCGCCTCTACCGCAGCGCGCATGGCCTCCTCATGCTGTTGGGATGCCGCGTAATTGCTGCGAAAACTGTCCAGCACGATCTTCATTTCAGTCGCCAGGCGCACCTTGAGCAAGCGCAACTCTTGCTTCGCATTGATGTAATTGGGATTATTCGAACCCAGTTTACTAGACAGTTCGTTAACCCTGGCTTCTTGGGTGCCCACCTCGGCCTTAATGCGTTGAATCATCGGATTGTTGATCACTTCTGGCAAATTTTCAGGACTTTGACCTTCAATGCGCGACTGATCGGTCATGCTCTGCGCCTGGACAGCCACCAGCTGTCTGTTCAGGTCGTTAAGGCGAGCATTTTCGATGTCGAGGCGCGCATCGCTGGTGACTATGCCCATCTCACTCTGGTAACGCGCAAGATTCTCTTGCACCTCAGTGAGATTCGCACGCGCGACCTGCAGCTGCCCATTAAACCAACGAGAGGTGTTTTTAGCCGGTTCAACGGTGAGTTCAAGCGTGATATCAACATATGCCTGAGCAAATGCATTGGCAATCAGGGCCGCAAATTCGGGATCAGCGCCGGTAAAGGTAATCGCCAAAATACTACTTTCGCGACTTGGAATAGCATCAAGATTTTTGAGCAAGGCCTTAGCCAACCAGTCTTCCAACGCACCTTCTCCATCGGTGACGGCTTCGAACTGCTCCACGGCACTAGGATTATCTGCCATTTTGAGCATTTTGACGACTTTAAGCCCGACGGAATGACTCTTGACGACACCCACCTGGGTGGCCATATAGCTACTCATCATCTGCGTGGGCATTGCCGCGCCACTGACCGGATCAACTGATTTAACGTCGATGATTAAATCAGTTTGTGCCGTATATTGCTTTGGCATGACAAAACTCACGACGGTTGTAGTGGCGACGGTGGCTGCCATCACGAGCAGGATCAACCAGATCCGAGCGCGCAGTATGTTCAGCAATTGCATCAAGTCCATTCTTTATAAACCTTCTAACATGGGTAACATGATGGCCTTAAAATAAGCTTTCTTTGATGACCAATACATCGTTGGCTTTCAGCATGTCCGCGACGGTGACAGAAAGCTCGACGACGGTATTATGGGTAGTATCAAGACGCCTCACCACAAGCCCCCTATCAGTTCCGCGTGCCGAAAGCCCGCCGGCCACGGACAGTGCTTGAATGACAGTCATGTCACGTTCCAGACGAAACACCCCTGAACGCTGTACTGCGCCATATACGTAGAACTGATCGGCCTTGGGCACACTAATGATGTCACCACTTTTTATGCTAAGGATATTTTCAAGATTGCCATCATCAAACGTAGCACGAAGATCCAGCTTAAATTGGACGGTTTTCTCTCCTTCACGGCGCAGCACTACCACCTGATCCTCAGCTAACGGGCTTAGGCCACCCGCATCGGCCAATGCATCGAGCAACGTTTTGAATGGCTCAACGGGGTAACGACCAGGACGATTAACCTGTCCAAGCACCGATACCATGGGCTCACGGAACTTCAAGATGCGTACGTTGACCTGCGGATTATTAATGATTCCCCCACTATTCAACAGGCCTGTAATTCTACTTTCTGTTTCACCTTTAGTCAGCCCACCGATAGTGATCTCACCCAGAAACGGGAAAGAGATATTGCCACTCTCGGTGATACGGTCTTCCGTGGTGAGGTCCTCATTACCGTATACGAAGACTTTAACAACATCCCCAGCGCCGAGCTAGTAATCGCCCGCCTGCGCATCGTTCGTTACAACACCTAAAATAAAGAGCACAACAAAAATGCTCAAAACATAACTCGTCAACATTTTAGCGCTGACAGAAATGGCTACACGCCGCACTGCACTGCCAAGAGACAAATATCTCACCGGCATAACATATATACCTTGATACCTTTTCACGATTGTTCTTTTGTCCTCTGGCGCTGTTAAAAACGTACTCACCCGCTCATTTATAGCGATAAACCCCCTCATCCCGTGGATTTTCACCTCGTCTAAAGCGCCGGCTCCTGATGCCAGAGAATAAAACCCCGGCTCGTGCAAAGGCATCACCTTATTAATATATTACTTCAGCCCGGACAAGCCACGTGAGACATTTTCGGATGACGCGCCATCATTAGCAATGCTCTCAACTGGCACGTCATCAATGGTAGTTGGCTTCAAATCGGAAAACTCACCCTTATATACAATTATTGCAGACTTGCGCAAGCGTTCAGTCTCACCACGGACGCGTTTTTCATTTGCCTGATTGGTTAAAAGTTGATTGATGAGCGGCCTCGCCTGCTCTAACATAAAAGGCTGATCAATGGCCTCAACGACTTCATACACGGTGACTTGTGATGGCATGTTGAGTACGAACAATTGGCCCGCAGGCGCATCCACCATATTTAACACCACCCCCATAGGCATATCCTCTGCAGGAGAAGTTACCATTTTTTGCTGGTAGAGAATGCCCTGGCTTTTCAAATACGCTTCAGCCTTAGTCAGATTATCGAGCTTTTCTAATGCGCCTATAACCTCTGTATCTAGTCCCTGCTTTGATAACGCAAGCGTACGCATGGTGTATATTTTTCGATTTTTGAAAAACTCTGGATGCTCGTCAAAATAAGTCTCAATCGCCTTATTATCTGGCGCTTTAATCCCAGCCATTAGTTTTCGCGCATAAGCCTGCGCCAAAATCTGGCGCTTTGCCTGCTCAATAGCCTGCACCACAGCAGGATCACGCTCCATTTCTTTTACTTTCGCCTGAGCAACAAACAACTGCTGGTCCACCAATTTACGAAGCACGCTAAGCCTAATATTCTCAGCCACACCTGGATCCAAGATCGCTGACCGATTAAAACTTTCAAGCCCGGCATTGAGCTGGTGAACCGTAATTTCGGTACTATCCACCTTAGCCACAACCTGAGTGGCATTCGTCTCTTCATCTTCGCTACAAGCGGCAAGCGACAGAGCAAGGACAACCAAGGCAGCCAATCTAATAATAGCCAAGGAAGATACAGATGAGTTTTTTTTAACAAACATCGACATTACTCGTTTGACTTAAACTGGAACGTTTATCTGACGCACCGCAACACAAAACGCATAAGCGTTCGATAATGCAGCCCATATAGGTTGAGCATTTATAAATAAGTAGCAATGAAGTGAAGCCGCAATATCAGCAGAATATAATCAGACTCAATTGCCGATGAAAACAATGTTTATTAATACCAGCAATAACAGCCTGCCCCACCAACCACCGTTAATAAGGACAGGCATTAAATAAAAAATCAGGCGGCGGTTGCGGCTTTAAGCGCTCTATTCTTTTTGCGACGTATTGCCATTCCAACCATAGCCATCCCGCCTATCATCATGAGATACACAGGGGCCTCAGGGACAGCCGTGACACTCAAGCTATAATTGGCTGGAGATAGTTGGCTCCACCCCATCACCAGTGCTGACGTTGAAGACGCGTCACTTAAGGTGCTAAACGTTACACTCAGGACATTAGTTGCGCCACCAAACCAAACATCACTGACTGAACCCAGCGTCGTGTTGCTTGTAAAATCAACAACATTCAAACTCCAGGCATTAGCACCAGAACTGCCGCTAGCGGGCACCACTAAGAGATCAACGCGGTATTCTGAACTGGCTAGCAAAGATAATGAGCAAAGGTTCATAGCTGAGCCACCACCAACCGTCGACCCAGAGCACACTTCAACTGTCTCAGCCTTCACTACACTGGCAACCGACAACATAGCAATGCCCAACATCACTTTTTTAACGTTATTCATACTCAACTCCTTGTTGTTTTTGTTAGGGATTGAACCAACCCATACCAGACACTCACTATAACCTTACTCTATTGTAACCTTCTTTTAACCGTCGATGGAATAGCCTAATTAGCTGTCTTTATAATGGTTCTTATCCGGCCATACAACTAGGCCAATCTCAACGCTTACATACCGCGGCACAAACAACATTATAATATATCCGCCCTTTCTTTTTTATTAAGTGAAGCACGCACTGAAACCTGATAACCAAAACCACTAACATACGGCGTTAAGATTGCATGTGCGCGTGACGAGCTGCCACCGGCCAGCTGATTTCCAAACACACCACTGACTCTACGGGCCCACTTCACAGCGGGTAAAATATAGAGTGCTACATCATCATTTTGCTCACCACCCACACCGACTAATTGCCACTTCGCATCATCAAATAAGCGCTTACTTGAAGAGACTACTGAAGGCGCATGAGTGATATATGAGTCGTCTTGGTTGATAGTGCTGGTGTTTTTCCTAGTATGCATTTTTGCCAACAAAACCCGTAAAAATGGTACGAAACACAATCTTAATATCCCACCACAGTGACCAGTTACGGATATAGTGCAGATCGCACTCAACACGTTTTTCCATCTTATCCAGGGTGTCAGTTTCTCCGCGCCAGCCATTGACCTGGGCCCAGCCGGTGATGCCTGGCTTGACCTTGTGCCTGAGCATGTAACCTGAGATGAGTTTTCGATACACTTCATTGTGGGCAACGGCATGTGGGCGCGGCCCGACGATAGACATGTTTCCGGTTAACACATTGATAAATTGTGGCAGTTCATCCAGTGATGTACGACGCAAGAAGGCGCCAAATGGCGTGATGCGCACATCGCGTTTTTTCGCCTGCACTATGCAGTGGCCATCATCACAGACCGTCATTGAGCGAAACTTCCACACCTTGATTGACTTGCCATCAATTCCGAAGCGGTTCTGTTTAAATAGCATTGGGCCCGGTGAACTGAGTTTTACCCCAGCAGCAATAAATAGCATGGGAATGGCAATAAGCGTCAGGATGAGGCATGACAGGACAATATCTTCAATTCGTTTTAACCAACCATCAACACCCGAAAATGGGGATTCATAAACGCTGATGGTGGGTACTGAGCCCAAATTGATCCAACGCGCATTCAACAGATCAAACGCGAAAAAGTCTGGTACCAAGTGAACAGATGCATTGGTGTCTGACAGCGCCGCAATCAGTCTGGAAATTTGCTCCTCACCTTTTAGCGCCAGGGCGATATAGACAAGATCGAATTCGTCATTTTTGGCGCGCCGAATGAGATCGTCGAAACCACCCAACATAGGCGCAACCAGATCTTTAACTATTCTATTGTCTTCGCCCTTGCGGTTGTCAAAGTAACCTTTTATTTCCAGCCCGTATGAAGCGGTTTCTTTGATAACCCGGCCAATGCGATTGCCAACGTCACCGGCCCCTGCGATGGCCACTGAACGAGTATTGTAGCCTTTTGATCGGCAATACGAGAGCACTATACGCACGCTTAAACGCCATGAAACAAGCGCGAGTGGCGCAACAACAAACCAGGCGCCGATGACTATGCGTGAATATTCAGTTGATGTTTTAAAAAAATATGCTGCTACCAGTAGAACAAACACCGTTATGCACCATGCCAGCATCACAGGCCCAATCATTTGCGTAAAGGACACCCCGCGCTGTGAGCGATAGATATCCAATCCACGGGCTATAAAAGAGAAACAGAGGATTGAAAGTAGCGCAGGCAGCAGATATTGATCAGTAACTGGAATACCGCGTACATACAGAGCTAGCAGCAAGGTAAGAGCAATGATTACACCATCCGATACCCGAAACACAAACGCCAGTCTTGAACTGTGCGGACGTATTATGCTCATTGAAAACCATCCTTGATCAATTTCATTATTTCCTTTTAGTATGATTGCCTTCTATTTGCATGCGAGCTAATCTATTACCAAAAGAGCCGCATGTAAAGTTATTCAACAGCATACATTCGCCGCCCCACATGGAGAGCGATGCGCATAGCGAGCGAAGCAGTGCAAGGCCTTGGCCGCTGCGCGACAACTTGCAGCAGCAAGTTGTCGCGCAGCGAAGACCGAAATGCACCGAATACCCGCTCTACCGCACAGCGGCCACCTCAGTGGATGCGATAAAATCACTTCTCTTTATCCGCCAAAGGAAGGTTACGATAGGCATCGTTTTATCAAGCGGTTTTTAATCTTTCGATTCGCTAATCACTCGTCTCAAATGCACAACCTCAGTATCTCAATTTAAACGCTAACTTCAAATCCTTTTTAAGGGACGTGCACGAAACAAGTTTCGGGTATGGCGCTCAGATTTAGTTCGTATTTGTTCGTTCTGATTGAGCAAAATCGTAGGAATAGTGGTTCTATTTTGAGGTTTTGAGATTGAAGAACGGGCAAA
>NVTY02000054.1 GCA_002401765.2 Thiotrichaceae bacterium
ACCACTAATTTCTCAAATAGTTAAGCACTTCGTCTCGACCGAACATTTCGGCAAAGCCTGCCGCCGTCATCCCCGTGTTATTTTTATGCTCAGGATCACACTCGAAAGACATAAGTTTTTTTGCCAACATAAACTCGCCTCGAAATATAGCCGCCATCAAGGCTGTATTACCGCGTTTATCTGAAGCGCAAGTATCTGCTTGTTGTGTGATCAAGTAATCAAATGCCTCAGCATTACCCTGATAAGTCGCCACCATCAAGGCCGTATAGCCTTTAGTATTAGCGATATCTACCGGGAAACCCGCCTCAATAAATTTTGTTAACACCACGACATCGTTAATTCTCGCAGCCGCAAAAAAATAGGCTTTTAACTCCTCTTCCACCGACTGGAACTCACCGGATTCTTGTGCGCTGGCATTAGCGATGTTGAATAACAAAAGAAACATTAATACAGCTTTCATAAAAAATACTCCTTCCACCGCAGAAATTATGAAGCGGCTGTCACCAGCCGCTTCATCCTGCCTCTATTATTTGGAAAGTTTTTTCACTGTTTCCAGGCTACCGTTAACAGCCTGAGTCAAACGCTTACCAAAATCCTCATCCGCCTGATAGAAGTGGCTCAGAATAATGTGTTTGGTATTGCTGTCCATCACTTTACTCAAGTCACCAGCCAGGTTACTGATCAAGTTAGCACGCTCTTGCTTACTGAAACTACGATACAAGACACCGGCCTGGGCAAAAGGTTGTTTCTTATCTATCGCCCTCTGCTGGGTATGACCGCTTACCACCATTTCACTAAAACGTGCACTGTTATCTTCCATGCGTGGATCAATACGGCTTGGCTGGTAATTCACATTTGATGGCTGGTTACCATTGTTGCCCGCACCATCCTGATTCCAGTTATTAACAGCCACTCGTGGGCGATTAATCGGGAGTTGCTGATGGTTAACGCCAAGACGATACATTTGCGTATCTGCGTATGAAAAGACACGGCCCTGTAGCAGACGATCTTCAGATGGTTCAATACCCGCTACGATGTTCGCAGGAGAAAATGCAGCCTGCTCGGTTTCCTGGAAGAAATTGTCCGGCGTGCGGTTTAAGGTCATCGTCCCCACCTTGGTCTCTTTTACACCCAACCACATTTTTGTGGCATCCAGTGGATTGTAGTCAAAGCTTTCAAGCTGTGATGGGCGCAGTACTTTAAGATACAAGTCCCATTTAGGGTAATCACCTTTGGCAATCGACTCATACATATCACGCGTGGCATGGCTAAAATCTTTGGCCTGCACTTCCGCAGCTTCGCTTGCGGTGAGGTTTTTGATCCCCTGTTGCGATTTCCAATGAAACTTCACATAGCTCACATCACCTTCTGCATCCAGCATTTTGTAGGCGTGTACCCCCCAACCATCCATCTGACGAAGATTGGCGGGAGTACCAAAGTCAGAATAAACCCAGGTCAACATGTGAGTAGACTCTGGCACATGACTGAAGAAATCAAAAAACCGATTGGGGTCCTGTTGATTGGTCACTGGCGATGGTTTCAGTGAATGAACCATGTCCGGGAACTTGATCGCGTCGCGAATAAAAAAGACAGGCAGGTTGTTGCCCACTAGGTCCCAGTTACCTTCGCTGGTATAAAACTTGGTGGCAAAGCCGCGAGGGTCACGCAGTGTTTCTGGTGAGCCTTTAGCGTGAATGACCGTTGAGAAGCGCACAAATACCGGCGTGGTTTCATTCTTTGTAAACACCGCCGCCCTGGTTAAATCACTGATGTCACGCGTTGCTGTAAACTCACCATGAACGCCCGTTCCACGGGCGTGAACCACACGCTCCGGAATGCGCTCCCGAGCAAAACGTTGAAGTTTCTGGATTAATTGCACATCCTGTAACAAAGCGCCACCATTGGCCCCTGCCGTGTAAGCGTTTTGATTATCACCCACTGAGGCCCCATTATCACGGGTTAAGGTAGTCGCATTAACCGCGGTTACAGCGGTTAAGGTACTGATGGTCAATGCCAAAATTGAGCGTCTTACTTTCATCATCGATATCCTCATCGTATTAGTCAATACTGAGTTTTCTCAGCAATTTATTAAAGGGCTTCAACGCCCCCCACTGAACAAAGTATCGGTATAAATGATGTTCTGGTAAATTGAATTAAACCGATCTTTGTGTACTATAAAACAGAACTATGAATTGAGAGGAAGTGTATTTACTCCACTACATGGCCGGATCGGGCCTTACTAAGCTGTTGTCGAAACAACTTCATCAATACCTCAATATTACGGGTGCCGGCATAATTTAAGCGAGTGATAAAGGCAATTTTCCGGTGCGGCCCCGGCTCATTCAAGTGGACGGCTTTGATTTCCGCACTGTCATAGATCAACTGGTTTAGCGCCATCTCAGGCACCAGCGTAATCCCCATTTGACCCGCCACCATCTGTACTAGGGTGTTCAGGCTAGTGCCCATGAGGGAATGCTTCATTTCGGCCGGCTGGAATTTACAGGCGGCAAGCACGTGGTCTTTTAGACAGTGCCCTTCTTTTAGTAGTAACAGTGGGGTATTCCTCAGTTCAGGAGCCCTGATCTCACGCTGCCCGGCCAGATCGTCGCTGCGATGGGCCACGACAAAAAAATCTTCCTCCCAAAAGGTAAAGGCATGCAGCCCGTCAGTCGCGTAGGGTAGCGCCAATATGGCGGCATCAATGTCACCGCTTTTAACCTTTTCTAGCAGGACATTTGATTGCTCCTCAATAATGGTGAGTTGAAAATCCGGATACTGATTTCTAACTTCAGGCAGTACCTTAGGGAGTAAGTAGGGGCTAATAGTGGGGATGATACCCAGCGACATTGGGTAGCTAAGCGGCAAATCCTGGCTGCGGCATAACTGATAAATATCACTGACCTCCAGATTGATGGTATGAGCCTTGCGCAGGATCATCTCACCCATCGGCGTGAGCAGTACTTTCTTGTTGTCCCGTTCAAAAATTTGTACCTTGAGCTGCCTCTCTAGTTCTGAGATTGCAGTGCTCAGTGCAGATTGAGAGATCGAACAGCGTTCAGCCGCCTGCTTAAAGTGGCGGGTTTTATCAACCGCGAGGGCATAGTTTAATTGCTTGATGGTAATCATCGTTCCACCGGTTCATGAACGTTGTATATCAATATAATTGTGCCTCAATAACGCCGGGTATTAATTTGAGGCCTCAATTCGCTAGTACCACGGGGGAATTATAGAAACACCTGACTTTATAACGCAGGTCTGTTCGTATCATACGACCATGGGTTAGCCTGAGTATGATCGAAAAATGACTCCCAACGCTGATCTAGATTCATATTTCCACCACCAGAATAATTATAGCTACCTTCACTCCCCAAAAACCCCGCCCCATCTGTGTAAGTATACTGCCCAGCAGTTATTGCCAGGATGCTTGTGCCTGTGGCCTCACCGGGGCCAGCGATCACATCAAAAAAACCGCCATCGGTAGGTAATTCCTCCCTCAAAAGCCACATCTGATTCACAACAGGCGCATTGCTAGTCATATCGCTATAGTTAATATTTCTCATATCAATATCGAATAATTGTTTGATGTCAGGCGCATTAAGCATCTGTGTAATCCGTGGCTTACCGTTAAATTTATCCTTGATAAACTCCATCGTGAGGTCGCCATCATTTACAATCTGGCGTATTATTACCTTGGTGAGATTTGCCGAACCACTGCCCGAGTTGATCGCGTCAAGGTTTCCTCCAAGCGGGTTCAAATTATTACTGTTATTACCGAAGTCCGATGCTCCCCCAGAGGCCGAGACGGTTCCTTCCGCATTATTCATCATGCCACCGCTCCAGGTATAGAGCTGCGATGAGTGGCGGGCAATATAGACCTCCTGGATAAAACCATCCGCCAGACTGCCCATAATCATGTGATAATACTCATTGCCAAACTCATCGGTCACCACCTCCCCCAGCTCAAAGGCACCATTAGGCAGATAGGGTGTCTGATTGGTCAAAGTAACACCACTATCCATGCCACCACCACCGCCACCACCCATCCCTCTACCCATATTGCTACTATGAAAGGCATCGGTCGTAATTGCACTGCCGGCAAGGTCTGGCTGGAAGTCGAGTTAAAACTCAGCGTGACTCACTTGCATTCCCATGCATAAACAAAAGGCGGCACTGAATTTAGCACCTAAAATCAGTATTTGACCTGCTTGGGCAGGGATTACATCGTTGAACATTTGAACGTTAATTTTTTTCATTATTGCATTGCCTGATAAAACATGGCCGTCTGCTTGATTAAAATCACTGTTTAATCATATTTAGCCCAATAACTGGATGTTAATTGCTGAGTGATCAAACCCCAGAAGAACTAAAAAACCAGTTTTATGCTAAAGTTAGAAGTCCAACATTGACTTTGAGGGCTTGGTAATAACCAAATCCCTTTCCAAATCAGACCTACGGCCCAGCAACTTTATTGTCGCTAAATAAACTATCGGCAATACGCATCGTTTTTTCCAATTGATTAATTGCATATCAGTGATTCAAAAAAACGATCGTTTAAGATAAATAATTATGAACAATTTTTTTATTGCCAACACCCTGACTCAATTTATAATTTGCTAATGAATAAACTCACTGCTAACAATATAACAATCAGTCCTAATGGAGTCGTTAGCCTACTTTTACAGGACATATGTTAAATGAACCTTCCGAGCATAGGCCAACTATAATACTTCCTTGCCGTTGTTGAACATCGTCATTTTGGTAATGCCGCGAAAAGCTGCTTTATCACTCAATCTACGCTAAGCTCTGGTATACGGGAGTTAGAGAGCGTATTGGGCGTGCAATTACTTGAGCGTAATAAACGCAATGTAATGCCCACGTCATTAGAACTAACACTCGCCAGTATTACGCATCAGATTATTGATATGACAACCAACTTAGTCTAACAGGCTCAGGGAGAGAATGACCCGCTGGTCGGAACATTTCGATTAGGCGTAATACCTATCATTGGCCCCTTTTTATTGCCTCGTGTTTTACCGAACATCAGGCAACATTATCCAAAGTTAAAATTACAGCTGGTTGAAGACCAAACCGCAAAATTGATCGAGCGTTTAAACAGAGGCCAAATTGACTGTGTAATTCTTGCCCTGCCTTATGACATAAGTGCTTTTGAATTTGAAGTTTTTTGGCAAGAAATATTTTATGTCGCCTTTCCACCTAATCATCCTTTATCAAAAGGAGGGCCAATCCCTTCAAGTGAATTACCGATGGATGAAGTCATGTTGCTAGAAGAGGGGCATTGCATGCGCGATCATTCCCTCAGCGCCTGTCATGCACAAAACAGACAACACAAAGACACCGTACAAGGCACCAGCCTCTATACTATGATGGAGATGGTTGCGGGAGGAGAAGGCATCACGTTTATCCCTGAAATGGCGATTGAATCAGCATTGGTTGAGCGCAGTAAAATTTTCCTACGCCCTTTGGCAGATGAGGGACCGCATCGTGAAATCGCCCTGGTTTGGCGCCCCACTTTTCTACGCAAACAAAATTTACAACTGCTAATGAATATGATGAAAGAAACGCTAATCAAGCATACTTAACCATATAAGCGGCAGCCTAAGGTGCCGACTCCGTTGTCAATTTCAACGCTGTTGCCAGGGTGGCGCGGTGTTATTCTCGGTATACCTGTCTGTTACAGGTTACGCTGAGCCTGGCGATCGATTCTCGTTATGAAAAAGGCATCGGCAAGGTTTATTACTGGATGGTGTGGTATCCGATGGTGAGTCTATTTCGATTCCGCAGAAAAGTACGTCGAGGTCTGCGACCTATCGCCGAGGATGAGATGTTGGCGAGTGACTTTAGTGTGACAAGCGAGTAGATTAAAACATGGCGTGAATGTAAGCGCCTGGTGATAAGTCGTGATGCCGATGGGAATATAGTTGGCGTTGACTCTAATCTACAATTATGTGCGGTTAACGCCTCGGTTTTGAATATTTTGAATCACAACTTTTATTGTCCAGAGTTAATCAATGTACTCAGCTTGTTAATACTTCGTTCATGAGTGCAAACAACCGGCTTGCTTCCACCGGCTTGCTCAAATACCCATTGATCCCTAGCGACATGCACTTTATTGCATCTTCTTTCTCAGCTTTAGCTGTTACTGCAATGACAGGCAAGCCATCAAAACGCACCTGCTGACGAATCTGTCGAATGGCCTCGTAACCATCCATGAGTGGCATCATGATATCCATAAGCACAATGCTAATGTCGGAGTTCTGGTCGAGTAAGTCTAGTGCCTGTTGGCCATTAGTGGCGATCTGTGGCTCCATTTTCATCTGTTTCAGTAATAATGATAGCGCAAAGACATTGCGGGTATCATCATCCACTAACAATATTTTTTTTCCTGCAAGTACCTCGTATGGCACGCTACCTTGCGGTGGTTCTCCGGTGACTATTTTAATAGAAGGGGGTTGCTTCAAGGGTTGGAAAGCCTCAGTATCCTGTTTGAAATATGTGATGACATTGGTACTAGTGTTGCCAGGTAAATCGAATATTTCCAACACATCGTCAAGAACCTTTTGCGGTGCAGTAAGGTTCTTTTTAATGAAGGTATCGGTGTAACGTGATAGTCGTTTTTCTTCTGCTGCGGTTAATGATGTACCAGAGTAGACAACGACGCCGGGTTGATTAAGCTGCGGTTCACTTGCGATGATATCCAGTAACTCAATACCGGACATACCAGGTAGTCTCACATCAAGGATCATGCCCTCAATGGTTTGTGATTTTATTATTTCCAGCGCACGTTCCGCACTATTGGCACCGAGCACTGTCAGGCCTTGCTGTTCCAGCAACAGCGTTAGATATTTCAGAATCATCTCATCATCTTCGACGATTAATAGTCGTTTAATAGGCAAGGCGGCAATCGCACTAAGCATATCGATGGCACTATTAAGCTGTTCCTGAGTGATTGGCTTTACTAAATAGCCAACAGCACCTAGCTCGATTACATGGCGCTGTTGATCTTCAATAGAGATAAAATAGACGGGAATCTGAGATGTCGATTTTTCCTCAAGGAGGTTGTTAAAGACATCTAGGCCGCTGATATCGGGCAAGTTGATGTCCAGTACTATCGCCGTTGGCCTGTAATGCCGGGCCATCTGTAAACCCACGCCGCCAGTTGAAGCAATCAGGCACTTAAGTCCTTTTGTATGGATCGTGGTGAGAAGGATATTGGAAAAATTAATGTCGTCCTCAATAATCAGAATAATTTGATCGCCGGTGATCAGGTTATTACGATCATCATTCATGTTTTGTTGATGCATTGCGGAAGACGTCAGGTTTTTTATTTCCCTTGGCAGGGGGCTCTCAGACCAAGAATCTGAGTGCGATGGCTTATCCCTCTCAACAGGCAGGTAAAGGGTAAAGGTACTGCCTTTTCCCTGCTCGCTTTTCAGCTGAATTTCACCACCCATCTCTCTTGCCAGTTCACGACAGATAGAAAGTCCCAGGCCAGTGCCGCCATATTGACGACTGGTACTACCATCTGCCTGTACGAAAGGGGAGAAGATGCTTATCTGTTTGTCCAGTGGAATACCTATGCCGCTATCCGTCACCGAGATTGCGATGGCATTGGCCAGCTGTAGTTCGCTTGAATCAAAATTTACGGATTGATCCGGACGTGAGATGGTGACCGTAACCCCGCCTTCATGTGTAAACTTAAACGCGTTACTCAGCAGGTTTCGTAATATCTGTTCAATGCGATGTATATCAGATGTCAGCTCTTGTGGCGCGACTTTAGAGACTTCTAGACTAAACGTCAGGTTAGCCTGGCTGGCGATATGGGCAAAGGAAGTTTTGAGGTACAGGGTTAACTCTGTGACTGGAAAGGCAGCCATCTCAATGATAAATTTACCCGCTTCAATTTTGGCCATGTCGAGGATGTCGTTGATCAACCGTAATAATTCGGATCCACCCTGATGAATAATGTTGGCTGCTTCTTGCTGTTGCGCTGAGAGATTTCCCTCGCGATTTTCTTTGAAATTTTCGGCAAGGATAAGTAAGCTGTTAAGTGGTGTGCGTAACTCATGTGACATGTTGGCAAGGAATTCTGATTTGGTTTTATTAGCCTTCTCCGCCAGCTCTTTTGCCAGTACTGCTTCGCTCACCGATTTGCGTAGATCGGCCGTCTTCTCAGCGACCTGCGCCTGTAAACTGTCCCGATGCTGCTGTAGCTCATCTGTGCGTTGAGACAGCTCTGAAGTGCGCTTCGACACCAGTGAATCAAGATGATCCCTCTCATCCATCACATTGTGATGTTTAAGCTGTAGACTCTCAATTTCCTGGTTTAACAGTTTGAATTGATTTCGGCCATTGGCGGACAAGCGCCATAACAATTGTGGTTTAAGGTCGTCTGCGGAGGCGGATAAACGAGCACATTGGCAGCTGCGCTCTGAGAGTTTCTCATTTGTACTACGGATAGTTAATGCACTTGGAATGAAATCTGGGCTTTTTCCACTCATCCTGATGTAAGCCCCGATTTTTTCATCGAAGCCGTTGATAAAATCGCTTACTTGTTTGTCACGCTGGGCATCGCACGATAAGCCAATGAGTTCCTCCATGGCTGGATTGGACGCAATAATCTGCCCTTTAAGTGACGTTAGCCACATGGGTTCCGAAAAAGCGTAACTAAAATCGATAAACTGATCCGTGTTCACGATATTTACTCTCCCCCGAAATACTCTCTTCCCTGCGCCAGTTTAGCTGCTTCACTTCGTTTGAAATGAACGACTACTTCGCACTCTCTATCACCCTTTGCAATTGTTTTTCTGAGCTCTACTTTGGCATATTTCATTGAATCGGCTGTAATTGATCCAAATACATTGGAGGTCATCATGCACATACAGGGGCGATCTTTCACCTTGTCGCCAAACGGACATTCCCGGTTGCGCAGCATTACATTCTCTTCGTCTTGTTTGACGACATAAAAATCTCCGCAAATCCGTGCTTTTAAATCAACCAGTACATCGATGATCTGCTCGCGACTCAATGTCGACTGCCCTAACGCCTCTTTGTAATAAGAGTTGATCCAAGCGCCCATCGACTGGCCAACAATACTGATATAGCCTTCAGATTCTTTGAGTCCGACAACATCCTGTAAGGTACCCGCCAATTCTCTGATCAACGTGCGTAAAAACAGATCTCGCTCAAGTGGAATATCAAGGTCTTTTATTTTAGTTGTATTAGTGGGGCTTGCTGCTGAATTATCCATATCGAAAAATCTCCTTTTGCCACGATATCAACGAACCGTAAAGCACACTTTTTGTAAGTATAAGTAGTGTGGCAGGACAGCCACAAGCGAAGATAGGGGTTGATAATCCACCTTCCTTGGGGGCATGGGCGACACACTACATTTCAATATAATGTAACACCTATGATTATCGGGCATTGTAGGTGATTTCTTTAATCGTCTTTCAAAGGTGGATTATTTCGATGATTACATTTTATTAATTGTTCCTACTGGCGTACAGTATATGCTTTTTTTACATACCATATAGATAACAGTGGTGGTGAAACATAAGAACTTTAGGTGTTAATCGTTATAGATATTTGTCAGACCATACCGCATATTCATTGCCGTTGGGGTCGCAGAAGTGAAAGCGACGCCCACCGGGGAAGGGGAAGATCGCTCGCTTAATCGAACCGCTAGCTTGTTCGATTTTCTCCTGTGTTTGTTCAAGATCACGACTGTAAAAAACGATCAGTGCACTGCCGCCTTCGACCGTTGCCGCCTGGTCTTTTTTATAGAATCCACCGTTAATGCCTTCGTTATTGAAGGCGATGTAGTCAGGGCCATAATCGACAAACTGCCAGCCGAATGCCGCAGCGAAAAATAATTTAGTCACATCGAGGTCTTTAGATGGGAATTCAATGTAGTTGATTTTTTCGTGGTGTTGCATGTTTGTCTGCCTCAGATCATCAGGGTAGGGTTAAGTATACAGGGTCGGTTTGAGCGATATTATAGTGGCGCAAACAGCTGCTGCAGGTCATCGGCGGTTAGTTTTTCTTCTTTGGCTTGTGCTTTTTTACTGTATACGCCTTGTGCGAGGGCCTGTTTTTTTGCCTGCATGGCGATGATCTTCTCTTCCACGCTATTTTCCGTGATGAGTTTGTAGACAAATACCGCTTTGTCCTGGCCGATGCGATGTGCGCGGTCTGTGGCCTGATTTTCTGCGGCGGGATTCCACCAGGGATCATAGTGAATCACGGTGTCGGCTTCGGTGAGGTTTAACCCGACGCCACCGGCCTTGAGGCTGATCAGGAAGACATCTGCCTTGCCCGATTTAAATTTCTCGATGGCAGCGTCTCGGTTGCGGGTTTGGCCGGTGAGTTTGCTATAGCTAATGTTGTGGTTGTTTAATTCTGTTTCGATGTGCCCTAGCATCTTGGTGAATTGTGAAAACAGTAAAATACGCCGCCCTTCTTCAACCATTTCAGGGACCAGTTGCATCAGCAATTCAAGCTTTGCAGACTCTTTTACGGCACGCGCCTGGGTGAGCGATAATAAGCGCGGATCACAACATACCTGGCGCAGTTTGAGCAGGGCATCGAGAATGGTGATGTGACTGCGTGCCAGCCCCTTGTTTGAGATCGCCTCGCGTACCTTTTTTTCCATCGAGATACGAATGCTTTCGTATAAAGCGGCCTGCTTTTTGTCTAGCGTAACGGTGCGGATGATTTCGGTTTTATCCGGTAGCTCTGTGATGACTTCGGACTTGGTACGGCGCAGCATAAAGGGCGTGATTCTTTGTACCAGTTGTTGACGTCGCTCATCATCACCATTTTTTTCGATGGGAGTCCGAAATTGTGCATTAAACTGGCGCGCATCACCCAAAAAACCAGGCATTAGAAAATCAAACAGTGCCCAGAGTTCTCCTAAGTGGTTTTCCATTGGGGTACCGGTTAAGCAGAGACGATGGTCGGTTTTTATTTTTCGAATCACCAGTGCCGCCTTAGACTTTGGGTTTTTTATCATTTGGGCTTCATCTAAAATCAATGCGTGATAGTGATGCGTTAACAGGATCTCCTGGTCACGGGCAAGCAGTGGATAAGTGCTCAGCACAATGTCATAGTCGGTGATGTGTTTAAAGCGTTGGTGGCGTTCTGGCCCCTGTAATACCAGTACTTTTAGCGCGGGTGCAAACTGTTCTGTTTCTCGTCGCCAGTTACTCATGAGGCTGGTGGGTGCGATGATCAGGCAAGGCTTGTCTAAACGGCCCTGTTCCTTTTCCAGTAGTAGATAGGCCAGCGTTTGAACGGTCTTTCCAAGCCCCATGTCATCGGCAAGGATGCCGCCAAAGCCATATTCGCGTAGAAACTGTAGCCAGTTAAGTCCCTGTTGCTGGTAGTCGCGAAGGGTAACCTTGAGTCCTTTGGGTGGTGCGACAGCGGTGATACCTTTGAAGTCTTTAAGCTGTTGGCCGAGTTTTCGCAGTGACTCACCACCACGCCACTGAAGGTTGGTTGTGCTTTGGGTGTCTAACTCACTGAGGCGAGCGGCATCAAAACGAGAAAGACGTAATGCGCCGTTATCCTGCAAACTGTTGCTATCGTAGAGTTCGTATAGCGTGTTAAGCATGGGTTTTAACTGTTCACTGGGGATATTCAAGTATTGACTGCTACCGAGGTCTAAAGTGAGTATCTCTGGCAGATTTTTGGGGTCGTAATGTGTCAGCACTTGTGAAATAAGTGGTAATAAGGCGAGTGGCTGCTCATTGATTTCGACATCAAAGCGAAGATCAAACCAGCCGCTGCCATCCTCATCGATATCAACACGCCAGTGGTCTGCTTCGTGAAAGACCATGTTAAAGTCGCTGTCGTAGCTAACCTGCCATCCTTGTTGTTCGAGTGCCGGTAGTGATTCGCTGAGAAAGTGGTGCCAGCGGCTTGCATCCTCAATGCCGCTGTCCTGATTGATGCTGAGAAAGAGAAGGTCTGCCTGGTTATGATCCATCATCCCCTTGAAGCCCAGAGACGCTAAGTGATCAATCGCCTCCTGTTCTGCTTCCAGGTCTCGCCATATATGTGTGGTTTTATTATGGTGGGTGGTGGTGTAATGCGGCTCAGATGAGTAAGCGAGTTGATGCGCACCATAAATAAAACGAATGCCCATGACGTGGTAGTTGTCGTTGTCAGTCTCTCTGCTGGATAAAATCAGACAGGGGGTTGGTCGCTCTCCACTGATCTCCTCAACATCTACTTTTTTGGGCGGCTGTAACAGTGTGCTGGGGATTTTTTGTGCCAGGCGCTGGCTAAACGCATCGATTAAGTCGCTGGGTACGGTAGGCGCATTGAGCAGCTGTTCCAGTTGCGCGGGGGAATAGTCTGCATTGGTTAATGGCCCTACGGTATGCGTATCGGCGGCAAGGTAGTAGGGTGGGTCTGTTAATAACAGTATGCCGTCGGGTTCGACGCTCAGTTTAAGGCTGGTCTCTGTGGGGCTGTCTGCTTGCCATGTGATGTTAAGTGAGCGCGCATCACTTAACTGAAGTGGCTGTGCACTGGTATTGCGCCAGTAACAGCGCCCAGTCCCAATCATTTTTTTGAGCGCCAAAAACCCTAAATCGCCGTGCAGAAAAATGCCGCGCCAGAAATGCTCATTGCTTACTTTTAGCAGGTTCCCTATTTCCTGATCAACTGATTGAACATAGCCTGAAGAATAAAAACTATTGGCGATGTTTTCCAGGTTGCCACTGCGCCCTTTACCAAAACCGCCCTTTTTTAGGTGGCGAGTAATGCGAAAATCGATTGCTAGCTTGCCGATATGGGTAGACGGTTTAAGCAGGTAAAGGATAAAATCAGGATTAGCCGAAGGTAACTCTGCTTGCCGGTTACTCGCATTGTTGAATTCGTCAATCCAGGAAAAACATTCATTCACGGGTGGTTTTTTGACTGTTGGAATCGCTGACTGGTACTGTAAACAGGCGGCCGCAATATGTTTGCAGTTGTATTCGACAGGACAGCTACAGTAGCCTTCGATATTGGTATAATCATCGTTCCAGTGAATGGTTATTTCCTGTGTATAGAGTCGATTGCCGCTACCTTTGACCTTGCTGGTAAGTTCAATAAAGTATTCTTCTTGTTGATCGACTTGCAGCGATGTCACTTGCCCCTGATTGTAATAGTCGTTACCACGGGTGAAATAGGCATGGCCCACGTTACTTAGAATATCGCCGAGTTTGAGGTGGTTCATGAGGTTGGTTTTTGCATCTTTTGTTTATTTAGACAGTATTATAGCGTAAGCACTGGTGCCTCATAATTTAAAAGTCCCACAGGGTTACTGCTCTGGTGTTGTTGGAAGCTCAGTCCGGGCTACATTTAATTAGGGGCTTTGATTGGGATTGCGGTGTCTGCTTGTTATTTGCTTTTGTATTCGCCCGTCCACGCCTGCTTTCTGCACAGCCCCTGCATATCACAATAACCACAGGTGGTTTCGTCACCCCAGGCGGGCATGGGTTTGCCGTCATGGATCTCTGCCATGAGCTGTTTTAGGCGCACGCGGTTTTGTTCGGCGAGTGAGGCGAGGTGTTCACCTTCCAATACACCGGCGGTTTTTACTTTCTCTTTGGCGAGTGCGAGGTACTCAACCCTGTGTGGCGCGGGGTCTGAGAGTAGTGCATAGAAGGGCAGTTGCACGGCTTCGCCTGCTTCGATGTCTGAAAGCCTGGCGGGTATGCCTGTTTTGTAATCGACGACGCTTGTTCCTTCGGCGGAGTGATCGACACGATCGAGCCTGCCTTTGATATCAAACAGTGGATCAAGCGTTTCGAGTTTGGCGGATTGCTCAACCGCACTGACCTGCCATGTTTGGGCGCGTTCAATCTGCCAGTCGATGTAATGGGGTACGATGGCCAGCCACTGTTGCAACCAGCCGCGATGTAAATAATTATCTTCGAGGTCTTGTTTAAAGATACGTTGTGAGATTGCATTCAGGTGTTCGATGGCGGCGTCACGATGGTCGTTATCCACTGGTAATTGAAAGGCCTCTTTACCTTGTGGATCATGAAACCGTTGCAGGATGTGATGCACATGCTCGCCGTAGTCTGATTTTTGCAGCGCTTCGCGGATTTCATCGGCGGCGCGCAGATTGAGGCAGTAGCTGACGTAAAACTGATAAGGACAGTCGATCAGTTTTTGATAACTACTGGCTGAGATGTTTTTCGGTATCAATGCGCGCGGCACTATTGGTGCCGGGGCGGGCGCTGCATTTAGCCCATCAATCGGTTGCGCCGCTTGCTGTTGTTTGTAGGCGGCCAGTCGTTGTGCCAATCCGCCATCATGTAATTTTTCACCATAGGCGAGTTGATGAAAGCGCTGTAGCAGTTCAAGCCATGGTGAGGGTGTTGAAGCAGCGCCGCCTTCATCGGAATAGCAGGTGAGCAGAAAATTCGGCGCCGCTTCAAGTAGGCGTCTAAAGTGATAAAAGCGGGTGGCCAGCCCCTGGCTGGCAGGTGGAATGCCGAGTGCATGGCGCACGCTGTCATTAAAAAAGGGTGAGCTCTCTTTTTGACCAGGAAAGTGCTCCTGGGTGATGCCTGCGATCACAATCGCGTCAAACTGTTGTAGATTGCTCTGTTCCAATGTGAGCAGTTGAATCTGGCCATTTTCCTGTGCGGCGAAGTTGGCGCGTTCAAGTGCGCGCCCGAGCCAAGTACGAAATTCGGACCAGTTGATCTTAAGGCTACGTCCTTTGATGGCGTGGCGCATGGCGTTGATCTCGGTAATGATTGCGTCACCCGCGAGGTCATTGCGATAGGCCTGCCAGATGCCAATGCTGCTAAGGCTCTCTTGCAGCGCATCAAGCATGGCAGTTGGTGAGTGTGATTGGTTATCGATAAAACTCAGTAACGGTGCGGCGGCGGCTTCAAGGCTATTGAGCAATGCATGGACACTGGCGGTATCGACATGGCTCCACGGCAGGCGGCGTTGACGCACTTCAATTGCGTTGCGATAGCGCGACATACCGCGCGCGATGTTTTCGTGCAGTACGATATCCTGTTCAAAGCGGTAGAGGGTTTTATTGAAGGTCTCACGCGGCTGCGCTGAAAAGACAAAAGGGGACTTGAGTGTGTCGAGCAAGGGTTGTTGATCGTAATCTTCTTCGACCGCCTCCAGCCAGCGCTCCATCGTTGCCGCGGCACGCGTGGTGGAGAGGGCCCAGCCGGAGTGATCTTTTAGCGTGATCGACTCTCGTTCTAGCAACGCGCGTAGGCGACGCGCAAGACGACGGTCTTCGGTCACGACGGCGATGCGTTTTTTGCCACTGTGCAGCCATTCGCGTAGCCGCGTGACTACGGCCACGGCTTCCTGTTCTGCACTGCTTGCCTGGTAACAATGAATCGACTCGTTGCAGGGGCTGGTGGGGTGTTGCTTTGCAAATGTTTTGGCGCGCTCAGCGAGTGGCGCGGTCTGGCAGCTCTGCTGGTTTTTGGCGAGTGGCGGATAGACCTGATCAAGCAGTGCGCTGTAATTGCTCTGCCTCGCCTCGGCCTGGCCGACTGCGGGCAGGCCATTTAATAATGAATGAATCACCGCGTCGGGATGGTAGTCATCCGCGGCCACATCGTTATCATTATTGCCCTGTAGCACCAGTTGTAACTGGCCGCGTTCAATTAATGCATTGAGCCATTGCTTTTCCGCCGGGATCAGTTGGTAGTAACCGGCAACATAGAGCTGTGCCTGTTCAGTAATGCCCGCCAGGTTCGTTGCCAGCCGTTCGATGTAATCACTTTGTGGGTCAATCACCGACTCTTCTCGCTGTTGATGATGCCACGCCTGCCACAGGGTATGCACGAGATAGGCCTCGCGTGACAGTGCGCTAATCTCGGTGACAGGGTTATTATCGCTGTGGTGATCACTGCTGTAGGCCTGTTCGAGCTGTTTAATAAAGCTATCGACATCATCGGGCAGGGTGATGTGGTGAACGGTGAGTTCATCAAAGAGCTTGATCAGTGATTCGCTTAACGACCATGGGCTACTGCTGCCAAATAGATTGGGGAATTTTTCGAGCGCTTCGACCAACATCAACTCACAGCCCTGGGCACTCAGGCGTTCGCTACTGGCGGGGGTGGTCGCTTCAACCCAACCGCGCAGGGTGTTGATGGTCGGTCCGAGTAGCGCCGGTATGCCGAGCGCATTGGCCTGTTTTAATAGCTGACGGCGTAGCGGTGCGATCGCATTCAGTGTTGGTAGCAATACAATGCAGTGAGTCAGATCGCCGCGTTGGCGTGGTGCTAGGTCCGCTTCGGTATCTTTGAGGTGTTGTGTCAGCAGTTGTGATGTGAGCTGCGCAAACAGATTGTCGGCGTAGGGGTGAAGCGAGACAGAGGCGCTGTCTGATGGTGTGGTCGAGTGAGGATTGATATCCGCCCCGGATTGGCGCCGGGGCGGATCGGTGTCGGCTGGCTTATCGCTCAAGGTGCTCGAGCTTATCTTTAACGCCGAGCCATTCATCGGCATCTTCCGGTGCGTCGATGATCTCGGTGATCACCGGCCAGATCTTGGTTAGTTCTGCATTGAGTTCGGTGAAATGAGTTTGATCATCAGGCAGATCATCTTCTGCGTAGATCGCTTCGGCCGGGCATTCAGGTACACACAGGGTGCAATCGATACACTCTTCCGGGTCTATCACCAGAAAATTGGGGCCTACATGAAAGCAATCTACTGGGCAAACCTCGACGCAGTCGGTGTATTTGCACTTGATGCAGTTATCGGTCACAACAAATGTCATGGAATTCTCCGTACCTTAAACTTAATGATGATGTGTCTGTCGCACTGAAAATGATCCGGCACGCCGAATCAGCTGCGCATTATATAGGATTTGTGGTGCTTTTTTCAGCCTCGATTGATATTTTTTAACAGAGATTTGAGCTGATAGAGCATTTCATGCGCTTGCCGTGGGGTTAAATCGTCTGGATCGAGTGTTTTAACCGCATCAAGCAGCGGGTGATCCGCGGGCGGCTGAAACAGTGAAAATTGCTGTGCAGTGGCGGCATTGCCTTTTGAATCGCTCAGGCGGCTCGCTTGTGACGGCTGTTCGGCGGCCTCACTTTCAAGCAATATTAACCGTTCACGCGCCTGCTCAATCACCGAACGTGGAATGCCAGCCAGCGCCGCGACTTGTAGCCCGTAACTCTGGTTGGCGGGCCCCTCTTTAACGGCGTGCAGGAAGACGATGGTATCGCCATGTTCGACTGCATCGAGGTGAACGTTGGCGCTCGTTGTGTTGTATTCCGGCAGCGTGGTGAGCTCAAAGTAATGGGTGGCAAAGAGGGTAAACGCACGTAGCTTTTGTGCCAGATAGTCGGCGCAGGCCCACGCCAGTGAGAGGCCATCAAAGGTACTGGTGCCACGCCCGATTTCATCCATTAAAATCAGGCTGTTTTCGGTGGCGTTATGCAGAATATTGGCGGTCTCGGTCATCTCGACCATAAAGGTTGAGCGCCCGCTGGCGAGTTCATCCGAGGCGCCAATACGGGTGAAGATGCGGTCTAGCGGGCCAATCACGGCGCGTTCGGCGGGCACAAAACTGCCGATAGAAGCGAGGATGGCGATCAACGCGGTCTGCCGCATGTAGGTCGATTTACCACCCATGTTAGGGCCGGTGATGATCAACATGCGACGTTTGTCATCGAAGCGTACGTCATTGGGCACAAACGGGGTGTCGAGTACCTGCTCAACGACTAAGTGGCGGCCGCCTTCGATGATCAGTCCTGGGGTGTCAGTCAGTTCAGGTGCTGCAAGCTTGAGTGACACTGCGCGCTCGGCAAGGTTAGAGAGCGTGTCGAGTTCTGCCAATGCCTCGGCCGTTGCCTGTAGCGCCGTTAGGTGTGGCAGCAAGCTTTCGAGCAGTGCTTCATAAAGCATCTTCTCGCGTGACAGTGAACGCTCTTTAGCGCTTAGTGCCTTCTCTTCAAACGCCTTGAGCTCGGGGGTGATAAAACGCTCGGCAGTCTTTAAGGTCTGGCGGCGAATATAATCTTCCGGCACGTTGTCGGAGTAGATGCGTGAGATTTCGATGTAGTAACCATGCACGCGGTTGTAACTGACCTTGAGGCCATTGATGCCGCTGCGTTCGCGTTCGCGCTGCTCTAGGTCTAATAGGTATTGCCCGGCGTTTTCACTCAGGCCTCGCAGTTCATCAAGCTCACTGTCATAACCGTTGGCGATCACGCCGCCATCACGAATCAATACCGGTGGGTTTTCCAATATCGCGCGTTGCAGTAGCGCTAATAGCTCGGGATGCAGACCGAGGCGCTGGCGCAATAGTGGCACTAGCGGGGTGTCAAGTGGCACGATGATCTCATGCAGTGCGGGCAGCGTCGCCAGCGCATCGCGGATTAACGACAGGTCACGCGGGCGGGCTGATTTCAGTGCGATACGGGCGAGGCAGCGTTCGATATCACCGACGCCCTGTAGTAACTCGTGAAGGGCCGCATCTGTTTGTGTCTCGATCATCGTGCCGATGCAGTGGTGGCGTTGGCGCAGTGTGTGGTGGTCACGCAGTGGACGGTTGAGCCAGCGTTTAAAGAGGCGGCTGCCCATCGCGGTGGCGGTGCGATCCATCACCCAGCAAAGGGTGTGTTCCGTGCCCCCCGCGAGGTTGGTATCGAGTTCAAGGTTGCGGCGACTGGTGGCATCCAGAATCACAGATTCATCGCGCTGTTCTACTTTAATGGTTTGCAGGTGTGGTAGCGCGGCGCGCTGAGTCTCACGCGCGTACTGTAACAGGCAGCCGGCAGCGCAGATCGCGACCGGCACTTCATCGCCCCCAAAACCACTTAAGTCTTTGGTGCCCATCTGTTGCGTCAATGCACGCGTCGCACTATCCAGCTCAAAATGCCACGGTGCCATGGTGCGTAGCCCAGCACGTTCGCCAAGGGTCTCTTTGTGATGGCTATCTTCGTTGATCAGCAGCTCGGTTGGCTTGAGGCGTTCCAGCTCATCGAGCAATGCCTGCCAGTCGTTGACCTCCGAGATAATCAAGCGGCCGCTGGTGAGATCAACCGTGGCGATGCCGAAGGTTTCTCCCATCTGATGAATTGCACATAACAAATTGTCATGTCGTTCACTCAATAGCGCTTCATCGGTGACGGTGCCGGGGGTGACAATGCGCACCACTTTTCGTTCGACCGGCCCTTTGCTGGTTGCCGGGTCACCAATCTGCTCCGCGATCGCCACCGATTCACCATGCGCCACGATTTTGGCCAGGTAGTTGTCCGCCGCATGATAAGGGATGCCCGCCATCGGGATCGGCTCACCGCCGGATTTACCGCGACTAGTCAGCGTAATGTCGAGAATGCGTGACGCCTTGCGCGCATCATCAAAAAATAGCTCGTAGAAATCCCCCATGCGATAGAAGAGCATCATGTCGGGTTGTTCTGCTTTGAGGCGCAGAAACTGTTGCATCATAGGTGTGTGCTGCTCGGAATTAGTCTTCATTATTCTTCTATTTTATTTTAGCAATGCTGGCTGGGGCTATTAGGTATCAACTAGTTAAATTATTTTTGGCTATTTTATAACGCTGTATGGGGGTACATAAAATTCATCAGATTGCTGATGAAACGGAGGCAAAGGTGTCGATTTATTGTGGTGCTATTTGTGTTGTGGCAGCAATCTACAGCAAACTCTGCGAACCTCAGGGGATTATATCCTAGAGCACAGCCACTCGTTAGCAAAAGCTGATGTTTATGTTGGCGGGCCGGGCAGGTTATTTACCTTTCGGGGAATCAAGCGAGCATCCATATTTTATACGCCCTAGATTCTGGCTAAAAAACAGCGCAATGGTGAGTCTTTTGTATGGGGCGTATGGTTGTGGCTGTTATTCAGTGGGTAGTGTGGCGATCTCTATAGTGAGGCGGCCAAGCGCGCCGAACCGGTAGGACGACAGCGCAGCAGCTCAGGCGGGCGCGGCACAGGGCAGTCGCGGAACGAGATGGACAGTCAAAAGGTTCGCGATATTGTTAATCGCAACATCCAGCATTTTACAACGGATAATCATATAGAGACCTTTGCACGAGTCTATTTTCCGCTCCAGCCGCGTTATAAATGATCTCAAAATACTCATTTACTTCGTGTAAACTCCGTTTTTCGGTCATTTATGCCTTGCTGGAACGAAAACTAGTTCTCGTGCAAAGGTCTCATATAATCCTGCTGGATGACTTTATTAGGTAGTGGTCGTATTTCTAGAGCACTTTTCAAGCCTATTTTCAGTTCTTGCCGCTGGTGACACAATGCGTAAAAACAGGGTAGAACTACGGTGAATGAATCCGTGGAAAAGATTAAGGCTGAATTGAAATATATCATCACATCAATATGATAGGTAAGGCGTTGTTCAAGTTGAATATTTGAAATCAACGGTCTAATCGGGTAGCCGGGGGCCACTAACCCCTAGTGCCTGACGATGGGGCTGATGAGAGAACAAGCAGCAAAAAAAGAGGTTGTTTTTCTAATGCGTCATTTCCCAAGAAAGGATTTTACGCATAAGCTCACGTATCCTTTGGACTGTTCAACATACAATAATGATCAGAAGTTTTTTGGCATGTACATTAAGGTAGCCCTTGTCGCCAAATTAGTTTTTCGATCGCTTGTTATAGGGGGGCATTGATGATATAAGGTAATTTCAAAATTAAGGCAAAGGAGTGCTTTATCGGTGAGTTCAAGCAGTTCCACAGAGCCTTTTTTCAATTTGAAAAAAAGGCAAAAAGCACGATACACTTTGTTTGTTTTGCAACCGCATTGATATGGTTCCGTTGAAATGCCAACAAAGTCTAAACCCCCACACTCAATTTATCACAACAGAATGAATGATGGAGACACCGGATGTCCAACAACGAAAGCCGTGCTGATTTTTTCAAGAATAACCCAACAGCGAAAGCATGGGCAGTGCTGGAAAGTGCTGCAAAACAGCCTGTCAATGCGTCTGCAGGTGCACTTAAACTAAAGCCGGATTGTTTTAAAAATAAAACGGCGATTATTATCGGTTCCGGGATTAGTGGGCTTACAACCGCTTATGAATTGCTCTCCAATAACACGGGCATGGAAGTCACCATTCTTGAAGCGCAAAATCGTACGGGCGGACGTTGTTTGACCTTGCGTACGGGAGACACCTTAAATCAGGATTTAGATCGTGAACTGCATAATGCAAAAAAAGGCAGTACTCAAGTCGTTCGTTTCGATCGTCCGCTGGGCGATAACGAGCCTTATCTTAATGCCGGGCCAGGTCGAATACCTTCGGGTCATAAACGGTTATTACAATATTTAAAAACGTTTGGGGTGGACGTAGAAGTTTATGTCATGGATAGCGCTTCAAATTTAATTCAAACAACGACGGGTTTTGGCGGGCATCCTATTGTTGCTCGTCGCTTAGACCATAATACTCGCGGTTATGTCGCGGAAATGGTGTATAAAAATGCGGATAATCTCATTAGCGATATCATCCCTGACTGTAGCACTGCTGAACAAGCATTGCAGGCCAAAAAGCTACAGGATCTTATGGTGAGTTTTGGAGACCTGAGTCCTCTTGGCCAGTATATGGTGAAAGAATCTGCGGTGGGTCGTGACGATAATGATTGGACTTCTGATCGAGCCGGTTTTTCTGTACTACCGGGTGTTGATGGTGGCGTGACTGCTGAGAAATTAAGCCTCAGCAGTATGTTGGATTCAGAATTTTGGAAAACTAATTTTTATCAAGCTCAGAATTTTTTATGGCAGCCTACACTATTCCAACCGGTGGGTGGAATGGATCGTGTGCAACACGCATTTGCGCAACAAGTAGCGGCTCTGGGGGGAACGATTCATTTAAATAGTCCTGTACAGAAAATTGATTGGAACGAAAAAGATCAACAGTTTGAAGTGCATGTTACCAAATTAGGATCAGACGAATGTGAAGTGTTTAAAGCGGATTATTGTTTTAGTAACGTCGCAATGCCATTTCTAGAAAAAATGTTATCTGATCGATTGCAAGACACTCAAAGCGACAAGGGCTTTGATCTACACTTTAAAAATGGTTTGTCGGCGGTATACCATGCTCAAAACAACCCCAACCATGACGATGGTTTCCCCAATCGATTTTTAGCATGTACCACTAAAATAGGCTGGCAAGCTGAAAGATATCTGTGGCAAGGTAGCTCAATCACAGCGTATCAGGATGATAAAACTGGCGAAAATATGATGGGTGTCAAAAAATCAGAAATCGGTGTTGTGCCTATTTTTGGCGGTATTTCTCGCACCGACAATGAAATCGTGCAAATTTGGTATCCATCGAATGACTATCATGATCAAAAAGGTATTTTGACGGGTTGCTATAACTATTCAAAAAATGCTTATAACATGGGGCTTTTACCGATTGATCAACGTCTTGAAAAAGGACGTGGTGGGGCTAAATTGTTCAATAAAGATTTTAGTGAAGGTTTGGATAATGGTGTTGCCGTTGCCTGGCAACATGTGCCGTATATTAAAGGCGGTTGGGCGCAATGGCATCTGGTGGGTAAAAATCTCACTGAAAGCGTCGACCACTTTAACCAATTAATCCAAGGCACAGCAATTGATGGTGCAAGTGAGCCGAAATTTTTCATCGTAGGTGATCAACTATCTTCGTTACCAGGTTGGCAAGAAGGCGCTATTGCCGCGGCATTAAACGCAGTGTCACGAGCGGCATATCCTCATGTGAAAGTCGCACATCTTGCAAGCCTTCCTGATACACGAATTATGGTTGAAGGTATTTAGGCGCTTTTTATTTGAGGTGGCATCACACGAGAAACAGTGCTTGCCACCTCTTGTTTTAACCGCTTTACACCTACAGTGTATTTGAGACAACGAAGTTGATTATTATTTTAGGGCTTACTGATAATGATAAGAAAAATATTTGTTATCACTGGGCTAACCCTCGTTTTGCTTGCTTGTGAAAAGCCACTTCTTCCCGGACAAATATTAGCGCCTGATCCATTGCCGGTGGCGACAGATGTGACGGCAACAGAGATTAAGCGTTTTATTGAAGCCTTACCGCGTGATGCAGTTACCGATTCAGCGATTCGTGTGGTAGAAGTCACAGGTGATTATCGTATAGGCGTTTATGGCGTTTATCGCCCGAAAGATAAAGCCAGTGAATCGAATTTACATCAGGTTAATACAACTGAGATTTACTACATGTTAGCGGGGAGTGGCACGTTAGTGACCGGTGGTGAAATGATCTCACCCAAACGTGCTTCCCCAGCATCGATTACTCTTAAAGGAGCGGGCATAAAAGGGGGCGTTAGTCGACGTGTAGGGCCCGGTGACGTGGTTATTATCCCCGGCTACACACCACACTGGTGGAGTGAATTGACTGATGACTTATCCTATATCATCTTCCGTACGGACCCTGATAACAGAATTGAATTACAGTAAAATTCAAGAATCAAAGGGGTCAGAGTAGAATGGCACTAACTTAAGTGCGCTTTGCACAATATTTTCCTCTATGCGGAAGCTCTTTCATTTCACGTCTTGGCAGCATCATTAATTGAAATGGTTTTGGCCTTCGCTTAACACAGCGAGGTTCATGCCTTCCTGGTCGTTCTGGAAC
>NVTY02000055.1 GCA_002401765.2 Thiotrichaceae bacterium
CTCGCCTCCAGCCTACGCCTCATATGATGTTTTTGTTCATCAGCTCGCAGTTTCCCTTCATGGGGCCTACTGTTGGTGCGTCCGGCTTCCTTCAGACCAATCCTCGCGGATTGGCCCTTGCCTTTCGCTAGTAGTTATCGTCTACTAACAACATGGTATTCGACGGTGATCTTCCTACAGAGGACTTTCACCTCATTAGTTCATGCCCATGCTGGGCGTACACAAAACACTATAGCAGACGGGCATTGTCACCGTTTGTTTCCTGCCAGTTCAGTGTGCCGCAGCTAAGTTAAAACGTTAAGCGACACAATAAATATTTTTACACATGGCAGATTCAACCCTGAAGTGCATAACCACCTAAGCTGCAATTGCAGCCATATGTTTCATCATTAAATCTGCAGGCGTTTTATAGCCCAGCTTCTTTCTTGGGCGGTCATTGAGATGGATAATAACTGCTGCGACTTCATTTGCCGAGATTTTTTTGAAGTCTGTACTTTTTGGCCAATATTGCCGCAATAGACCATTTGTATTTTCATTTAATCCACGCTGCCATGAACTGTATGGATCTGCAAAATACACCGGCGCATCCAGTGCACTAGTCATCTGCTCATGGTAGGCAAACTCTTTGCCGTTATCCGCAGTGATGGTATGCACTGCCGATTTGAACGGTTTTAACAGCGCAATGGTAGCCGCCGTGACGGTTGCCGCTGATTTGTCGTTAATCCGTGCTGAGACGGAGAAGCTCGTCTGTCTCTCTACAATGGTCACTAGCGCACCACTATGTCCTTTGCCAATCACCAGATCAATCTCCCAATCACCTAAGCGTCCTTTATCATCGACAATCGAAGGCCGCTCATCAATGCTGACGCGGTTTTTGATGTGGCCACGTCCTGCCGTCGTTTTGCCACGAGATTGATAGGCTTTTCCTTGTCGGCGCAGATGACAATACAGCGAGCCACCCGCTCCTTTATCTGCCCAAATATGCTGATAGATGGTCTCAGTACTTAATCGCTCGCCTCGTTCGGCCAGAAGCCAACCGGAAATTTGTTCAGGACTCCACTTAAGGCTCAGTTTTGATTCAATCAGATTAATCATGCCTGGCGTCATCTTGAGGGCCTTCGTTGCTTCTGAGCGTCGTGCTTCACTCTTGCGTTGGGCTTGCTGATAGCGGTAGCCTCGCTCACCTGTATTACATTTGAGCTCTCGACTGACGGCTGATTGGCTAGCGCCAATCGCGCCTCCAATCGCTTGTTGTGCAAGATTACTTTGCTTTAGCACATAAATCTGGCATCGTTGTTCATAGGTCAGTTGTTTGTAGGATTTCATCGTCACATCTCTTGCTGGAGAAAAAACGACCAGCCTACAGATGACTGGCCGCCTTTTCTACTTATTCAAGTTATGCACTTATTAGTTGAATCCAAGTATCTTTATCCCCTGTAGACTGTTGATTAGCGTGCCATCTAAATCAAATATAAGGAGATGAATGGGGTTAGTAGTTAGTTGGTTTTCAATATTTGTATTATGCAGCATAACTTGCTCCTCAATGTTTTTCCTGATTGCCCATAATCCTCAGCCAATCCATATAGATGAGAGTAATAAGTGAATTCACATGCCTCTGAGTTATGATATTTTCAAGGTTTCCACTCTGTTTTCTATTACTCATGGTCGTAAGCTGTAAAGGTGCCGACGTATTCATTAGGCTCACAAGATGATATTAGCTCTCGTGATGGCTGAAATTATGGATAATCAGGATGTTTTTTACTTATACGTGATAAAAATACGTATCGAGCCAACATCAGCAGTACTATTGCTGGAAATATTAGAGATATCGCATTCACTACACCCCACCCAAGAAGATAAAGTAATATGCCAGATAAAAGAGAAGAAACAGTTATAAATGTAAATACGATAAGATCATGAATACCTTGCACCCTTTCTTTGTTCTCTGGCTGATATGACTCGGTGAGTAGTGTAGTACCGCCAATAAACATAAAGTTCCAACCAATGCCTAACAATATTAAGGATATGAGAAAGTGTGTTTCGCTGACACCAGATAAGTTAACTAGCGCAGCTCCTGCCTCAAGAATCGCACCAAAAAAAATTATCGTGATAACTCCAAACTTCCTAATTAAGTCTCCTGTAATAAATGAAGGAGCAAACATTGCGACTAAATGCCATTGAATAACAAAAGCGATATCTGAAAATGGCATATCATGATTATGCATAGATAGGGGAGTCGAAATCATCAAAATAATCATAACTGAATAGCCAATAGCGCTACTTGAGACTGCAAGTATAAAAGTATTACTACGTACTACGTGAGTAATAGATTTTGCTATGCAATCAGTATTGTTATTTTTTATTGGAGGGGGTAGCTTCAATTTACCTATTAATAGTATAGTCATTATGGAAATCACACACAAAACTATAAAACTCCCAGTAAAATCTGGACCTACTAATTCATGTGTCATCTCCGCAATTTTTGGCCCAACAAATGCTGCGATAACTCCGCCCAGCAATGTGAGAGAAATCGCCCTACTCTTAAATTCTTTATCTGCTATGTCTGCAGCAGCAAACCTATAAAACTGACCGACTGCATTGTATAATCCTAGAAAAATACCTGCTGCAATGAAGATAAAAAAACTACCTAAATAAACACCACTAGCACACAGTGCCATTCCTACCGCTCCAGATATAGCCCCTACTCTAAACACTGCTTTTTTGCCATTCCGTTGCATATACCTAGACACTGGTATCATTACCATCATTGTGGATAGGTATTGTATAGTAATAGGTAGTGTTGCCCACTTTTGACTTATATCCATCTGTTTAACGATAATTACTGAAGTTGAGATGATAATGCCAACTCCGATCATTAGCATGGTTTGACACATTGCCAAAATAAAGACGTTTCTATACATAACATACCCATTAATATATTTATTATTATTTGATTAGACGTTCTCACCTTGCATACAAGCCAATACGATACTAAGTGCCAGCCCTTCTGCTGCAATTTTCACTTCGTCTAAGCTCGGAAAACTAGGTGCAATTCGAAGGACAGAATTATTCGGATCGTATCCTTTTGGGAAACATGCCCCTGAACTTGTAAGTTTAATGCCTAACCTTGAAGATAGTCGGGCAACCTCTGAAGCGGTTCCACTTTTAAGTTCAATACAGATAAAATAACCTCCCTTTGGCAAGCGCCACTGAGCGATACTACTTGTACCTATATATTTAGATAATGCTTCATGTACAGCTAAGAATTTCGGATATAATATATCTCGATGATTCACCATTAACAAACCACAAACAAGACACCCAGAATAATAAATTGACAATATTAGAAAATAGCTATATTTTCAGCTGCTAGCATTTCAACTAAACATTGAGTCAAAGGAGTTGACCGATGCCTAAACCTCGAAAATCTCAGATTTCACTGGCGAGCACCCCGTATTACCACTGTGTCTCCCGCTGCGTTCGTCGTGCCTTTTTATGCGGCAAAGATTCAGCGACTTCACGTAGCTTTGAACACCGACGTAAATGGGTAGAAGACCGCCTGCATGAACTCGTTGGAATCTTTGCCATTGATCTCTGTGCATATTCGGTCATGTCCAATCACTACCATGTGATTTTACACATAGATCAAACGCTTGCGAGTGAGTGGACAGCGCAAGAAGTGATCGAACAATGGCACCAACTCTTTACCGGCAACCTGCTCTCACAGCGTTATCAGCTTGGTGAAAGACTCAGTGCGGCAGAATCCACCGCCCTCAGTGAATGCGTTGAGGAATGGCGTGCTCGCCTAATGGATATCAGCTGGTTCATGCGCGTACTCAATGAAGGCATTGCATGCCAGGCCAATGCAGAAGACGAATGCAGCGGGCGCTTCTGGGAAGGGCGCTTTAAATCCCAGGCACTGCTGGATGACGCCGCCCTAATTGCCTGCATGGCATATGTAGACCTAAACCCAGTCCGTGCAAAAATGGCAAACAAACCCGAAACATCCGCCCACACCAGCATCAAAAAACGCATTCACAAGGCACAAACAGCACACAACCCCAACCACCCACAACAACAGCACAAAACACTGATGCCCTTCGCAGGCAACCCACGTAAAGAAATGCCGAAAGGAATTTCTTTTAAACTAACCGACTACATCGAACTCGTTGACCTCAGTGGTCGTATGATCAGAGAAGACAAAAAAGGCTGCATCGACCCCGCATTATCTCCCATCCTTCAGCGTTTAAACATCGAAGCAAAACACTGGGCCTATCTCATCAACAATTTTGAAAGCCAATTCAAATCATTTGTGGGCACTGCGTACAAACTGAAGCAAGTCTGCCGGTCACTCGGCTATCAACGTATCCCCGGCATACGCGGGTGTGAAACTTACTTCCCGTAACGCAACACACTGCGACTTAACGTAAAGCATCATCAATGCCATATTGAGCGTTGCTGGTGGAAGGGTTTCAGGAAATAGAGTGAAACTAGGTTGATAGATGGCTGCTTTCAATAGAAGCATGAACATTCCGCAGTAATGCCACTAAATTAAATCAACAGTAATGAGTCTGGTGGTTGTAAATAA
>NVTY02000056.1 GCA_002401765.2 Thiotrichaceae bacterium
AACTGATATCCATTAGGCGAGCACGCCATTCCTCAACGCACTCACTGAGGGCGGTTGATTCGGCGGCACTGAGTCTTTCACCGAGCTGATAACGCTGTGAGAGCAGGTTACCGGTAAAGAGTTGGTGCCATTGTTCGATCACTTCTTGCGCTGTCCACTCACTCGCAAGCGTTTGATCTATGTGTAAAATCACATGGTAGTGGTTGGACATGACCGAATATCCACAAAGATCAATGGCAAAGATTCCCGCTAGTTGATGCAGGCGGTCTTCTACCCATTTGCGGCGGTGTTCAAAGCTGCGTGATGAGGCTGAGTCTTTGCCACATAAAAAGGCACGACGAACGCAGCGGGAGACACAGTGGTAATAGGGGGTGCTCGCCAGTGAAACCTGAGCTTTTCGAGGTTTGGGCATCGGTCAACTCCTTTGACTCAATGTTTAGTGGGACTCATTGTGTGATGCTGAAGTTATATCTAAATATGGATGTTGTCAATGTCTTATATTGGCTGTCCTGTTAATGCTGTTAATGTTAATGGGGTTAGGAGCAGTATTGTTTGACATGCAGGGAGCGTCCATATATGTCCTGTTAATCTGATATTTTCACCTCCAACCGACTTATCACGATAGCACCGCTGAGAGACGCTTGATTTTACTAAGCAGTATCATTTATTCTTATACTCAATCTGCCCCTCACCAGAGTTTCACCATAATGTCATTAATTGAGGGTATAAAATACGATGAAAAGGAGTATTATGAAGCAATCTATCAAGCCTATTTTTGCGGGTACACTAGTTAGCATCGCAACTATTTTTGCAGCGCCGGCTGCTGCTATAGACTTTACTTATGATGCAGAATTCACAACGACAAATGGAATATCCAATGTTGAATTTCCGGTAATGCTCTCTAATGCGCTGCCTGCAGATATCACCGGGTATACTATTTACCATGTTAATGGTACGACCGAGACTGATGTGACGACACTGGGATGCGGCGTGACTTCAACTGCTAATATAAAGAGCAGTTTTATAGCATTATCACACGGCACCAATGCCTCATTTAGCGCAGCCTGTAGCGGCATTCCCTCTGGCACGACCGCACGACTGGTTGTCTCTGTTAATCAAACTCAGCCCTTGGTAATGGCGGCTGGCCCTAGTGTAGTCAGCGTTAACAACCTCACCAAAATCAGCTGGTCACATAATGGCGGTTATTTCCAGTGCCAGCCATTTGTCATCAACGGCTTTAATCCGCTCTGGTCTCCAGGAAATTTTGGCCTCGCCAGCCAGGTAACTTCATCAAATCAGGGCAGTACCACACTGGTCGCCTCTTCATCACCGGGGCTCATCTCGTTTGCATTGCAATGTATCAGTTCTGGTTTTGGCTTTAGTATGCCACCTGTGGCAGTGGTGGACGTTAGAGTCCAGTAGGGCATCAGAGCCTGTTACACTAATTGCATAGTAACGCCCGCGGCCATTTTTCTCGGCACAAGACGCATTGAATGTACATGAGCATAATGCAACGCGATCCCGAGAAAAATGGCCCTGCCCCTTCAGCTTCCCCCCCCAAAAAGAACCATGCCGCGTTGTTCACGAATGGCGCTCTCACCCCGCCAATAGCATCGTCATTAAATAAAAAATGACTCAATAAGAGACCTTTGCACGAGAACTAGTTTTCGTTCCAGCAAGGCATAAATGACCGAGAAAAATGGAGTTTACACGTAGTAAATGATTTTTTTGAGATCATTTACTACGCAGCTGGAGCGGAAAATAGACTCGTGCAAAGGTCTCAATAAGAATTATTGACCGTCTTCACCCTGCATTAATCATGTTGGACAGTAGCGAAAGCGATTAGGGCACTGAAGGTAAAATATTTTCTGGTTTTTTTTGGGCAGCCGCGCATCACTCATACGGTGAGTCCAGGAAATCTCAAAAAACCTTTTAGATCCGGAGCCATAGGCGCTCGCAGTAGGTTCGACTGATTAATTTAAGTTAACCATGAGGTTTAGTTATTTGATTGGATGGTGCCATCAACATTTTTAAGCACAGCCATCAACGCATTAAAATTATTCGTTTCATCAAACAATGTATCAGCGCGCTGCTGTCCACGCTGCGCCAACGATTTTTTAAATGCCTTATCGCCACACAGACGAGCAAGTGCTTCCACCAATGCAGTCGCATCACCGGGTGGTATTAACAGCCCCGTGTCATGATCCATAATAATTTCGGGCACACCACCCGCATTGGTACCCACCACCGCCACGCCCGCGCGCATCGCCTCAACCAGCACCAGGCCAAAGGTTTCGCGGTAGGTCAATAATGTAATGACATCAAAACAGGGCATGACCTCCATCGGGTGATGGATAAAGTCAACAAACTCGATTCGTTCAGACAATCCTTTCTCTTCAATCATTTTCTTTAACTGATCAAAATAATCCTGATCCATCACATGGCCAACAATCGTCGCACTGACATCCAGCTCGCGCTCAGCTAGTTCCGCCACCGCCTCAACCAGTAAGTGCTGCCCCTTACCATGCTCAATCCGTCCAAACATACCGATGTTAAATGCATGACTGTTTGCAACGCCTGTGAAGTGAGCTCGACGTTCAGCCGTCTTTTCAGCGCTGGCTTTCGCTACCCCTAAATAAAGTAGTTTTATCTGCGAAGGTTTTAATGGAAAATATTTTATTGCTTCTTGACGTACCTGGCGACTGACCGTTAATACTAGGTCTAACTGGCCATAAATAAAACGGTGGTAAAGATCTTTTTTATGACGCGTGATCGCCATGTGACGGGTATATACTAGCGTCGGTTTTCGCTTTGAAAAATATTTGGCTAGCGCGACAAAGGGCTGGTCATTACCCCAATGAAGATGAACAAGGTCGATTTCATTGTCGTCGATATAGCGCGCTAACTTAATCGCGCTAAACAACGGCATGATTTTAAAGTTCCAGTTCAAATAGAATGGCGAGACACCGCCCTCTGTCACACACTCTGCGATACAGCTATTCTTCTGTGCAATCAGGTAACAATTAACACTTGCCTCGTCAGCTAGAAAGCGGGCCTCGCGCCGCGCATGAAGTTCAAGCCCACCTCGCCCAGCAGAGGTACATACCACCAATATATTCATCTTATCTACCATAAAAAACATCGCTATATATCGACGTAAAATAACAGCTGGCTAACACGTCAACTTTATATTTCTCGCCAATCAAGCATCATCTTCTCGAATAGAGAGGCATTCATCTCCACCCATATCCAGTTCACGGCAGATGAAAGGGCGGAGATCATAGATGGTGCACTTCAGGGTGTTTCGGTCTAATGCCGCACACCAGCCATCATCAAGGCGATGCATTCTACCACCGCCCCACTCGTCAAACTCGACAAACCGCTCTGGCACGCCCGTATCAGCAAGCAGCAGAACCTCCAGACGGCAACAGATTGCTTCGCACTTTGAACATGAGACAGCTGGATCGATATTGGGGGTAATATTAACGCCTATTCCCATTGGGTATTTTATTATATTTGTGAGCGCTCTTAACCGCACCGCCGTTCAACTCGTGCAACGATTAACTAAAACAAGGCATTTAAAGAACATAGGTATATCAAGAGAAAGAAGGGGCCCAGCATCAGTCAGCGTATAAAATACCACGACTAATGCTGTAAGCAATTTAAATTGGCCCCTTAACGCAGCTCACTCTTAAATATTTTCTGCGTTATAGCCGCAGGAAACGTTGTCGCTTCAACATCTGACTGAGACCATAAGATCAAGGCATCTCCCGGCACCGCAGAATTATCCATTGCAACCGCAGGCCCTGAAGATACAGTGGCAGGAAAACACTCCCCCCCTCTTGCATCGCAGTCTATTGGTGATGAAATTTCCGAACTAATGGCGTCCATCACCCCTTTCGGGTTTCGCCATACCGCTTCGCTAGCCCGATATTCACTTTTATAGACTGAATATTTGAATCCATCAAACTGTCGCCAGACAATAATCGCATCACCATTATCGGCCATCGCCACATCATAAGCGGCTACGCCATATTCATCATCCAGGCCAATGTTATCCGCAAGGCTTGTTGGGTGCGTCCATTCACTGGCTCGGTATTCACTCTTAAAAATACGCTGTTTCCTTGAAACATCCTCCTGCCTCCAGGTAATCATGGCCGCGCCATTGTCATTCATGACAACATCTGGGGCCTGCACACTTAAGCCACTGAGGCTAATGTTGTCGAACGAGTCAAGCGGGTCAAGCCAGGACCAAACAAGAATATCAGGGCCAGGGGGATCTGGCACCAGTCTCTCCCTATACTCACTTTTAAAGACATGGTTGATATCCACGGGGGAAGCACCGGGAAAATAAGGATGCGGTTGAGCCTCTGGTACTGCTTGCTCCCAAACAACAATCGCGTTGCCGCGGTTATCCATCGCAACCTTGGGGTTCGATATATTGTCCGATTGGAATGGTGTGATCGTATCACCCGACGAAAACTGAGGGTCAGGAACCGCAGACCAAGCACCACTGCGATACTCTCGCCGATGAATTAAAAATGCACCCGACGCCCCCCCCGAGTGCTGCCGCCACACAACCACGGCATCATCAGTCCCCGTAGCCGGATTCCTACCCATCGCCACGGCAGGCGTGAAGCGCACTGGCCGGCCCGTCTGACTAAAGGTATCAGCCGAACGTGAGCTTGGATGCACCCAGCTCCCCGCGCGATATTCACTCACATAAAGCTGAGGCGCATCAATATCCAGCCCCACGCCAGAATATTGAGACCAGGCAATAATGGCGTTGCCGCGATCATCCATTGCCACCTGAGGGTCATCAAAAATGAACGAGCCCTGCGGGTTTATATAAAAAATTGATGTTAAGCCGCCGGGGTGGCTCCATGCATTGGCTCGGTATTCACTCATAAACAACTGCGAATTATTACCCCACCTATCCTTTTGCGACCATACGATGACCACTTCATCAAATGCATTCGTCAGGTCGCGCCCCATCGCCACCTGCGGGTTAATGGCGCTTTGCCCCGTAAAACTAATGTGATCATTTAAACCAGCAGGATGTGTCCATGCATTTGCCGCCGTTATATTATAATCACTCATGTAAATCTGTGTCTTAGGGAAATCATTAGGGCCGACAGGAATACCATCAAACTGCTGCCAAACCACAACCGTATCACCGTTATCATTCATCGCAATTTGCGGGCTTATCGCATCTTCACCATCCGGGCTAATATTCACCGCCAGATGAGCCGGGTGAACCCAGCCATCTGAAACACAGTTAACACTCACATTGGCGACGTGGCTGCTCAGTGTGCCAACCCCGTTTGAGACAGTGCAATCTTGATTAGCGGGTTCATTGTAGACGCTGACTTGATAATCGCTACCACTCATCAAGCGGGTAGAAAAGACATAAGCGAGGTTGGCAGACACCGTCACCTCTTCATCGCCGTTAATGCTCAACACCAGGACCCCATTAAGGCCGGTCACACGACCGCCAACACTATATCTTGGTGGCGTAACACAATGAATATTCACATGACTAACGCTATCAATCAGGAGGCCTGTACCATTACTCACCGTACAACGCTGATTACGTGGATCACCTTCAACAATAACCTGATAAGTATCGCCACTAGCGACTGTTCTAGAGAATATATAGGGGGTATTGGTTCGCAAGCTCATGCGGTTTTTTTGATGGTCAAGCTGCTGATTAACACGGTTACTGATCGACAGTATCTCGCCACTAGCAATCCCAGTGACCGTGCCGCCCACCGTATATAGCCCGTCAGTACTAGACTCTGTAGCAGAATCGCCGCCACATGCCAGCAGTGACACCGCCATCAGCAGCAATACAGGAGCGCGTACACTCCTGACAACATTGCCCGCTTTGATCATGGTTTTCCCCTTCACAACGACACCCGAAATGCGTAGTAGACCCTAACAAATCACAAGACTGTTAGGCCTCTCCTCGGCCTCACGTAAATGTGGCTTCATTAACCCCCTACTGACGGAAATCTATTAATTACCTATAGTTGCACAATCGTAACACAGTATTTATAGCGTGGGATACTCTCTGAACTGCACCAGATATAGCCCCATAAGCTAAAAATAATATTAAAAGATCAAAGGCTTAAATAGAAATCAAACATATTTAAAATAGTTTCTCGACTAATTTTAACACTGAGGAGAGCAAGCCATCATCCAACGCCCCGGAAATCCGCCCATTTTTGCGCGTATCCGCCACGGTACCTGCCCGCACCGCCATTGAGCCATGCCGTTGACGCCTCTCCTTCACCGCGCCCTCCTCCTGCGCCATCTTCTCATGCAGTAATTGGCCGCCTGCTTTTTTCCACTCCATTAAGCGCTTTAGCTCACCACCATCAAGCCACATCCCGTGCTTATGGCAGCGGTCAATGATCACACCACTGCGCGCACCAAAGTTTTTACGCTGCATGAAATCACTGCAAACCGGGCATGTCACATAGAAGGCCAGCGGTTCGGCGAGCTCGCTTGCACTATCTCTCTGGTATAACTCTTTATTGATCGCTCTCAGTTGCTGCCGATTAATTTCGAAGACATTCGATACCGACTGCTCTAGCAGCGCCTCCAACTCACCCGCGTCAAAAAATAACCCCATGCATTGATCACAACGTTCAATGAAGAACTTACCATCATGCTTAAGGTTTATAGTGTGCAGTCCAACCCCGCAGCGAGGACAGCCGCGTTCATCCTGCGGCTTTACTACGGTGTATTGATGCACCCCATGCAAATCAACATCATTACGACGGCCGCAATATTCACAGATATTACTCGGCGCCGGCAAGGCGGCAGAACAACTAATACAGTTGGCCATAATTTTACTGCCAGCCTAAAAACGACTCATCATTTCATTTTTTTCTGATCGTAATCTTCCTGCGTAATCAGATCAGCATCCAGCATCTGCTTAAGTTGCGATAATTTGGCGACGGGGTCTTCACTGCTAACGGGGCCTGCCGCGCCATTCTGCTTCGGCACCAGCGAATCACCCATCTCATTTGCCATCATCTGCCCAAACCCCATCCCCGCACCGATCCCCATACCGACACCCGCACCACCACCTTCATTTCGGGCAGCCTCGCGCATCGCCTCCAGTTTTTGCAAGCTGGCATAGTCCATTCCGACGGCTGTTGCCGCATGCTGTTCGGCGGTAATATCCGCAATGCGATTGATACGATCCATCGTATCTTCATCAAAATTAGTCCCTTCGATACGTAGATCGGTCAACATAAAGCCGAGCTTGGTGAAGCTCGGCTTCAACTTTTCCAACAGGCTTTCAGCGAGCGCATTACGATTGGCATCGATATCAACATAGGTAAATTTCGATTGTGCCAGGTGATCTGTCAATGGTTGCACCATGCGTGAGTTCATCACCTCGCGAAACTGACTGACCGTAAATTCGCTATTGCTACCCACAAAATTAACAAAGAAATGACCCGGTTTGCGAATCCGAAAACTGTAATTACCAAAGGCGCGCAAGCCCACTGGGAAGTGGTATTTCGGATCTTCATATTTGACCACCGCCTTAGTCCCCCACTTCTGATCCAGCACGTGCGTGGTCTTAAAATAGTAGATGCCAACTTTGTGCTCACTCTCAAAAAAATTCATCACCTTTTTGATGGTGGTCCAGAACGGCACATTATCGGTCTCAAGATTAACGATACCACTTTTGACGATCATCGCCTTTGGCACCCCTTCATAGACAAAGATACAGCCCTGTCCTGGGCCAATAATTAACTGAGAGGCATTTTTGATCTCATCACCGTTATCACTCCATTTATAAAAGAGTTGATCAGGATCGCTATCCTGCCACTCGATCACCGATCGCAACTGCCGCGTCAAACCATCTATTAGGCCCATCACGCCTCCAGCAAAAATATTGTTTTAGTTGATCATGCGGCAAACGTTCATAACACCCATAAAACGGTCACCGGAATACCTCTAATGTGTCGGAACACGGCCATATTCCTTGAGCTCGTGCCGAATGGCAGGCATCTTAACGTTGCACATTGCCGACTGCTCGGACAAGATGTACTTTCAAATCAATTAATACCAATCAAAAACGTTAATCATGAAATACCAAATCATCCCGGTGACGCCACTGCAACAAAACTGCTCGCTGCTTTACTGTGAACAGACGATGCGCGCGGCCGTAGTAGACCCAGGTGGCGAAATTGAACGTATTTTGGCAATTGCCAATGAGTCAGGGCTGGAAATCGAAAAGATTCTGGTGACCCATCCTCACCTGGATCACATTGGCGGCGTTGCTGAATTAGCCAAACGGCTCAAACTACCGATTGAAGGCCCTCATAAAGAAGACCAATTCTGGATTGATGCCATTCCACAACAGTGCGAAATGTTCAACTTCCCACCACTGGAAGGCTTCACTCCTGATCGATGGTTAAATCAAGGTGATCAGGTCTCATTTGGCAACATCACACTCGAGGTACTGCACTGCCCTGGTCACACCCCCGGCCATGTGGTCTTTTTTCATAAAGATGATGGCATTGCGATCGTTGGAGATGTCCTCTTTCAGGGCGGAGTTGGCCGTTCAGACTTTCCAAAAGGAGATCACGACACACTCATCAATTCAATCAAAGAACGCCTCTTACCGCTTGGCGATCACGTCCAGTTCATACCCGGGCACGGTCCAATGTCTACCTTTGGCGAAGAAAGATTGCACAACCCCTATCTCAAAATCATCGCCTGAGCCCCAAAAAATAAATGATTTAAGACAAACTCAGACACAAAGTCACAATCCATTCCTAATTCACTAAAGTTTAAACCGGCTATCCCGTTACATTAAATGTAATAACAGGGCGTGTATTGCTATACCTAACCATTAATATTCCCTGGAACTTAGCCCCTGAAGAAGGATTCAATGAGCAGAGATTCACCACAACAATGCAGTTTGACTGCTGGGCGCATGTTGATCTCTGTACCCTGTGGGTACCAGCCAGCACCCCCAAACATGGCTTTATCGAGCCGTCTAGAGACATGAACACCATTGCCAGCAATCCGCCCCGGACATGGCACTATCTACTCGCGATTGCAATCCCAGCCCTGATCATGATCGCAGCCCTGAGCGTTAACAATATCAGAGACTATCAACAACTAAAAAGCACGCAAATAGAACTCACCGGCCTATCTCATCTCACGCCACTATTTGACCTGAGCATGACGCTGCAAAAGATACGCGGCATGACACAACTACAGCGCCATGGAGATGGCAGTCTAAATAGTGAGCTTGATCAATTAAAAACCCATCTCGGCAGCCAGATTAATATATTGATAAGCTCACCAAAAAGCATTGAACTGAGTATTATCGAAGACCTTAAACAACTCGATCTCCAAACTAAATATACCCTTGATGCATCTGAAATAAATACCCCACAGGAGATCTTCCTCAGCCACAGCGCGTTGGTCAACCATTCACTAGACATCATTAAAAAATCAGCAGAGTACTCCATGCTCGCCTTTGATGACGACCCCAATATCTACTTTCTTACCAAACTCATCATCTATCAAATTAGCGATCTCACCGAGTCACTCGGGCGCGTCAGGGGCATTGGTGGCGGACTTATCCTCAACGAGAGGCTCGGAAATAACCGGCAATTAGGACAGGAGCTACATTCATTAAAAAACAATCTAAATACGGCCCTCCGCAGCACCATGCGCGCAGTAAATGCTGCCTTTGAAGATGAAAGACGCATCACCGACTTAATGAAGCTGCTCTTTTTAACGAGCGATAAATTCATCACTAAAAGTGAGCAGTTATTAAATGGAGAAAAACTCCAGATCACAGCCCAAGGCTATTTTTCAGAAGGAAGCCGAGCAATCGAACAATCGATGCTACTCTATGCTGATTCAGAAAAACTATTAAACAAGCGACTTCAAGCACGCCTAGCGAAAGCACAGAAGAGCATCTATTTAACAATAGGAGGGGAATTAACCGCCATTCTGACTATCGCATTTTTTATTCTTCTTTTTTACCGAAAAAATACCACCGCCTTTAAAGAACTACAAAACTCCATCGACTCGCTGTATGACAGCGAAGCTAAAAACAGGGCCATCATCAATCATGCCGTCGACGGCATCATCACCATCACTCAAAAGGGCATAATTTTGAGTGCCAATTCAGCTGCCGAGAAACTTTTTGGCTACAGTGCCCCTGAAATGGTCGGCAATAATTTAGACATGCTAATGCCCGAACCACATCAATCCGACCATGATGGCTATCTCAGCCGTTATCTCAGCTCTGGCAAACGTAAAATAATCGGTACTGGGCGTGAAACAGAAGGGATGCGAAAAAATGGCACACTATTCCCAATTGAGCTTAGTGTCAGTGAAGCGCCCCATAAAGGTGAGCGAATATTCACCGGTACCATTCATGACATTAGCGCTCATAAAGAAATTGAATTAGAGCTTATGCGATACAAAAATCACCTTGAATTTCTGGTTGAAGATAGAACCTCTGAATTAAATACATTGCATGACGAATTGAAACAATTCACCCATATCGCATCGCATGACCTAATGACTCAACTACCAATCATAAAAGAAAATTCAGAAAAGCTCGCCGCCCTCTTTCACGATGAAGGCCGCTCGTTAGATGGAAAAACCCAAGCAACCACCTCCGAAGCCATCACTAGAATAGAGACCATCATGCAGACCAGTCATCAGCTTGAATGGGAAATTGAAGCCCTTATTAAGCTTTCACATGCAGGGTTGCAGAAACTACAACCAGAAATTGTCGACATGAGCATTATCGCGAATGACTTAAAAAAATTAGCCGAGCCTGAGCTTAAAGATAAAAATGCACATATTAATATCGGCTCTCTTCCTGTCATATTAACTGACCGAAAAGCCGTCGAACAGATCATTTCTAGCTTACTCGACAATGCAATCAAGCACCTACTACCGAGTCGTCCAGGTATCATTGAAATTAATGCAGAAAGCCATGACGACGGCTGTTTTTTCTATATTCGAGATAATGGAAAAGGGCTGGCTGATGATGAAATACCACAAGTCTTCAATCCATTTCAAGGACAAGATAAAGAGACGTTAACACATGATAGCATTGGGCTTGCTTACTCCATGTATTTAACCCGTCGCTTGGGTGGTTCACTCAACTGCCAGTCAACACTTGGAGAAGGTAGCCTATTCAGTGTCTCACTACCAATAAGAAATAATAAAGCACTGGAAATAGGCACTAACCACCACGATAACCAATCAAATTCAGATGGTACCGGTGGGCAGGCAATTGCCAGTTAAGCACCAATTTGGTAAGGCTGATAACAAACGATTTCTTTATTCTTAAAATCCATTACAATTAAACTATGCAACAGACAGATGAAAAAGAAGCCATTACACTTCGCCTTAATACTCTTCACCTTGAACATCGCGATCTTGATGCTGTCATCACGCAACTTTCATCACAAATAAAAGCGGACCAATTACAACTAAAGCGCATGAAAAAGCGAAAACTCTGGCTTAAAGATATCATCTCAAAACTAGAGAGCAAACTTATTCCAGATCTTAATGCCTGATTCAGCTCACTCACCAAACACCCATCGAGTGTTATGGCATGTTTACATTGTAAAATGCCACGACAACACGCTCTATACCGGCATTACCACCGACATTGAACGACGAATAAAGGAACACAATAGTAGCCCGCTAGGCGCACGTTACACACGCTCACGGCGCCCAGTAGAACTGCATTACTATGAAAATGTCAATAGCCGTTCAGAGGCGCTTAAGCGAGAAATAGAGATAAAAAAGCTTCCCTCTAAAGATAAACGATCATTATCTCGGTTAACCACCGCGATGACTGTTACTTAAATACCTTCGCGACACTCCCGAATCACCTTAAATAGTTTTTTATACCCGGAATATGAAGCCGCCCTCTTGCCGATTTGATGTTTCAATGGTAACGGCGTTAGTTTGCCCGGAATCAATACCTGCTGCTTAACAAATCCCTCAAACATTTGGTGCAGGACACGCTTGCTGACACGACTATTCAGCTTAATTAATTGCTTTGCCACATAAATTAATGCGTCACCCGTCACACGCTCATATCGATTGATCACTGCAGCACGCCGCACTACCTCATCAATCAACTCAGCGTTAACCTGATTAGTAAGCGACGCGACCTTTTCCACAATCTGCCAGTACAGATGCTGAAAGTAACGCACCTGACGCCGTCGATACGATGAAATTTCAACATCCTTATCTTCAGCGTAATCGGAGTGTATTATTCCAATAAAATGCTCCGCTGTCATCCAGTCGCCACCGGCCTGATACCAGGCTGGCAATTCACGAAGAATATCGCGCATACAAAATATCGCATCCCAGCTTATACCATCACCCACGGTATAAAATCCACGAATAGATTTAGCCCGCTCAAATGTAGAATAAACACGACCAAATTCGTTAATCAGGTCATTATTATTGCCTCGCAAAAATAATTGTACGGCAATATCAGTAAATCCCATTTTATTCAGTAATAACTCATTTTTTGTCTGTGAAAACACATCAAGAAATAGCTTAACAGCGGACGATTTAGTAAACAGTTTTATCGGTCTTTTATTGCCTCCGAGCAAATAATCCACTAGCTGTGAAAAGGTTTGAATAATATATTTTGCTTTATTTTTCTGCTCCGTAATTGAAGTAGACATACGCTCCGCATCATCGTAGCGATACTCATGGTGAAATAAGCCAAATTGACGCAATGAACCATAATCAATGATGCCACCATCACATAAAATATTATCGCCATCCCAGTCCATCCAACAAAAAATATAATCACTTTCCAGACGGGCAACCATCTTTCCAAATAAACGAGAGACTTGATCAAGCAGCGCACTATAGCGCTCCTTACCTCGCATGACGGGCCACTCACCATTACTAACCTGTCGATCAATATATACCCGTAACGATTGAGATTTAGGTTTCATTGCACGCCCTCTTCATTCCATGACAGCGTTGAAATTCCTCGCAATAGTCCCGCTATTGCTCGTCATTTCGCCTTGCCATGAAATGAATATGACGCACACTAAAAGCCTAAATCTCAAACGCCACGGGTATAGTAGTCAACCGCCCCTTTTAATCGTTCATACTGACCTTGCTTTAAATGATGGAAAAAATGAGCTGGCCTTAAAAGATTTTTTGCAACGCGCACGTTTACCGAGGTGCCATCGGGATATTCAATTAATAACAATGTGCGCTCAGTGGCCAATTGACTGCGGTGAAAAATATCACTCATCAGCGCAGCACCAACCCCATCAAGTAGATCACCTCGTCCACTGCCATACGACGCATTCTTATCACCCGTTTTGAAGTTTCGCCCCTCATGGGCAGCCGCCGAACTTAGGCAGGTAACACCGGTGCCACAACTTGAGATATCCCAAGTCACCCCTTTCGCTGTAAAACAGCCATGCCATAAGCTGCGTCCATCACCAGAAGTCAAGCCTGAGCGTCCAGGATGTTGAAGCTGTAGGTAGCGCGTCGCCATATACTTTTCAGCACGAATATCAGTAACAGGAACCTGCATGCCATTTTCAAGCTCAAATTCATTAATCATTTCGATACTAAAAGTATCGAGCAACTTTTGACTCAGTTTTTTATTTAACGATAGCCGACCACTTTCAGGCAAAAGCCCCATCTCCTGCGCCAACTCAAAATTAAAATAAAATACCTCGCCATCATGGCGCGTCTTAACAGAATACTCAACGAAGCCATTGGGGACTGCCAATTTAAAGGGGTGGCTGCCACAAATACGGTCAAACAGATGATATTTCAATAAAGATCGTGACTTCACCCCTTCGCTTTCTCGATTGTTTTTTCTCATATTTTCAATATCGGATAGAGAGCTACCGGCTTTAGAAAAAGTATGTATGATCCATCAGAGAATGCTTCAGAAGCACCACCAGTGGCCGCTAAAATAAGCAACAATCTCGTCACATTTAAAACAATCACATGAGCACACGAATCGAAAACGCCCCCAAGTTGCGAACAGTGCCAGCATCTATTAACGCTGAACTCTACAATATTGCGCTGCTAGCAACGCTCAGACTTGAGTCTCCATTTCGAATACGCCTGCCAGGCCTTAGAACAATCGATGTTGTTATCAATAGAAGCACATGGGTGTGCCTGGACCGTGCAATGTATGACCTCCCAGCCCTTGCATGGACTCATATTAACCAGCATGGGAGAAGTGCCTTACATACACCTGTTGACTGCGAACTACACTACTATCACATCCACGCAAACATTTCTGCCCCTAAAGTCCTCAACAGCCTTTATGCGGCACTTGAGGAAGCTCTCACAAATAGAGTACCGAGTCAGCCTGGAAAAATCATCCGCTTCCCACTGCCCAAATGATCACCCTACAATAAAAACCAGACCGCATATCACAAGCACCGACAATACTCAGCGGCGAGAATAGATTACAAAAATATGTGGGATTAAAAAAGGAACAGCGGGGCGCTGGGGTTAACCAAGCATTACCCGTTTTCGGCCTCTAATTTTATTCTTTCGTTCACGTAGAATACGCATTTTTTTCGCTTTCTCCCTCTCAAACGTCACCGCAGCTTCGTTTAAATTAATTGAACCACGTTCAACTTGCTGACACAAACCACTACGTAAGCGATGCAGACTTTTCCAGGTCGAAAAATATTTATATTTAGAGACTGCTTTTTCCCATTGCTGGCTTCCTTTAGGCGCATCACAATAATCATCACTCTCTGCTATTGCAGAATGAGCACCAAAAGAAAGCAGTATAGCCATGATAACAGCGTTGATCTTCATACTGGATATATCGTCCATTTCCAGTACTTCTAAACGAGGGGTAAGATAAATCTCTATTCACAACGCTGCCACACCCCTGCGGCAATGGTAGCTGCATGTTTTTCCAGAAAAAATTTAGTTATCTAATTTTCGACAGGTCTTCATCGCATGTGCTAACCAAAATCAACTGCGACGAATCAGTGTTCCTACACCCTGATTGGTTAGTACTTCAAGCAAAACTGCATGTGCGACACGTCCGTCAATGATATGCGCAGTATTAACCCCGCCCTGCACTGCCTCCAATGCACAGCGAATTTTAGGTAACATGCCGCCATAAATAGAGCCGTCAGCAATCAAGCGTTCAACATCTTTCTTTGTAATGCCCGACACCACATTTTCATCTTTATCAAGCACCCCTGCCGTGTTTGTCAGCAGCATTAATTTTTCAGCCCCAAGGACTTCGGCGATTTTACCCGCCACCAAATCAGCATTAATATTATAGGACTGGCCATCGTCACCGACACCAATAGGTGCAATCACTGGAATAAAATTACCGCCAACCAACATATCAACAACAGCGGTATTGATGCTAGCAACTTCACCCACGTGACCAATATCAATAATCTCAGATGCATTCATTTCTGGTGCACTACTTGTAAACTGAAGTTTACGCGCATGAATAAGGTCGCCATCTTTGCCAGTCAAGCCGACCGCCGAGCCACCATGTTTATTGATCAAGCTAACAATCTCTTTATTAACCTGCCCACCCAGCACCATCTCAACCACATCCATGGTTTCACTGTCAGTCACTCGCATCCCTTCTACAAACCGACTCTCTTTTCCGAGCTTTTTCAATAGCGCACCGATTTGTGGCCCACCGCCATGCACCACCACCGGATTAATTCCCACTAGTTTCATCAATACAACATCACGTGCAAAGCTATTTTTTAACGCGTTATCAATCATCGCATTACCGCCATACTTAATCACGATGGTTTTGCCTGAAAAACGTTGGATATAGGGCAGCGCCTCTGTCAGTACTTGCGCAATATTCATTGCAGATGTTACGTCTAATGTCATATCAATACTCAATCAGTAAAACTTTCTATTTGTTTTGCTTTAAAACTAAAATGGAATCACCAAATCCGGGGCTATTTTCAACATCGCCGCCTTAAACATCCCCTGAATTCGCCGCAGTGCCTCTTCATTATCCGCTTCAAAACGAATCACTAAACAAGGCGTTGTATTAGAGGCGCGCACTAATCCCCAGCCATCACCAAAATCAACGCGCATACCATCAATGGTGGTCACCTCACCATCATCAAAACTCACTTCTGCAAGAAATCGTTTGATAAAGGCATGATGCTCACCTTCCACCATTTTCACCTGTAGCTCAGGCGTACTATAAGACTCTGGTAGCGTTGCAAAAAGGTCCTTTGGCACAGCATCACTATGAGTCAAAATTTCCAGTAGGCGCGCGCCCGTATAGATGCCATCATCAAATCCATACCAGCGTTCTTTAAAAAAGATATGGCCACTCATCTCTCCAGCTAATAGTGCGCCAGTCTCCTTCATCTTTGCCTTAATCAATGAATGGCCAGTTTTCCACATCAAGGGCTTCCCGCCATGCTGCTCAATCACCTTACCTAAATGATTGCTGCATTTAATGTCATAGATGATTTTTGCGCCAGGGTTGCGAGACAAGACATCAGCGGCGTACAGCATCATCTGCCGATCCGGCCAGATGATATGTCCTGACGAATCGACCACTCCCAGCCGATCACCATCGCCATCAAATGCAAAACCAAGATCAGCGTTATAAGCCTTCACGGCGAGAATCATATCTTGCAGATTCTTTGGCTGACTCGGGTCGGGGTGGTGATTGGGGAAGTTACCATCCACCTCACAAAAAAGCTCAATCACATCACAGCCCAGCTTTCTCAAGAGCTGAGGTGCAATAACACCAGCCACACCGTTACCACAATCGACAACCACTTTAAGCTGATTCGGTAATTTAATATCATCTAGTACACAGGCAAGGTAATCTGGAATGATATCGATCGCACGGTACGCACCGTCTCCCCCTAAGTGGTAATCTTCCTGTTCGATACGGCGCCTGAGACTTTGGATAGCCTCTTCAGCTAACGTCTCGCCACCCAACACCATTTTAAAACCGTTATAGTTAGTTGGGTTATGACTCCCGGTCACCATCACACCAGAACCAATATCCAGGTAGTGTGCTGCAAAATATAACAATGGCGTTGGCACCATGCCAACATCAATCACATCACGTCCCGTATCGCGTAGGCCTCTCGTCAATGCGGCGACAAACAGCCCGCCAGAGAGCCGCCCATCACGTGCGACCGCAACAGTCTTCTGTTGACGCGCATGCGCCTCACTGCCGATCGCCCGCCCAATGTTGTAGACCACCTCTTCAGTCAGCGTTTCGCCAACAATACCGCGTATATCATACGCTTTAAAAATAGAAGCAGAGACATTGCTACCCATAACCAGTACGACTCCCTATCAGGTTTTACTTATATTAGTACTAGAGCCGGCCAGAATGACCAAAGCCACCAGCACCGCGCTCACTGTTATCAAATTTTTCAACCACTTCAAAACTAACCTGTACGACGGGTACAAACACCATCTGCGCAATCCGCTCACCGACATTAATCTCAAATGGGCTATCACTGCGATTCCAGCATGAAACAAACAACTGTCCCTGATAATCCGAATCGATCAATCCCACCAGATTCCCCAATACAATGCCGTGTTTATGGCCCAGTCCTGAACGCGGCAACAATACGGCTGCCAACGATGGGTCCGCAACATGAATGGCCAGTCCGGTCGGTATCAACTGCGTCTCACCCGGTTTGATCTCCAGCGCGTCATCAATACATGCACGTAAGTCCATCCCTGCCGATCCTTCTGTGGCATATGCAGGCAGCGGCAATTCATTACCAATACGTGAATCAAGAATTTTCAGTTGAATCTTTTGCATCAAACCTCTCCACTATAATCTCAATCAGTAAGCGCGCGACTTTTTCTTTGGATGCCAAAGGCAACTCAACGCCACCATTTTGCCACAACACCGTTAATGCGTTTTCATCACTATCAAAACCGCCGCGCCCACCACCCACCCAATTAGCGGCAATTAAATCCAGCGATTTCTTCTCTAATTTGAGGCGCGCATTCTTTTCCAGATGCTCAGTCTCCGCGGCAAAGCCAACCACAAACATGTCGTGTTTACTTGCAGCAATGGTGGCAAGAATATCTGGCGTCTGCTCAAGTGAGAGCTGCGCACCACCGGCCTGTTTTTTAATCTTCTGCGTCGCCACCTGCAACGGACGATAATCAGCCACTGCCGCTGCTGCAATCACAATATCCTGCGCTGACTGCGCCTGCACCGCCACCAACATCTGCTCTGCTGAACGCACATCGATTCGCGACACTCGCGCGGGAGTCTCCAGCGCTACCGGGCCACTCACCAAAATGACCTCGGCGCCCGCCTCAGCCGCAGCAGCCGCAATCGCAAAACCCATTTTGCCAGAGCTGCGATTTGAGATATAACGCACCGGATCAATATCCTCCTGCGTTGGCCCGGCCGTCACTAACACACGACGCCCCGCCAGTATCCCTACCTCAAATTGCTCCGCGCATCTTTCGACAATTTGGTCAGGTTCTAACATGCGTCCTGCACCAACGTCACCACATGCCTGCTCACCAGAGGCGGGCCCCAGAAGCATCGCGCCTCGTTCAACCAGCGTCGCCACATTGGCCTGTGTCGCGGCATTTGCCCACATCTGCTGATTCATTGCCGGTGCCACCGCCAGCGGCGCAGCACTCGCCAAACAGATCGCAGAAAGCAGATCATCCGCGCGCCCCTGAGCCAATTTAGCAATAAAATTAGCACTCGCGGGCGCAATCACAATCAGATCCGCCCAGCGCGCCTGCTCGATATGCCCCATGGTTGCCTCAGCATCGGCATCCATCAAAGCACAGTGCACTGGTCGCCCAGAGAGCGTTTGCAGGGTAAACGACGTCACAAAGGCCTGTGCCGCCTCTGTCATCACCACCTGTACGGTTGCACCAGCATCCATTAAACGGCGCACCAGCTCGGCACTCTTATAGGCCGCGATGCTACCAGTGACCCCGAGTAAGATTCGTTTATTCGCTAACTTTGCCACCCAAATGTCCTATCAATTCAATCAACAAGCGGCTCCAGAGCGACGCAACCGAAAAGCCCCTAAAAATAAAATGCGTAAGATAACATTTAATCCAGGCCATGACTTGTACTATAGTGCCATCACCTATCAGGCATTCACACGGAGGTGACCATGCTACCCATCACAGACTGGCCAATAAGCGAGCGCCCGCGCGAAAAACTGCAACTACGCGGCGCAGAGGCGCTCTCAGACGCTGAACTGCTCGCCATCTTCCTGCGCACCGGCACTCGCGGCAAAACTGCTGTGGATCTCGCCCGCGACCTACTCAATGAATATGGCACACTGCGAAAACTATTCGGTGCCGACCACGACCGCTTCTGCCAAAGCGTCGGCCTCGGCACCGCCAAATTTGTCCAGCTACAAGCGGTGCTAGAGATGAGTCGTCGTCATCTACGTGAGACACTTGAGCGCAGCGAACCGCTCAATTCGCCGCAAGACACCCGTCAATTTCTGCTCGCCCAATTGCGCGATTACGACTTTGAGGTCTTCGCCTGCCTCTTCCTCGATAACCGAAACCGCGTCATCTGCTTTGAAAAGCTCTTCACCGGCACCATCAACGGCGCCAGCGTTCACCCGCGCGAAATAGTCAAGAAGAGCTTGCAGTACAATGCCGCCGCCGTGATCTTCGCCCACAACCACCCATCCGGCATTGCAGAACCCAGCAGTGCCGACAAGCTACTGACGCGTCAGTTACAGGATGCGCTCAAATTAATCGACACCCGCGTGCTCGATCACCTGATTGTCGGCGATGGCCATGTGCTCTCATTTGCCGAACAAGGCCTAATGTAACTCATTGATCTATAAAGGCCGCGTTTTTTATACTTGCCTCACCCCTGCCATTTTGGTATAAAGTCCGGCTTCGCTTATGCAGTTTTCGTTTTGGAGGCTTTAGAACAATGTCCAGGGTATGTCAGGTCACAGGAAAAGGACCAATGGTGGGGAATAATGTTTCTCACGCAAATAATAAAACAAGGCGCCGTTTCCTGCCTAACCTATCAACTCATCGTTTCTGGGTTGAAGGGGAAAACCGCTGGGTTCGCCTGCGCGTCAGCTCAAAAGGCATGCGCATTATCGATAAATGCGGCATCGACAAAGTCTTGGGCGATATGCGCGCCCGCGGCGAAAAAGTTTAAGGAGCAGAGAGATGCGTGAAAAAATTAGACTCGTTTCCAGTGCCAAAACTGGCCACTTCTACACCACCGACAAAAACAAGCGCACCATGCCTGAAAAGATGGAGATCAAAAAGTTTGATCCCGTCGTTCGTAAACATGTGATGTACAAAGAAGCTAAAATCAAATAGTTGATTTTAGCTTCAGCAAAAAGGCCCTCGTTCTTGAGGGCTTTTTTTTGCCTCAAATTTAGCACTGCTGCTAAAGATTTATTTAGTATCAATAATAATTCTATGTCACTTTTCTTTCGCTCCCGCCTATTTTAAGTTTACTTAAATGAAGGTTAGGTCCAGTTGGTCGCTACAGTTAAACGAGCCCAATGTAATTCTTAAGGAAAGCCCGACTATGACCATTGTTAACAAAATTACCGTTGCCATATCTGTGATGGTTTTTTTCCTCATCCTCCAGGCCGGCGTTTCAATCTACGGAGCGGCGGCCGTAAAGAAGCAACTCGAAGCCTACATATCACATCAAAGCATTATCACCCAAAAAGCGTACCAACTCAAACTAACGGTCATTAACACCCAGCTATGGTTCAGTGAAATCAGTGCTACCCGCGGACTCAATGGTTTTAACAAGGGCTATCATGAAGCCGAGTTACAGCACGAACAGTTCCAGCGTTTAATCAATGAGTTGACACAAATAGATCGCCACAATACTGAATTGTACCAATCCCTATTCAATGAATATGAGGTCTACTTCAACATCGCCAAAAAGATGGCTAATACATATGTCGCAAAAGGGCCGGCAGAGGGAAACCTGCAAATGAGCAATACTGGCGCGGCTGCCAAATCGCTTGCCCGTCACATAAACCCGCTGCTTGAAAAGTCACTGGCACAATCCAAGCTTGAAATGAAAATTGCCATTGAAAGCAGCGAACGTACTGAATATTTAAATTTTGTGCTAATCGGAATATTCGCAGCATTGCTGGCGGTACTCGCCTACAACGCCTACAACGGCATTGTAAAACCGATCAGACGCATCATCGCCACCGCCAAGGATATTGCAGAAGGTGAAGGAGATTTGACTAAAAGGCTCGATGCATCCAGCAAGGACGAGCTGGGAGAACTGGCTCACTGGTTAAATCAGTTCATTACCCATATTCAAGAGATGATCAAAGGACTCGACACCGCCACAACACGTGTCGCGACTGCCGCAGAACAGATGCAATCGATCACCGCCACAACTAATCAGAACATCAAAAACCAGCAACTACAAACAGATCAGGTCGCAACAGCCATCAATGAGATGTCTGCCACGGTGCAGGAAGTGGCGCAAAATACCAGCGCGGCCGAAACTGCCGCTTCACAAGCCCAAGCAGAGTCGAACAATGGCCAGCAGATCGTTGAAGAATCAATGTCTGTAATTGAAGCGCTATCCCACGAGGTTGAGCAAGCCGCTCAGGTCATTCAGGTCCTAGCAGACGACAGCCAAAGCGTAGGGGCAGTGCTTAATGTGATTAAAGATATCGCTGAACAGACTAATCTATTAGCACTCAATGCAGCGATCGAAGCGGCGCGCGCTGGCGAGCAAGGACGCGGCTTTGCAGTGGTTGCAGATGAGGTGCGTACCCTCGCCACACGCACCCAAGAGTCGACGCAGGAGATTCAAAGTATCATTGAAAAGCTACAGATCGGTGCGCAAAATTCTGTCACCGCCATGGAAGCAGGGCGCGCACAAGCACGCACTAGCGTCGAGCAAGCCGCTAAAATTAAAGCGGCGCTCCATGCCATCGGCGGCGCCATCACCACCATCAACGATATGAATGTGCAGATTGCCACTGCGGCAGAAGAGCAGAGCGCGGTCACTGAAGAGATCAACCGAAATGTTGTCGCCATCAGTCAAATCGCGGATGAAACCACCACCAACGCACAAGGAATATCCGATAGTGGAGACGAGCTAGCGGCAATGGCACATCAACTGCAAGGCGTTGTGAAACGCTTCATTGTCTAAATAGAGTATGCCAACACCGAGACTAGCTCCGGTACTCCGCATTAATACGCACATAGTCATATGAAAAGTCACAGCTCCAAAGCTGTGCACTATGTGGCGCATCTCCCAGCACAATCCGCACTGTAATCTCATCCTGTTTCATCACCGCATCGCCTGCGGCTTCGGTGTATTGTGGCGCACGCGCGCCATCACGCACAATACAGACATCATCCAAATAAATCGCAACCTGCCCAACATTTAATACACCAATTCCAGCGCGTCCAACGGCCGCCAAAATTCGCCCCCAGTTAGGGTCACTGGCAAAAAAGGCCGTCTTCACTAATGGAGAATGCGCCACGGTATAGGCGACCTGCCGGCAGTCAGCCACACTTTCGCCACCTTCAACATCGATTGTAATAAATTTTGTCGCCCCTTCACCATCGCGAATAATCGCCTGTGCTAACACAACGCATACCTCTGTAATGGCATCTCTGAGCTGTTGATAGGCAACACTTTGCCGATCATCAACAGGGAGTGCCATCGCCTCGCCAGTGGCCATCAGTACACAGGCGTCGTTAGTCGATGTATCACCATCCACTGAAATACAATTAAAGGAGCGGTCAGCCGCATAGCGCAAACATTGCTGCAGCAACGAGGGGGCGATATTCGCATCGGTTGCCACGTAGGCCAGCATCGTTGCCATATCAGGGCAGATCATCCCTGAGCCTTTCGCAATGCCGGTGATGGTGATGCATTCATTAGCGACCATTATCTGACGGGAGACGCCTTTAGGGCGCGTATCAGTTGTCATGATGCCATGCGCGGCATCATCCCAGTGGTTTTCATCAAACCGCGCCGACAGCGCTGGAATCGCCGCTGAAATTTTATCCATCGGTAGCGACTCACCAATCACGCCGGTCGAAAATGGCAGCACCTCATGGGCGATACAACCGGCTGCATCCGCCAGTAATGTACAGCTGGTTAGCGCATCTTGATAACCTTGCTTACCCGTCCCTGCATTTGCATTACCAGAATTGACCAACAACAAACGAGGCATAGCGACAGACAGATGTTCGCGCGCAATCGTGACGGGGGCCGCACAAAAGGCATTCCGGGTGAAAATGGCGGCGCATTGCGTACCCGCGGCCAATTCAAAGGCAACAATATCAGTGCGATCAGGGTATTTAATCCCAGCAGCAGCGGTTGCAATGCGTACCCCTGCAATAGGGAGCAATTCAGGTAATTCTAAGGGAAGATTAACAGCCATCGCCGCAGTATAGACGAGAGCCCCTCACATTTTCCAGTGAGGGGCCTATCTAATTGAAAACAAGGATGATCGGACGATCAGCTCACCTTGCCGTGACACTGCTTATATTTCTTACCAGAGCCACACGGGCAGGGCTCATTGCGGCCCACTTTGCGACCATCGCGTACAAATGGCTCATCAGATCCAGCAGCTGATTGCGGCACTTTGGCATCACCGACACCACCACCCAATGCTTCAGCAGCCGCATGTTGAAACTGCATCGCAGGCGCCTGATCACGACGCTGCGCTTCAATCGCCTCAACATCCTCTTCCGCACGGATCTGTACACGAGAGAGAATCTTAATCACCTCAAGCTTGATCTTGTCCAGCAGCTGGGTAAACATCTCAAAGGATTCACGCTTGAATTCCTGCTTAGGGTTTTTCTGCGCATAACCACGTAGGCCAATACTCTGACGCAGATAGTCCATTGCTGCCAGATGCTCTTTCCATAACCCATCCAGCACCTGCAACATGGCAGTTTTTTCAAAATGGCGAATCACTTCCGCCCCCACCTGAGCCTCTTTATCTGCATAGGCCTGTATAATTTCGGCCAGCACACGTTGACGTAACGTCTCTTCGTGCAGCTCTTCATCTTGCTTCAACCATTCCGCAATCGGCATCGGCTGTGAAAACTCATTTTTCAGCGCCTCTTCAAGCCCCGGCACATCCCACTGCTCCTCAAGGCTTTGCGGTGGAATATAGCTATCAATCACTTCATTGACTACATCGTTTCTGATCTCATGAATGGTGTCGGAAATGTCATCCGCTTCCATCAATTCATTACGCTGATCATAAATCACTTTACGCTGATCATTAGCAACATCATCAAACTCAAGCACCTGCTTGCGGATATCAAAGTTATGCCCTTCAACTTTGCGCTGTGCATTTTCGATCGCCTTGCTCACCCACGGATGCTCAATCGCCTCGCCATCTTCCATACCGAGCTTTTGCATCATGCTAGAGACTCGATCTGAAGCAAAGATCCTCATCAGGCTATCTTCTAGCGACAGGTAGAAACGACTCGAACCCGCATCACCCTGCCTCCCTGAACGACCACGCAACTGATTATCAATCCGACGAGATTCATGGCGTTCGGCACTGATAATATATAACCCACCACTTTCCAGCACCTGCTCATGTCGTTTCTGCCATTCGCTTTTTACACGGTTAATCGCCACCTCATCATGACTATCCAGTGCAGCAAGCTCAACCTCCAGACTACCGCCAAGTACAATATCTGTACCACGGCCCGCCATATTGGTTGCAATTGTCAACGCACCTGGGCTGCCTGCATTCGCTACAATTTCAGCCTCGCGTTCATGCTGCTTTGCATTGAGCACTTCGTGCTTAATACCCGCCGTGGTTAGCGCCTGAGAGAGTAGTTCAGAGGACTCAATCGATGCCGTCCCTACCAATACCGGCTGATTGCGCTTATTGCAATCCTTAAGGTCTTCGATGATCGCGTTATATTTTTCATTAATGGTCAAATAAACCAGATCACCATGATCAATACGCATCATTGGACGATGGGTTGGAATCACCAACACCTCAAGCCCATAAATTTGCTGAAATTCAAATGCCTCGGTATCGGCAGTACCGGTCATACCGGAAAGTTTATCATAAACACGAAAGTAGTTTTGGAAGGTGATTGAGGCCAGTGTCTGGCTTTCTGTCTGAACCGCGACCCCTTCTTTTGCTTCAACCGCTTGATGCAGACCATCAGACCAACGACGCCCCGGCATGGTACGACCGGTAAACTCATCAACGATCACGACTTCATTGTTTTTAACAATGTAATCAACATCCTTCTGAAACAGCGCATGCGCCTTAAGCGCCGCATTCAGATGATGCATTAAGCTAATATTAGAGGTGTCGTAGAGGCTTTCACTCTCTTGCAGCAGTCCCGCTGCTTCCAGCATATCTTCAATTCGCTGATGACCTTCTTCGGTAAAGAAAACCTGTTTCGCTTTTTCATCAACCGAGAAATCACCCGGGCCTTCCGGCTCACCGTTCTCACCCGTCTGCTCCTGCTTAGTCAGCTGAGGAATCAGCTTATTAATTTCTTTATAGCGCTCTGAGCTATCTTCAGCCGGGCCAGATATGATCAGCGGCGTGCGCGCTTCATCAATAAGAATAGAATCTACCTCATCGACAACCGCATAGTTCAGGCCTCGCTGTACCTTGTCGGCGATACTGAATGCCATATTATCGCGCAAGTAATCAAAACCGTATTCATTATTGGTTCCGTAGGTAATATCAGCAGCATAAGCCGCCTGCTTCTCAGCATGATCCAGCCCAGAGACGGTCACCCCGGTCGTCACCCCAAGAAAGCCATAGAGCGTACCCATCCATTCCGAGTCACGCCGGGCTAAATAATCATTGACGGTAATGACGTGAACACCCTGACCACTCAGGGCGTTAAGGTAAGCCGGCAGGGTAGCCACGAGTGTCTTACCCTCACCCGTGCGCATTTCTGCAATTTTCCCATGATGTAGCACCATTCCACCAATCAGCTGAACATCAAAATGGCGCATGCCAAGGGCACGCTTACCCGCCTCACGCACAACCGCAAAGGCCTCTGGCAGCAAATCATCCAGCGTCGTGCCAGCCGTGAAGCGCTCACGGAATTCATCCGTTTTCTGCCGTAGCTCTTCATCCGAAAGCGCCTCAAAAGCGGGCTCGAATGAGTTTATTTTATCCACAAGACCATTCAACTTTTTCAGCTGACGATCATTGCGGCTTCCAAACACCTTATTGAAAACCTTATTAAGCATGAATACCCAAGGGCGACTTGATATGCGTCGCGTCGACTAGTTTTATAATTTAATTATTACAGCGCCCAAATTCCATCTCAAATCTAGCGAGCTGCATTTACATATTTAATCGGATCGACTAAACGTCCATTTTTTATAACTTCATAGTGTACGTGCGGCCCGGTTGAGCGTCCACTGGATCCCATCAGCGCAATACGCTGCCCTTTCTCCACCTCAACGCCAGTCTGCACTAGGATCTTACTATTATGCCCATAACGTGTCACATAGCCATTTCCATGATTAATCTCGACCAAGTTGCCATAACCATAACGTGATCCGGCCCAGGTGACCACCCCTGCTGCAGATGCAATCACACCCGAGCCATCTTTTCCTGCAAAATCAACACCCTTATGCCTAGCTTGCAAGCCAGTGAAAGGATCCACTCGCATGCCATAGTAAGATGAAATCCATCCTTTTTCAATTGGACGGCCCGCTGGAAAAACCTCTCCTTCGAGTTCGCGCCCCATATAAAAGGCTTCCATTACGCGCAGCTGCTGTTCACGGTCATCGAGCTGAGCAGCAAGCTCGTCTAATGAAGTTAGAAAATCGGGCACCCCGATTTCAGCAAGCGCCTGAGCCCCTCCCTCAGGCCCACCCTGAGCGGGCGGCTTGGTAAAGTTGAATTCGCCCTTCCCTAGACTCGCTTTCTCTGTCAAACGTCGCCCAAGTGCGTTCAATCTAATGGTATGTGCCTGTAAATCCCCCAAGCGAACTGCTAGAGCATTCATGTTTTCACGTGCCACACGCGTGGTCTCTGCCAGCTCGTCACGATGACGCAGCATCTCAAGCTCCCATTCACCAGGAAGCGCCTGCTTGCTCAACTCAGATTTACCTATTTCATAGCCTGCGTACATCACACCACCCGGCAGTAACACGACAAAAAAGAATAAAATAAGCAATAGCTTATTATTCCCTAAGTTAATACTGGAGGATCTTCGCGCTTTCTTTGAAAACAGAATGATGTTCATCTATGCTTACTCACTATCAATTCTTTACTAAGCCATTAAAACAAAAATGCGTCATATCCATTCCGTCAAAAAATTGCTGAGCAGCGGAAAATCCACTCAACTCCGCCGCTTGACCCAGTTCTCACGCCAACTCACTGAACTTAGCGCACTCACTCAGAGCTGCTTACCCTCGCCGTGGCAAGGTCAGTGCCAGGCAGTCAATATTCGAGGAAAAACACTTATATTACAAACAGAAAGCCCCGCCTGGGCATCACAACTTCGTTTTTACGCACCCGCCATGTTATCTACTTTGACTCATCATCACTGCAACTATATCAAAGAGATTAGCATCAGGATAAAACCTGTATCGGCCCTAACGCCTGCCGACACAAGACAAAAAATGAATATTTCTTCTCAATCCGCGACCTTAATCACCAGTCTCGCAGAGAGCACAACAGACAACAATTTAAGACGATCTTTACTACGACTGGCCAGTCGAGAGTCAAAAAAACCTAACCGCGAGTGACTACTAGGAGGGACTTAACTCGCCGGTATTGGCTGAGCAAATGAGATCGGCGCAGACTGCCCTTCTTCTTCAAAAGTCACGAGTTCCCACGCATCCTTGTCAGCCATTAATGTCCGTAGTAGATGGTTATTAAGGTCATGGCCAGACTTATGCCCACTAAAAGCGCCAATCAGGCTATGCCCTAACAGATAGAGGTCACCAATCGCATCCAACACCTTATGCTTCACAAATTCGTCATCATAACGAAGGCCATCCTCATTCAAAATACGTTCTTCATCGACGACAATGGCATTTTTCATACTGCCACCCAGCGCCAGGTTTTTTTCTCTTAGAAACTCGATATCACGCATAAACCCAAAAGTGCGCGCACGACTCACTTCTTTTACAAACGAGGTGGTGGAAAAATCAACCGTTGCCTCTCGCGCCTTGCCGTCAAATGCAGGATGCTTGAAGTCGATTGCAAACGAGACCTTAAAGCCCTCAAAGGGATCAAAGCGCGCCCATTTATCACCATTTTTCACAATAACAGGCTTCTTTATACGGATAAAACGCTTGGGTGCAGGCTGCTTCTCTATGCCTGCGGATTGAATCAGGAAAACAAATGGCCCGGCACTACCATCCATAATTGGCACTTCAGAGGCGCTCAATTCAACATAGGCATTATCGATCCCCAGTCCAGCGAATGCTGAAAGCAGATGCTCAACCGTAGAAATGCGCACACCATCTTTAATCAACGTAGTTGAAAGCCGTGTGTCACCTACATTTTCTTCCTTTGCTTCAATTTCAACAGGATCATCAAGGTCAACGCGACGAAAAACAATCCCTCTATCCACCGGAGCGGGGCGCAGGGTCAAATAGATTTTCTCCCCCGTATGCAGTCCGACACCTGTGGCCCGAATGACATTTCTCAGAGTACATTGCTTGATCATTTACTTATTTTCCCACTCGCGCCAATCACTGATAGATCACGCGCCAAATTAATTCCACACGGCCATCTGCCGATCCCGGCGGATATTAGCATAGCCACACCACCCTGCATAGAAACAGGGTGTTCTTTGGCAGTCTTAGCAGTGTCGTTTTTGCAGGAAAAACGAGCCTGTCACATCCTATTTAATTGCTTTCGCTTAATCCGCCTGTCGACGCAAAAAGGCAGGTACATCCAGATAATCCAGATTAGTGTTATCCGCAGAAATACCACTCTGATCAGCCGCAGAGGCCTGATTACGAATCACCGTTGGACGATCCAGCTTATTGTAATCCACCTCGCCTGCATTGGTTTTAGAGATCAATTTTACGGGTTTCGCCTCCAACTTAACGGTCTCCCGCCCTAATCCTGTCGCTACCACGGTCACACGCAGCTCATCTTCCATCGCGGCGTCAATGACAGTACCCACCACCACCGTGGCATCCTCAGAAGCAAATTCCTTCACCGTGTTACCCACTTCTTCAAATTCACCAATCGTCATGCTCAAACCAGCGGTCACATTTACCAAAATGCCGTGTGCGCCCGCAAGATTAACATCTTCCAGCAATGGACTCGCAATTGCCGCCTCAGCCGCTTCACGTGCGCGATGCTCACCTGAAGAACTGCCAGATCCCATCATCGCCATACCCATTTCAGACATAACAGTACGCACATCCGCGAAATCAACATTGATCAGGCCAGGACGAGTAATCAATTCAGCAATACCCTGCACCGCGCCCAACAACACATCATTAGCCGATTTAAACGCATCCAATAACGAAGCATCTTTACCCAATACCGATAACAGCTTTTCATTCGGAATGGTGATCAATGAATCAACATGCTCAGCCAATGCTTCGATCCCCTCGTCAGCGATGCGTGCACGCTTTTTACCCTCAAATGGGAAAGGCTTAGTGACCACTGCAACCGTCAAAATTCCCAGTTGCTTGGCAGTCTCGGCAACGATCGGTGCCGCACCCGTCCCGGTACCACCACCCATGCCGGCAGTGATGAAAACCATATCAGCCCCTTCAATGATCTCAGCGATACGCTCACGATCTTCCATCGCCGCCTGCCGACCAATCTCAGGGTTTGCTCCAGCACCCAGCCCTTTAGTCACCGTATTGCCCAACTGCAAAGTTGTTCTTGCCGATGAGTTTTTCAGTGCCTGAGCATCGGTGTTTGCGCAAATAAAATCTACACCGTCGATGTCTGCAGATACCATATGCTCTACCGCATTACCGCCACCGCCACCCACTCCAATTACTTTGATCACTGCGTTCTGGCTGTATGCATCCATTAATTCAAACATATTATTTCTCCTTTGATTCTATTCATTACAATTACTTCTTGATCACTAAACATTTAAAAATTACCTTGAAACCAGCTCTTCATCCTCGCCCAGATACCGCCCCCGCCCGAATCCCCTAGATTCGGGTTTTTTACATGTCGCTGTGAATGCCCATACAGCAGCAACCCTACGCCCGTCGCATGAATGGGGTTGCGCACAACATCAACTAACCCCCCCACATACTGCGGAACACCCAAGCGAACAGGGGCATGAAAAATCTCCTCAGCCAGCTCAATCACCCCTTCCATCTTCGATGTCCCACCTGTTAACACCACCCCCGCGGCAATCAGATCATCAAAACCACTTCTACGTAGCTCCGCCTGAATCAACGTAAACAGCTCTTCATACCGGGGTTCAACCACCTCAGCCAATGTCTGGCGCGCCAAACGTCTTGCGGGACGATCACCGACACTCGGCACTTCAATGGTCTCCTCCGGGCTTGCTAGCTGCGTTAAGGCGCAGCCATATTTAATCTTGATCTCTTCTGCGTATTGCGTCGGCGTGCGCAGTGCAACCGCAATGTCATTGGTTACTTGATCACCCGCAATCGGGATCACCGCAGTGTGTCGAATTGAGCCGTCGGTAAAGACCGCAATATCAGTCGTACCGCCACCGATATCAACCAGACAGACACCTAACTCTTTTTCATCATCCATCAGCACCGAGTAACTAGATGCCAGCTGCTCAAGAATCACATCATCCACTTCAAGCCCGCAACGCCGCACGCACTTAATAATATTTTGTGCCGCACTCACAGCTCCTGTCACCATATGGACTTTCGCTTCAAGTCGCACACCCGACATGCCAATCGGCTCTTTAATCCCCTCCTGATTATCGATGATAAATTCCTGCGGCAAGATATGCAGGATTTTTTGATCCGCCGGAATCGCCACCGCACGTGCTGCATCAATCACCCGATCGACATCACCGGCAGCAATTTCACTGTCGCGAATGGCGACAATTCCGTGTGAATTAAGACTGCGAATATGGCTACCTGCAATGCCTGCATAAACGGCATGAATCTCACAACCCGCCATCAACTCAGCCTCTTCCACTGCTCGTTGAATAGATTGCACCGTCGATTCAATGTTGACGACTACCCCTTTTTTCAGCCCCTTGGATGGATGGGAGCCGATGCCGATAATCTCAATCTTATCGTTTTCAGTGATTTCACCAACAATCGCCACCACCTTTGAAGTACCGATATCAAGGCCGACAATCAGATCTTTTTCATCTTTTTTAGACATGGTTTTGCCTCTCTCCACGCTCAACCCTGCTATTAAGCCAATGATTAACTCTTCGCAATTTCATTCTCATTTCCAGTCACTGCATTCCAACGAACCGCAAAACCATTGGGATAACGCAAATCAACTTCATCAATTCTCTGCTCCCACGCCTTTAGCACCCTTGGATAAATATCAATAAAACGCGTCAGCCGCTTCTCACTCTCTTTCCGTCCTAACAACAACTTCACGCCGCTATTCAATGTCACTACCCATGCACGTCGTTCATCCTGCTCAAGTCGCGTAATAGATAGGTCATGCACCGCCAACATCTCATCAAGCTGTCGATACTGCGCTAGCACCAATACACCATCACTCGAGGGCCCCACTAATTCCGGCAGGTGAGTAAACATCACGCTCTCCTCAGGGAAAAATAGTTCGCCACTCGGGCTCACCAAACCATCCTTACCCCAGCGCGCAACAACGGACTGCTCTTCTAATAAGATATACAGCGTATCTGGCCACACACGCCTCACTGACGCCTGCTTTACCCACGGCAATGTCTCAACCGCTAGCTTAACCTGCTCAACATTCACAGCCAAAAAACCTTGCTCACTAAAACTCGCAGCAACCCGCTTCACATCCTGCGGGTCGACTTGTTCAAACATCCCTTCTACCTGCACTGACTTAATCTGCATTGTTTGTGGGTCAATGAGTTCCACAGCCATTCGCTCGCCAACAAGCGCCAGCGCCAGCAACGCAATTACACCGCCGCCAACACGCGGAAGCCATCGTTTGAAGGCATCCAACAGAGGACGCAGCTGCTGTTTTTCACTGCCCTTATTCGCCATCGGGATCATCCTCCGTCATCACACTCGTTTCGAGAATGCGCCACACAAGCTGATCAAAGCCAATCCCTGCCGCCTTAGCCGCCATCGGTACGAGGCTATGATCCGTCATGCCCGGCACCGTATTGACTTCTATCAACCAGGCTTTATTTTGCTGATCACACATTAAATCAACGCGCCCCCAACCACGACAACCCACCACATCAAATGCCTTAAGCGCAAACTGTTGCAAGGCATTCTCTTGCTCAGCGCTCAATCCACAAGGGCAGATATAAGCAGTGTCATCAGATTGATACTTGGCTTCAAAATCATAAAAATCTCGTGCCGTTTCCACTCGAATCAATGGCAATGCTTCATCCTGTAAAATGGCAACGGTATATTCCGCACCATCAATCCAGCGCTCTGCTAACACAGTTGCATCACATGCCGCCGCCTTTTGCCACGCCAAAGAAAGATCCTCGGCTTTGATCACCTTACTCATACCAATGCTTGAGCCCTCTGTTGCCGGCTTAACAATCATTGGCAGACCAATCTCGCGAGAAGCCTCAACAAAGTCACAAGCACTATTCAACACTTGATAGGCAGGAGTGAATAAGCCAGCCCCTTGCCATAACTGCTTAGTACGTAGCTTATCCATCCCCAGCGCAGAGCCCATCACACCTGTTCCGGTATAAGGCAAACCTATCGCCTCTAATGCGCCCTGAATCACACCATCCTCACCACCTCGACCGTGCAGAATAATCAATGCACGATCAAAACCTGACTGACGTATCTGTAACAGATCTTCTTTCGAAGGGTCCACCGCATGCGCATCCACGCCACTACGCAGTAGTGATTGCAATACAGCATCACCACTGTTCAGTGAAATTTCACGTTCGGAAGAGTGCCCACCCATCAACACGGCAACCTTTCCAAAGTGAGCGGCTTGCTCAATACGATGCATCATTAGCCTTGAAGCCCCCCCTCAAGGGCATCACCCACAATGTGAACTTCAGGTACTAACCGAATACCATGCGCCATCTCAACACACGTCATCACATGGTGAATTAAGTTTTCAATATCTGCAGCACTCGCGCCGCCGCTGTTGATAATAAAGTTGGCGTGCTTTTCTGACACCACTGCGCCACCAAGTGCATAGCCTTTTAATCCGCTCACCTCAATCAAACGACCCGCGTAATCACCCGCAGGATTTCGAAAGACAGAGCCACAACTTGCCTGCCCCGTCGGTTGCGTTTCGTTACGTTTTTCAAGTAACGCCTTGGTTCTTGCCAGGCCATCTTCGCGTGCAATCTTGAGACGAAAATGACCCGCAATGAACCACTCATCTACCGGCCCCTCTACACTGCGATATGCAATCTTATATTCTTCGGGCGTGCGCAAATAACGTTGCCCATGCCGATCCATCGTCTCCACCGTCTCAATAACAGGCCAAGTCTCACCACCAAAGGCACCGGCATTCATTGCCAATGCACCGCCCGTTGTGCCAGGGATGCCAATCAAAAACTCTGCCCCCGTCAATCCAAAGCGCACACTAAAGCGGGCCAGTTTTGCACAGGGGACACCGGCCTCAGCACGGATCAAATCACTTTCTAATAACGCCAATTTACCTAACACACCGCTAGTGCAGATGACAGCCCCATTAATACCGCCATCTCTCACCAATAGATTACTACCCAGCCCCATCCAGACAATCTCTTCATCAACGGGCGTTTGCGCTAAAAAGAGCGCTAATTCCTCAATAGAATCAGGCTTAAAAAAACGCTTTGCCATACCACCAGCACGCCAAGAGGTATGGCGTGACATCGGTTCACTGATTCGCAACTCACCCATAAAGACCTCGTTTCCAGCGGACATTGTTGTTTCGAAAATAACAGTCACCACTAAGCCCCGCCGCGCCCATTACGCAATGTTTTCTCTAAGCGCGCAGCAATCGCTCCGACATCTCCTGCACCCAATGTCAGCAATACATCACCTTGCAGCAACAGACCAGACAGCACTAATTCCAGCTCATTGTTATTTTCAATAAAGATCGGATCAATCTGATTACGCGTTCGAATAGCACGACATAATGTGCGAGAATCCGCACCAGCAATCGGTGTCTCACCGGCACCATACACATCCAACATCAACAACACATCCGCCTCTGATAGCTCTTTGGCAAAATCATCAAACAGTTCCTGCGTGCGGGTATAACGATGTGGCTGAAATACCATCACCAGGCGCCGCCCCGGCCAACCATCTCGAATCGCAGCAACTGCGGCCGCCACTTCACGTGGATGATGGCCGTAATCATCGACCATCAACACCTCACCTACTGCGGTTTCAAGCTCGCCGTAAACATGAAAACGGCGCCCGATCCCCTGAAAATTCTCAAGGCCCTTTAAGATTGAGGCGTCATCAACACCTAGCTCGTGTGCGACCGCAATCGCAGCCGTGGCATTCAACACATTATGCTTGCCCGCCATATTAAGCGTGACATCTAGCCACTGCGGCATACCCGCTCGCGAGACCTTAAAGCGAGTAATAGCCTGTTGCTGTCGGATATCAGAGATCTGAATATCAGCCTTCTCAGATGTGCCATAAGTTTTTAGTGGCCGTGATATTTCAGGCATCACCTCTTTAACCACCGGATCATCAAGGCAGACCACTGCCAAGCCATAAAATGGCAGATGATGCAAAAATTCAACAAAGGTCTGTCTTAACACCGCAAAGTCGCCACCATAGGTGCTCAGATGATCGGCATCGATATTGGTCACGACCGCCAATACCGGTTGAAGATGCAAAAAAGAGGCATCACTTTCATCCGCCTCAGCGACTAAATACTGCCCAGCACCCAGGCGTGCATTACCACCCGTGCTATTCAATCGGCCACCTATCACATAGGTCGGATCCAGTCCGCCTTCGGCCAAAACACTGGCAATCAAACTAGTGGTCGTGGTTTTACCATGTGTACCCGCAACCGCAATGCCATAACGAAAACGCATCAACTCAGCCAACATCTCCGCACGCGGAATCACCGGGATATGTAAGCGATGTGCGGCAATGATTTCAGGGTTATCATCCTTAACAGCTGTCGATTTAACCACCACATCACAACCATTTACCACCGACTCATCATGCCCCATCGAGAGCTTCATACCGCGAGCAACAAGACGTGTTGTTGTTGCATTCGACTGCATATCAGAACCACTCACCTGATAACCCAGATTGAGCAACACCTCAGCGATACCACTCATGCCCGCGCCACCAGCACCAATAAAATGAATACGTTTAACTCGCGCCATCCACTTATTGCTATCAGGCTGAATAATCATAGAATCAGGCATGCGCCACCTCCATACAAAGGTTGGCAACCTGCTCTGCTGCATCACACTTAGCAAGCTCACGCCCTTTTACCGCCATGCCTAACAAGTGTGTTCGCACACCGGGTGTGTCATTATGCTGCAGGTATAAGCCTTGCCACAATGACGCCAGCTTTTCTTTGCTCAACTCATCTTGACGCACCATTAGTGCAGCACCCGCATCTACCAGATATGCTGCATTGTGTGCTTGATGATCATCTACCGCATAAGGATAAGGTACCAACAATGCAGCGACACCAACGGCACTCAATTCAGCAATTGTTAATGCGCCCGCACGGCACAACACCAGGTCGGCCCAGCCATATGCTGCAGCCATGTCATCGATAAAAGGCTCAACGCGCGCATCAACATCGGCACTCCGATAACAGTCACGCGCTTCATCAATCAAGCGTTCACCTGCTTGATGCCAAATCTCTGGGCGCACAGTGCTAGGTACAACACGCATTGCAGCAGGGATAATCTGATTCAGTGACTGCGCCCCAAGGCTGCCACCCAGCACCAACAGGCGTAGTGCCCCCGTACGTTTTGCAAAGCGCTCTACTGGTGATGGTAACGCAGCAATCGCTACGCGTACTGGATTGCCCACTAGCAGAGGCTTTGTGCTTTCCTGCAGCGCCAAAGGAAAGGCCTGCATTGTCTTAGTCGCAATCCGTGCCAGCAATCGATTGGTCAGACCCGCAATCGCATTCTGCTCATGAATCAGCAGTGGTTTGTGTAATATCCATGCCATCAAGCCGCCAGGCCCTGCCACAAAGCCGCCCATGCCAAGTACTGCCATGGGGCGGCAACGCATGATGATCACAAAAGATTGCAATAGCGCGGAGACCAGCTTAAATGGCGCCAACAACCAACTAACAAGCCCCTTACCACGCAGACCATTGACACTGATCCACTCCATTGGAATACCGGCATCCGGCACCACCTTTGCTTCAATACCGCGCCGTGTACCCATCCAGATGACCTCAACTCCGCGCGCCTGCAACGCTTGTGCAACCGCCAGTGCTGGAAAAACATGACCACCAGTACCACCCGCCATAATCATGATCCGCATCACCATGCCCTGGCTCCTTCGGCATCATTACCTTTTTTATTACCGCCTGCCTTGTTATGATTGTCATACTCAATCAGGCGTCGTTCGTAATCCACCCGCAACAATAGAGCAATCGCAATACACATCACCAATACGCTACTGCCGCCATAACTCATAAATGGCAGTGTCAGCCCTTTCGTTGGCAACACACCCATGTTGACGCCAATGTTGATAAACGCCTGAATACCAATCCAGATGCCGATGCCGTAGGCAAGGTAAGAAGCAAAGCGCATGCCGATCTTTTCAGCCATGCGTCCAATCATAAAAGCGCGTATCACCACAAAACAGAACAGCACAATAATGGTTAGCCCGCCAACAAACCCCAGCTCTTCCGACAACACTGCAAATAGAAAATCAGTGTGCGCCTCCGGTAGATAAAACAGTTTTTGCACACTACTACCCAGACCGACGCCAAACCACTCACCGCGCCCAAAGGCGATCAACGCCTGCGTTAACTGAAAACCACTATTAAAAGGATCCGCCCATGGGTCCATAAAGCCGGTAATGCGCTCCATACGATAAGGTGATGAGACCGCCAGTGCCGCCATCGCCAACGTCATCAACAACATCAACACCAGAAACTGTGAAAAGCGCACACCGCCCAAAAACATCATTGCCATTGCCGTTGCAAGGATCACCGCTGCCGCACCAAAATCAGGCTCTGCTAGCAACAACACACAGACCAATGCCAACACCGCCATCGGCCGCACAAAGCCACCTAATGCCGTTTGCATCGAATCACCATGTCGCACCAGATAACCCGCCATGTAAATAATCACAAATAATTTAGCAAATTCCGATGGCTGAACATTCACAATACCCAGTGATAACCAACGCATGCTGCCATTGATCTCACGACCAACACCCGGCACCAATACAAGAATTAATGACAGCACGCCAGCCATCAAAAGGTAGCCGCTCATCTTTGCCCAAAATTCAAGCGGCACTCTCAGTAATGCTGCTGCAACCAACACGCCGATCATAACGTAGATCATCTGGCGAATAAGATAGTAGAAGGGCTGATCTAACTTTCGATCCGCAATCTCAAATGATGAAGAACCCACCATCACAATACCGACCCCCAATAACATAAAAATCACAAAGAGCAACCAATAGTCACTCAGCAATTTCACATCAGTAATGCGCGGTTGCTTCAATTTGATCGTCACCACTTCTTCTGCGCTCGGCTTACGAAAGGCCATTGCTCGACTCATGCAAGCACCTCCTTAACCGCGCCCACAAAGGCATCACCACGCGCTTCAAAACCACTAAACATATCAAAACTGGCGCAAGCTGGAGAGAGCAGCACCACATCTCCGGCGTGAGCTAATTGTGCGGCACGAACAACGGCAGCCTTCATAGAATTTTCATGCACCACCGACACGGCGCCACCAATAGCCGCATCAATCAGCGCGGCATCCTGCCCAATCAAAATAACCGTTCGCGCCTTCTCTGCCAACACTGCTTTGAGCGGCGAGAAATCAGCCTCTTTGCCAACGCCGCCCGCGATCAATATTACCGGCCTATCAATCCCCCGCAGGGCCGCAACCGTTGCGCCGACATTGGTACCCTTTGAATCATTAATCCAGCTAACACTGTTTTTCTCTGCCACCTGCTGCATACGATGAGGCAGGCCGGCAAAGCGCTTCAAACCTGCCACAATCGCATCATGATTGATGCCAACACTATCAGCCAATGCCGCTGCCGCCAGTGCATTAGCGATGTTGTGCGCCCCTTTCAATGCCAGTGCATCAGCAGAAATCAATAATTGATCGCCCTTTACCAGGTACCGAGTTCCATTTTCAAATTTCACCCCAAAATTATTTTCGCTCGGCTCATCCATACCAAAAGAGCAATTCGCCCTATCATTAAGGTCTGACTTATTAAGTGCAACATCATCACGATTCCACACCACGATTCCATCACCGTGAGAAACACGCTGCTTAGCCGCTAAATAATGCGCCAAACTACCATACCGATCCAGATGATCGGCGCTGAGATTCAATACCACTGAGGCTGCCGCATTTAATTCATGGGTAGTTTCTAATTGAAAGCTTGATAACTCCAGCACATAGAAGTCTGTTTCTTCTACTGCATTTAACGCTGATACCAGTTCCAGAACGGGGATACCAATATTACCGCCCATCGCTACTTGTTTTCCGGCACAACGTAATATTTCATGTAACAATTCAGTCACGGTGCTTTTACCGTTAGAGCCGGTAATCGCTAGCACAGGCGCATTGATGTGTCGCGCGAAGAGGTCAATGTCCCCAATCACGGTGACACCCGCCGCAACTGCCGCGACTATTTCAGGTGTTTGCAGTGATACACCCGGGCTCAATATAATTTCACTGCAGCTTAAAAACAGACGGCTATCAAACGGCCCAAGCTGCACTTCTACGCCTGGTAATTCCGCACGCAGTGCTGCCAATTCAGGTGGCGCTTCGCGACTATCAACAACCAAAAATGGCACACTGCGCGCACTCAAAAAGCGCGCGCAAGAGAGACCCGTCTGACCAAGACCGACGATCAAGCTCCGTTGCTGTTGTGCATCATTCATTGCGCTATTTATTGCCTCATTCATTTCAGCCGAATCAGCCAGTGGTCCAGTTTTTATTACGCACAATTGTTCGACAGAATTTTTTTCAATCGGTTTAGTCACCGGTCTCATCTCACCTTCAATGAAGCCAAGCCAATCAATACCAAAATCACAGTAACAATCCAAAAACGCACGATCACACGTGGTTCAGGCCACCCTTTCAATTCAAAATGATGGTGTAGTGGCGCCATGCGAAAAACACGTTTACCGGTCAATTTATATGACACGACCTGAATCACCACCGATGCGGTCTCCGCAACAAAAATGCCGCCCATGATTAGCAATACAATTTCTTGCCTCACTACCACTGCTGTCACGCCCAGTGCCGCGCCCAATGCTAGTGCGCCAACATCACCCATAAAAACCTGAGCCGGATGCGTGTTGAACCATAAAAACCCAAGCCCAGCACCTGCAATCGCACCACAAAAAATAGCCACCTCACCCACACCAGCCACATATGGAATACCCAGATATGCGGCAAATTTCACATGACCCGTAACATAGGCAAAGATCCCCAATGCGCTAGCAACCATCACCGTTGGCATAATCGCAAGTCCATCTAAGCCATCCGTCAAATTCACTGCGTTGCTAAAACCAACAATCATCAAATAGCTCAGTAGGATGTACATAATGCCAAGATCGATCGCGACATCTTTTATGAAAGGGAAAATCAGCTGCGTTTCAACCGGCATCGTTGCCGTTGCATATAAAAATATGGCGGCAGCAAGTCCGGCGATGGACTGCCACATAAACTTTTTGCGTGCGCTGAGGCCGTCTGAGCTACCACCTATAATTTTTCGATAATCATCGACCCAACCAATCGCACCAAACATCAATGTCACTATCAGCACCACCCACACATAATGATTACCAAGATCCCCCCACAGCAACGTGCTGATGGCGATGGCGACCAATATCAATGCGCCGCCCATGGTGGGGGTACCTGACTTAACCAGATGACTTTGCGGGCCATCATCACGAATGTTTTGACCTATCTGGTAGTGATTCAGCTTACGGATCATGACAGGACCGATCACAAACGAGATAATTAATGCCGTTAAAACACCTAGAATGGCGCGCAGTGTCAAATATTGGAAGACTGCAAAACCGCTGTAACTCTCGGCCAAATATTCCGTCAGTAGTAGTAGCATCTTAGCCCCCTACACCAATGGCACGAGCATAAACGACATCTTTATCCGCACCACCCAACGAAACCTCATCATCAAGCAGCGCAGCGACAACGTTCTCCATCTTCATGCTACGCGAGCCCTTCACCATTACCGTCACGGGTTGTGTTAAAGAGGCTAATTCAACCCTTAATTCACTAACCAGCGCACCCTGCGTTGTAAAGTGGCTTGCCCTCACACCAAAAGTCTGCGCCGCATGTTGCGCCATATCACCCATCGTAAAAAGTCGTTTAACACCGGAACGATGCGCTTGTTCACCCATTTGCCGGTGCAGACTCACCGCTAGACCGCCTAGCTCACCCATATCTGCCAACACCAAAATTTTTTCACCGTCATTCTCATTCAATACATCTAATCCCGCCTGCAATGAGGCAGGGTTTGCGTTATAGGTGTCATCAATCACGGTCACGCCCATCCGGTTTTTTTTAATCTGCAGGCGGCCAGCCACATCAGCCAATGACTGCAATCCCTCTCGCACTGAATTCAAGGTTGCGCCCGCTGCTATTGCCGCAGTACTTGCAGCAAGGGCATTCATCACATTGTGTCGTCCAGGTAGTGGTAGAGATATCTCAACGCTTGCCGAATCTATGTGTAATTTAAAGCGGTAACCGACCCTCGCTACTGGCACTAAATCAGCTGCCGACACATCGGCCGCTTTATCAACACCAAAATATTTACATTCGATATCGGTACAGATGAGCGCCCACACATCGCTGTATTCATCATCCGCGTTGATAACCGCAACACCACCCTTTTGTAGCCCTTCAAAAATTTCACCTTTTGCCTTCGCAACACCGGCAACATCACCAAAACCTTCAAGATGAGCAGGCCCGGCATTATTGACCATTGCAACAGTAGGTTGCGCCAGGTTGGTGAGATAACGAATCTCACCATGGTGATTCGCGCCCATCTCAATCACCGCATAATGATGCTTGCTATTGATTCGCATCAGCGTCAGTGGCACGCCGATGTCATTATTCAGGTTACCTTGGGTTGCCAGCACTTTACCTTGCCGACCAAGAATCGATGCCAGCATCTCTTTTACGGTTGTTTTGCCATTACTACCGGTCACCGCAATCACAGGGATCGGGTACTGCATCCGCCAGGCCGCTGCCAATTCACCCAGGGCACGACGGCTATCACTCACAATCACTTGCGGCAGTTCACTATCCACTGCATGCTCTACCAGTAACGCAACCGCACCCGCCTGCTGTGCCGACAGCACAAAGGCATGGCCATCAAAGTTAGGCCCGCGCAGTGCAACAAATAGATCGCCACTATTAATGGCGCGGCTATCAATACTCAACGCTGAGAATGAGGCATCATTGCCCTGTAGTTCACCGCCGCAAACCTGTGCCAGTTGCAATAATGAAAAAGAGTCACGAGAGGCTAATGCCATTACGCCACCTCCCGTAAAATAGCCAGCACACATTCACGGTCATTAAATGGTAGTTTCTGCTCAGCCACCCGCTGGAATGACTCATGACCTTTTCCAGCCACCACCACCACATCAGCAGCAGTGCTGCTTTTCAACGCGATTCTAATGGCTGCTGCGCGTTCATGAATCACAGTCACTTTCTTAGTTGTCTCAATACCCATCATGATGTCACGCACAATCAATGCCGCATCTTCAAAGCGAGGATTGTCATCGGTAATCACAATTTCATCGGCATACTGCGCCGCAACCGCCCCCATTAAAGAGCGTTTACCTCTATCACGGTCACCACCACAGCCAAAGAGACAGACCAAACGGCCTCGACAGTGATCTCGCAATGCGAGCAGCACATTCTGTAGCGCATCCGGCGTATGCGCATAATCAATGACGACCAACGGTTGCCCACCCACACCACCCAGGCGCTCCATACGACCATTGGCATTACCCACCTGCGCCAACAATGCCAACGCCTTCTCAAACGACAATCCCTTCAGCAAGAGCACCGATAATACGGCCAACAAGTTGCTCGCGTTAAACGCCCCTAATAAGTGCTTACTATGCAGCACGCCTTCACCCCAGGAAGTGACGACACGTATTTTAATACCCGCCTCATCAAGGCGAATCACTTCGCCATATACGCCTCGTACATCCGCAGCCAATAGCGCTCCCGCATCCTGCGATGCGTGCAGTAAGCCATACGCAACGGCATCCACACTTGTCGGCAAAGCCGCTAACAATTGCACACCAAAATCATCATCTCGATTAATCACCGCATGACTCAAGCCCGGCATCTCAAACAATGTCTGCTTGGCTGCGCCATAGGCTTCAAGATCACCGTGATAATCAAGATGATCACGAGTTAAATTGGTAAAGACAGCCACATCAAAGGCAACTGCGGCAACGCGTGCCTGTTCGAGTGCATGTGATGACGCCTCCATCACCACGCTACTCGCACCCGCATCAACCATCTCTTTTAAGTGCGACTGCAATACCACAGGATTCGGCGTGGTATGCGTTGCGAGCTGCAATGCACCCGGCAGACCATATCCCAATGTTCCCATCACACCACATTGGTCACCATTCAACTGCAACGCCTGTGACAAAAAATGACAACATGAGGTTTTTCCATTAGTGCCCGTTATGCCAACCATCCATAGCTGTTGTGAAGGTTGAGCGAAAAAGCGCGCGGCGATCACGCCGACTTTTCGCTGCAATTCACTCACCTGGATCGTCGGCACCTGATTAACCGCTACGGCGTCAATATCGCCATCAAATACTACCGCGACCGCGCCTGCCGCGATGGCATCTTGAATATATTGTGTACCATCCGTGCGTTCACCACGGTAAGCAATGAATAGATCACCCACTGAAATTTCACGGCTATCAATGGTAATGCCATGCACATCACAATCATTTGCCGCCGTCACATCCGCCAAATCTTTCAGCAAATGACGCAGTGATTGCCCCCGGCCCATCACAACCGCGGCACTCATAAGTGACTCCCGACGGCTGCGTGCAGCCTTGACCCATCCTGTTGAGGCAACGCATGCTCTGCTATCTTTTGATGTAGGTGCTTCATATTAATACGCGGCACATCATCGGGAACGACCCCTAGCTGACGTAACGCAGCGCCCATCACCTTCGAAAATACAGGCGCCGCCGCCTGACCGCCATGATATGCCTCAGTGCGTGGCTCATTGATCATCACCACCGCTACCAAACGCGGATTACTAACAGGCGCCATTCCGGCAAAAATAGAGATATAACGCTCTTCTGAATAACCACCCACGTCAGACTTATGTACGGTACCGGTCTTACCCGCTACGCGATAACCAGCCACACCCGCCTTAACGCCGGTTCCTTTCTCAGAGACCACCGCCTCCATCATTTTTAATACGCGCCTCGCCACCGCAGGTTCCATCACCTGTTCCGGCTGTAGCGCCTCGCCATCCAGCGCAAGGAATGAAGCCGGATTGATCCGCCCTTCATTTGCCAGCACCGCGTAGGCCTGAGCCAACTGCAACGAGGTAACCGACATGCCATAGCCAAATGAGAATGTTGCCTGATCGATATCACTCCACTTCCAATGATCAGTCATCAACCCAGACACTTCACCTGGAAAGCCACTATGCGTCAATGAACCAAAACCCGCGCGTGAATAGACACCCCATAGCTGCTCAGGCTCTAGTGCGAGTGCGAGCTTACTGACACCGACATTACTCGATTTAACCAGGATATCCGTCAAATTAAGATTGCCGTAATTTTTGGGGTCACGCACCGTGTCACGTCCGACACGAAAATAACCCGGCGCGGTCTTGATCACGTTACCTGGCAAGTATTTTTTAGATTCCAGCGCTGCAGCCACGGTAAAAGGTTTCATCGTTGAACCTGGTTCAAACACGTCAATCACTGCTCGATTACGCACATGGCTGTTTTTCAATGTACTGCGGTTGTTGGGGTTATAAGAGGGCTGATTCACCATCGCCAGCACTTCACTGGTTTTGGCGTCAAGAATCACAATCGAACCTGATTTTGCACGATGATCTCGCATCGCCGTCTTCAACTCACGGTAGGCGAGGTATTGAATATTCCGATCAATGCTCAGTCGCAACACCTTACCCGCCTCCGGGACGTTAATGCTTTCAACATCCTCAACGACATAGCCGAGGCGATTTTTGATCACACGCTTACTACCCGAAGTCCCTTGCAGCCACTGGTCATAGGCCAACTCAAGCCCTTCCTGTCCTTCATCATCCACATTAGTAAAGCCCACCACATGCGCGGTCACTTCACCAGCCGGATAATAACGACGATATTCACGCTGTAAAAAGACACCCGGTATCCCTAGCGCCTTGACTTGCTGTGCAACATCAGGATTGATGCGCCGCTTCAGATAAACAAACTCTCGCGTTTGCCGCGTCATCACGCGCTGGCTCAGCACATCAATATCCAATTCCAATAATTTAGCTAGACGCGGCCACTCGGCACTCGCAGTGATCAATTCCTGCGGATTCACCCATACCGAGTCTACCGGCGTACTAATGGCCAGCGGCTCGCCATTACGGTCGGTAATCATGCCACGATGCGCTGAAATTTCCACCACGCGCAAATGTCGCGCATCACCTTGCCCCTGTAAAAACTCACTATCGGTCACCTGCAGATCAACCGCACGCCAGATCAACAGCCCAGCCGACAGCAAGATCGTACCCAACACAATGCTGTGACGTAGTGGGTGAATCAGTATCGGCTGCTTTAATTTGTGCGCTTTTTTCTTCATGGTGAAACGATCACAATCTGATCGGGCTTGGGCGCATCCATTCCCAGACGGGTACGTGCTACTTGTTCGACACGATTGGGTGCCGCCCAGGTGCTCTGCTCTAACTGCAACTGCCCCCACTCAACATTCAAACGGTCACGCGTCCCCTCTAGCGACTGCAGTTCAACAAATAGTTTACGGCTGTGATGCTTGCTATAAACCACTCCCAATGCTGAAAACAGCACTGCCATTGCCAGTAACACTAAGAAAACCATCTGCCCCTTAATCATGCGAGCTTCTCCGCCACTCGCATCACCGCACTGCGCGCCCGCGGATTAACCGCCAGCTCATCTTTACCCGCATATGCCGCCTTACCAATGCGACGCAGACGCTTGCCTCGCGTGCTTTCCATCACCGGCAGGCCGCGAGGGAACTGCTCTCCACGCTCCTGGTCTCGCATAAAGCGTTTTACAATTCGATCTTCCAATGAGTGAAAACTGATCACCACCAGACGACCACCCACCTCCAACACATCCAGCATCTGCTCGAGGCATGCGTGTAGATCATCCAACTCATGATTAACGGCGATACGAATCGCCTGAAATACACGGGTAGCAGGGTCTTTTCCCTTTTCCCACTTTGGATTGGCCTGCGCCACTATCGCCTGCAGTTGCGCAGTTGTTTCGATCGGCGCCTCTTCGCGCGCAGCCACTATCGCACGCGCAATACGCGGGGCATAACGTTCTTCGCCATAGTCACGCAGTACTTTGATTATTTCTTCGAGCGGTGCACGAGCCACCCACTGCGCCGCACTTTCACCCGCTTCAGGGTTCATGCGCATATCAAGCGGGCCATCATTACGGAAGCTAAAACCACGGCTGGCATCATCTAGCTGAGGAGAGGAGACCCCAAGATCGAGCAGCACACCGCTGACCGCTCCCGTTAATCCCTGACTCGCGACATGCTGACTAAGCATTGCAAATGACCCATGTTGTATCGAAAAACGAGAATCCGATCCGAATTTCTGCTGCGCAATAGCTACCGCCTCAGGATCCTTATCGATTGCCAGTAGTCGTCCCGACTGATCAAGCCCCTCCATTACCTTTAGCGCATGCCCACCACGCCCAAAGGTTGCATCCACATACACACCCGTCGGCTTTACCGCTAATGCGGCGACTGCCTCATTAAGTAAAACTGCTTGGTGTTGGAATACTGCATCTTCAATCTCATCCATCATCAAACTACAACGACAACGATTCCAGCGCTTCACTCAGCGGGGCGTCATCTTCATCCTCTTCTAACCACTCATCTCGACGCTTAATCCAGCTCTGTTCATTCCAAAGCTCAAGTTTGTTACCCTGCCCGATCATCACCACCTTCTTATCAAGCTCCGCAAACTCTCGTAACGGTGGTGGCAGTAAAATGCGATGATTTCCGTCCATATCACACTCAGTTGCATGACCTATCAACAATCGCTGCAGGCGGCGCGTCTGCTTATCCATATTAGGCATTGCGGTAAGCTTAGCTTCGAGTATTTCCCACTCTTGCAGAGGATAGAGCAGCAGACAATGATCGCGGTCGACAGTCACAATCAATTTGCCATCACAAAGCACCCGCAGCCGCTCCCGAAACTTGCTCGGAATCGCTAGGCGACCTTTGACATCCAAATTGAGCGAATGCACTCCCCGAAACACTGCAACTCCCTCCCTTTTCAAATAAACCCACAATTCACCACTTTTACCCACTTAGCGACACTATATACCCGTTTATATAGCTGTCAAGAAAAAACCAAGCGGAGTGAGATGGGTTTCTCCCTTTACAGACAACAACTTAGCGAAAATAAATATTTTTCATAAAGGTAGGAGAAAATGTACTTTTTCAAAGATTTTTTAAATCAGCAAGTTGGAAACTAGTACTCGAAATTACATTAGGTTTAAACCCAACAGCACCCACGAGAAAAATATTTTCCACTCAATTTGATTGATTTTTAGGCAATGTGCGGGAATTGAGTAGATGAGTAACCCGGCGCAGGTAAAAAACAGTCAGCGCTTCCAACCCTAAGCCAGCACACCGCCTTATTTCATCCGCACTCAGCAACGCCCAGATTAAGCAACAAAAGATATACTTATAGAGACCTTTGCACGAACCAGGATTTTGCTCTCTGACAAGGCAAAAGCCCACGGAATGAGGGAGTTTATAGCTATAAATGACCGATTGAGACCGCTTTTAACGCAGTCAGAGAGCAAAAGAACAATCGTGCAAAGTTCTTCTGAATAATTCGGCATTCCAAACTCTTTCCGCTCCCTGTCTGATCATCAGGGCCTGGCTAGATAAAGCCCTACCGCAAGTGCCGCCAACCAGCGCAACTGGAAAAGCATTGCACTGCCTGAACAACGAATCGACAAAGCTCACTGCTTATCTGAAAGATAGTCGTCTTAAGATTGACAATAACGGTGCAGAGAACCTCATCAGGCCCTTTGTCATGGGGCGTAAAAACTGGTTATTCAGCGCCTCGGTTAAAGGTGTCAAAGCCAGCGCCAACCTATACTCATTTGATCGAGAGTGCTAAAGCAAACGGACTGGAGCCATACGCTTAGGGACGTGCACGAAACAAGTTTCGGGTATGGCGCTCAGATTTAGTTCGTATTTGTTCGTTCTGATTGAGCAAAATCGTAGGAATAGTGGTTCTATTTTG
>NVTY02000057.1 GCA_002401765.2 Thiotrichaceae bacterium
CAAGGCGAAATGACGAGCAATAGCGGGACTATTGCGAGGAATTTCAACGCTGTCATGGAATGAAGAGGGCCTGCAATGAAACCTAAATCTCAATCGTTACGGGTATATACCCGTAGCGTTTGAGATCTAGGCTTTTAGTGTGCGTCATATTCATTTCATGGCAAGGCGAAATGACGAGCAATAGCGGGACTATTGCGAGGAATTTCAACGCTGTCATGGAATGAAGAGGGCCTGCAATGAAACCTAAATCTCAATCGTTACGGGTATATATCAGCACGCTAGCGCTTTATGCCTACACCTTTGCCTCATACGCCATCGGCGGCTCAGGCATCAGTGATAGCGAGTGGTTACGAAAAATCATCGCTGGTTGCATTCTTGCACTTTTTGTACTCGTGAATATCTGGAGTGTCAAAGGGATGGGAAAGCTCGCAGACATGATGGTTTACAGTAAACTGATCATCCTGACAATTATCGCCTTTGTCTTTATCAAAAACGGCAACACAACCCTGCCTGATTTAATCCCTCAAACACAAGATGTCTTTCTATTAACCGTGCTGATTGTGGCATCCGTTACCTTTGTGGCATTTGAGGGGTTTCAACTCGTCATTCACGCCATGAATGAAATGGATCAGCCAGAGAAAAAAATCCCTCGCGCCATCTATACCTCTATCGCCCTTGCCACGCGGGTTTATGCCGTGATTGCACTCGGTGCCATCATGGCCATTCCTTTTGAAGATATCATTAGAGATAAAGAGTATGCCCTCGCCGCAGGCGCCAATAGCGTGATGGGGCACTGGGGGACCGAACTCGTCATTGCTGGCGCACTGCTCGCCTTTCTTTTGGTGCTCATGGCAGGCCAGGGGATGGGCGCACTATTAATCCTCTACTTTGAATGGAGTCACAATCCTCAGCAACTGGCCTTCATTGCAACAATATACGCACTGCTCACCACTGCATCGTGGTTATATTCAAAAAACCACTCAACAAGCCGATAATCACGTTACTAGCGTAATTTAAGAGAACCACTATGGCTGACAAGTTATTCCAGGTAATCATTAATGGGCAACTGGCTCAGGGTGCAAACCTTGACCAAACCAAACAAAATATCGCAAAACTCTTCAAGGCAACACTTGATGTCGTTGAGCCGATGTTTGCTGGCAAAAGGATCAGCGTTAAAAAAAACCTGGATCAGGTCACCGCGAAAAAATATCAACAGGCAATCATCAAAGCCGGCTTAAAGGCTGGTGTGGCTCCGATGCCAAACACAGCACCGGCAGAACAGAGCACAACCCCCAATCCAGCGACCACTGGCATTGCCACAGCCACTATTGCAGCAGCGGGCAGCACTATGGATGATAGAGCAGCACCACCTGCGGCTAATATCGATACGAGCGCCTACGGCATGAATGAGGTCGGCATCACACTCGATGATTCACCGTTAGCCGATGAGCCTGAAATTGATATCAGCGCATTTAGCATGGATGAAGTGGGCACCATCATAGATGAAACGCCGCCAGCAAAGGCAGTAAAAATCGATACCAGTACAATTTCAATGCAAGAAGCCGGTGCTGATTTGATGAAATATGAAACACCAGCGACAGCCGACTATGATTTGAGTGAATTCAGCATGGCTGAGGCAGGGGAAACCTTAGTAGAACACACGCATACAGCGCCCGCTGAAATTAACACCAGCAACCTTGAGTTTAAATAACGCCATTCACTTCATCGCGCCAACCCGCCTGAAAGAAACGACCACTGTTAGCATCGGCCTTATTCACCTCCATCTGCGCAATATTTTGCTCAGTGACCAGCTTACTTTATTGATAATCAAACAAACCCTTCGTCTTGGTCAGCTCACGCGCCGCGTCCATACGCTCTTCGTCTGAAGTAAAAAGGAGACTCGGTAACCATTGAATACTGTTCAAACAACACACTATTATTAAGTAGCAACAAAAGTTAATCGAACCAACTAGTGACAACTGAAATTCAGCCGCGGCGCAACATAATGCGCCGTGCAAAAAAAATCCCACAAAAAAGCCAGTATAAGTTACCTCGTACCAGCTAATTCCAACAAGTTGGTTTATCTTTATATAAACAGCAAACCAACAGACTCTATTTTTATATTAAGTTTAATAAATCGCAATACCAACGGCCCACAAGGCCACAATAATCGCCGCTGATGCGACCACCAAAATACCATCGGTTTTACTTGTACTTGCTGTACTAACTGCAGTTGACATAAGAACTCCCCTTTATTCACTATGAAACAGACTACAAATGAAAAGAATTAAACTTAACCTACCTAATCACTAAAGAATATCCTCATCAATGAAAAGGCTATTTGACCTTACATAAAGAGCGGTATATGAGCAAGCATTAAATTCCATCCTATTTCACTGACACCAGGCCCGTGATAGCCAAACAATCATTTGCTGATAGGAATCAAAGACCTCAAATTCCACCTATAAAGGCAAGGTATTTATAAAATAAACCCAAACGAGGCAGACCCTCATGGCGAGATTGGAAATCTCGCCATATAATCCTTCAAACCACCGACTTAGCTAGTAGCAATCACGAGTAAATTATGAACAAAGAAGCCTATATTTTTGAAGTAACCGAAAAAACTTTTCCCACCGCAGTGATCGAGAACTCCTCAAAGGCCCCTGTCGTAGTAGCATTTATCGGTGCCTGGTCAGAACACTGCATGGGCATCGATATCATATTCAGTTCACTTGCCAATGAGTTCCCTGGTGACTTTATTTTTGCCAAGGTTGATATTGACGAACAACCTGAACTTCGTAAACAGTATCGCATTGAGAATGTACCGACCATTATTGTCTTTCAAAATGGCACGGCAAGTCGTGCAGAACTAGGCACATTAAATGAAGATGAAGCTCGCGCACTGCTCGCGGAACTAAACATTCAACATGGCTCAGACCAATTACGAGAACAGGCACGCATAAAACATATTGAAGGCGATACTCCTGCCGCCATCATGCTGCTGACACAGGCAATCCAGAAACACCCCAGCAATATACGCGTTGCAATGGACATGATGCAGATCTTTATTGACATTAACGAACTGGGCAATGCTCAAGGGCTCTATAACAAACTACCCGAACGCGACCGCGCCTCAGAACAAGGGAAGTCACTCAACGACCAACTACTCTTCGCTCAAGCGGCCTCCCGTACTGATGGGCTGAGCGCACTACAACAACTCGTCGCCAAAGATGCCTGCGACCTCTCATCCCGCTTTGACCTCGCCGTCTGCCTGATTGCCCAGCATGACGGCAAGCAAGCAATGGATCATCTTTTAACCATTATTCAGCAGGATGCTACCTTCAAAGAAGGTGCTGCGCGCGAGATGGTAATCACCATCATCCGTACCTTCAAAGCCAACCATGCTGATATCGCGCAAGAATATCAACGTAAGCTTAACAACCTAATCGCGCAGTAAACTCATCAAAACATAGAAGAACGTCAAGTAGGTCCTATTTGAACTAAACATTCATATCACCACCATTCGGAACCACATCAGTACCCCGCTAAAAGCAAGCATCTCTGTAAACAGATGACTCACCTTAACTGACTAAATCCCCGCCTTCGCGGGGAGGGCACTGCATGAAGTGTGCTTAAGCCTTAAGTCAGATCCTTGTGACAATGACTTGATTTGTTGATCAATCCTTCACAAAGATAAATTCACCGCCACCATGCCCAGCGTATTTAATCGGGGCATAGGTCGGCGTCTGGTCAAAATCATGCAATGCGGCATTAATCTTCACTCGTGGGAAAATATTTAGGTAAATTTTATAAGCATCAATCGCACCCGTTGCATTTTCCAACTCGGCAATAAATTCTTTGGCAAATACAGAATAATCACCCCCACCACTATCCAATACAGGCTTCATCCCGCCAGAAGTCAACACCGTACGTGAATTGGTTTTCGCCATCACCTTAAGCCATTTCTTCAAGTGCTGGTCATCCAAATCAGCATTAAGCCGCGCCACCGAACTACTGGTCATTGAGCCTGAATAACACGAATCTGCAACCACCAAAATATGCCTTGCGCTCATGGTATTAAACAGAGAGGAAATCGCCGCATTAGGAATCCAGTTGGCGGTATTTTCAAGTTCGGCATCCACTGGCAACCAGTAACCCTGCAGACTTTGGACATCGCGCTCACCATGGCCGGCATAGTAAACCAGCAGATTATCCGCTTCGGACATTTTTCCTTTAATTTCATTTAATGCCGAGAGTATCGTATAACGATCCGCGTTTGTTATCAGGCGCACATCAAAACCAAACTTATCTTCCAACAATTCAGCCACGCGCCTCGCATCACTCACGGCAGTCTTCAACTTAGGAAAGTTCACATATTCATTATTACCAATCACTAGTGCAAAATAGCGCCCAAAATCAATCGAACCGGCGACACGCGAAAAACGAGACGCATCTTCCTTAAAGGACGAAATTTGCTTATCCGGCACCAACATAAAAGAGAAGGCTGCTTTTTGATCGAGTCGATCAGTCACATGAATCATGACATGCTGCGTTTCATTCGTAACGGGCACCGCCGAGTGAAACTGTCCTGTGCTATCGATCGAGAGCGGGCGCTCATTGAGGGTCGCAAGCTTTAAACCAGCAGGTGCCATCACACGCCCACTGATCACACGCGCTTTGCTAGCAGCGCGCACCAAAACCCTCGGTTCACCGCTACGCGTGACCACTATAGAAGGGTCAAACACCTCAATTGAAGGCCCAGCCAGAGGCTGGGCCTGTGTAAGCAGCGCCTGCTTCTGAATATCTGCCTTTTGTACCTGGCTGTTAACGATACGCTGCTCACGTTCAACCTGTGATTTTAATGCACGATATAACTGGTTAACCTCCGCTAGTTTTTTCTGCTGCACAGCGAATTCAAGCTCCATCTCGCTAGCTTTCTCACTGCCCGCTGCAGATGCCATCTCCACGGTTAAAGCCGCTAATGTTTGCTCTGTACGCGCTAGCACCTCAACCTGCTCTGTGAGCGATTGCTTTGCGCTCTTTAATGAATCATCTAATGACTTAATTTCACGTTCACGACGATTCACATCCTGTCTTAACGATGCGCTCTTCTCCTGCGCTAACGTCGCCGCTTTCACTTCTATCACAGAAGTGTAATCAAGCCCATCATCCTCGATCCCTGATGCTTTTCTATACCAGTTGAGGGCTACCACCGTATCCTTTTTAACCCCAAGGCCTTTTTCATAAAGATAACCGAGGTTAATCTGTGCTCGATAAAAACCTTGCTCTGCCGCTTTACGGTACCAAATTTGTGCCAACCTAAAATTAGGTTCAAGACCGAGCCCTTTCTCGTAAATCTCCCCCACATAGGTTTGCGCCTCGGCATCACCTTTCTTAGCTTTATCCAGCCAGACAATTAATGCAGTACGGTAATCCGCACGGTTATAGGCTACATACTCCCCTCCCCTAATTTCACACTCGACTGCCGTGGCTTTGATCGCACGCCGCGGTGAGAAATAACTCATTCCAGAACCCAATTGCCTAAGCTCTGCCGGTAACAGACAATCGACTGGCAGCAGTTTATCGGCAGCCCCCTGCCGCACCTCTGGCGCAATTGGCGAATGTTCAGGAACAGCCGCACAACCCAACATCAACGCTGACATCAGTAATATCGCAATACGGTAACAAGCAGCGGGAGAGCTGCAATTTGTCAAAAAATCACTTTTATTCATTTTCTCAAACACCATCATAATCATTAATGCCCCACTGCGTTCACTTGCTGCTGTAATGCCAATAACGGCGCATGCTGATCGTGCACTGCAAGTCCAACACCAATCAATTCAGCTCCCTGCTGATGGTCACCTTCAGCAATCAAGGCCTCCGCTTGCTGAGCAAGCATGCTCAGCAAGCGCGTTAAACCCGCAATCGCATCACGATTATTAGGATTAAGGTTCAGTATCTTGCGGTATTCATCCAGAGCATTGCCACCCGCCGGCGCAATCAACCGTCCCACCATCATATGGACATCAGCAAGTTCTAACATGCCCGTCACTTGCTGTGACTGTGCGCCTGTCATCACTACAGCCACTCCTGGGTTTTCAAATAGACTTTGCTCGACAACATTCGGCGGTGAAAATATGAAATAGCCAACACCCACCAGCGCAATCATCGCCAACGCATATGATGCCTTCTTCCAGGGTTCTTGCCGTCTCGGCTGTAATGAGGCTAAAAATTCAGCTGCACCGTGACAGCGGTCTACCCGTTTAAGCGCAAGCCCCTTTAATAGCGCTTGCCATTGCCACTCTTTTAGCTCAGCAATTCGAGCGGGTTCAAGCTGCAACATCAACGCATCTTGTGCGGAGTGCCGCTCATAAGGGTGTTTGCCACTGAGTAATTCATAGACAATACAGGCGAGCGCGTAGATATCATCACGCACATCAGGCTCTTCACCTTCAATCATTTCTAGGCTAGCGTAGGTAAGGGTCAACGCTATTTCACCCGCATTATCGCTTTCAACTTTATCGTTTGCAGCTGCCTTTGTTTGATGATCGCAAGCATCAAGATCGGAGTTCATGATGGCGCGCGCAATCCCAAAATCAAGAATCTTCGCGCCGCTTTCTGTCAAAAATATATTCGCAGGCTTGAGGTCAGAATGGATAATATTTTGCTGATGCGCATAATCAAGCCCAGAGACGATATCCGTCAGCATGCCGATGACCTCATCAAAAGGGAGTGGCTGGAAATTACGCTCATGCATGTAGACATCTAAAGGAGCTCCCGATAGTAGCTCCATCGTCATATAGACGTTTTGCCCATCCTTATCAAAATCATAAACGGTTCCAACATTAGGATGCGCCAAACTTTTTGCTTTTTTACACTCTTGCTGTAACATCCGCAGTGCATCGGGGTGTGATTTAAACTCTTCCGATAAAAATTTAATCGCAATGTCAGATTCTTTTTCACCCACTTCTTCCTGAATTAAATCACGCGCGGCAAACACCACGCCCATTCCACCCCGTCCAATTTCACGCGCTAAGCGAAAACGATTTTTTATGATACTGCCACGTTGAAGTGTTTGAGTCTTCGGGCGTCGCTGTTCAGTAGCCGAAATAATTCGCGTTGCATCATCCTTGTGATGAACAACTATATCCCCTGCGCGTTGAGTACCAATCTCTCGATGCGGAGAAACTATCGTCTTATCATTTTCATTCATAATTTCAACCTCAATATTCTCAACGTCGCCATTATATCCAGATCGTTTATCCCTTCAATTGAGACCCATACAACCATCACCCCACGCCAATAATTATGGGGTTTTTAATAAAACAAAACCTAAAAACTAATGGACGACATCCACACCTCAGAGTTAGAATTTACATTATGAATACAATAATGGAAATATGCAAAATTAGGCGGCCAAGTCAACACTATGCCCTTCTATTCGCACTATTGGCCACTTTTATCTGCACCAGCACCCTGGCTAACCTTTCAGTGAGCGCGATAACGCAAACGCCAGACAATAATGTCTGGCCAGTTCAACCAATCACCTATTCTATTACTGTTTCTACAGACCTTCCTGATGGGGTTTTTTTTAACATCAGGATAGAAGACGCCAACCGTAATAATATCTCAGCCGAATTTACTACCATAGCGCCATGCGGTTATAACGGGATTTTTTTCTGTGGCGAAGCATTCTCTGGCTCACCACTAACACTCCAGTTTTCATGGGAACCTTCATTCCAGGGCAGCGCTACAATTACATTTCACGTGGGGTGCAGTGGAACCAGCTGTGTTCCTGCTGCTCCAGTAACGGTAACAACCACTATTGAGCCGGAACCAGGCAATGGACTTATTAGAACAATACTCAATGACACACAACGCGCCACGGCTGAAACCCTCGACAAACTCTGTGCCGACACATCGAGTGAAACGCTTATAAGCCAGTGTAGCAATCTCTCTTCATTAAGTGATTCAGAGATCAGTATTGCTTTAAATCAAATCGCCCCCGATGAAGTCACGGCACAGGGCAGCAACTCCATCAGTGTCACCACCACCCAGCTCACCAATGTGCGCTCACGCCTGGCCTCGTTACGCAGCGGCCCATCAAAGACTCGCTTTGCACTGAAAGGGATTATGCTTGCGATGAATGGCGACACATTACCCGCAGGGCTACTGGCAGATAGCAGCGGCTTTGGCAGTGGCCTTATTAGCTCGCTGATTAAAGATAGTCGCCTCGGCCTGTTTATGAGTGGCCGTATTAATTTTGGTGAAAAAGACAGCACTAGCCGTGAGAGTGGTTTTGATTTCGAGACCCAGGGCATTACCGCAGGACTTGATTACTGGTATAGCAGCAAGCTCGTGATGGGCGCGGCCCTGGGCTACGCCAAAACCAGTTCAGATTTCAATGAAAATGGTGGCAACCTCGACTCAACCGCACACAGCACCTCATTCTATGGCAGCTATTATTTACGCGAAGATGCCTACATCGATTGGATTGCCTCATTTGGCAAAAATAACTTCAGTACACGTCGCACGATTGTTTATTCTGGTGTTAACACCGCCACCGGCGGTGATACGAGCGGCCGGCAATTGGGGCTTAGCTCTACTGCCACCATCGACTACCGTATGGGCAGGCTGCTCATTAGCCCCTACATACGTGTCGATTATGTCAATGCAGACATCAAGGGCTATCGAGAAACAGGCGGAAGTGGGCTCGCACTTGCGATAGCGAAACAGCAAACAAAGTCCTTTGCAACTGCATTAGCAGTGCGCGCCTCACAAGCAATCAGCCAACGCTGGGGAGTATTAGTTCCCAGCGCATACGTCGAATGGGAGCATGAATTCAAAGACGATGGACGCTTAATCACCGCCCGCTTTGTAGAAGACCCAACAGTCGCGTTTAGTATTCCAACTGACGCCCCCGATCGCGACTACTTTAAATTGGGCGTGGCCTTGGCAGCAACCTTTCCACGTGGAAAATCCGCTTATATCAGCTTTGCCACCATCTCCGGTCAGGACACCATCACTAGCGCGACTATAGACCTAGGTGGACGGATGGAGTTTTAATCCGCCGCTAAAAAAATTAATGACCTGATGCTGCTGCCAACTCACTACCTAAAATAATCAGACAAGCTTGGAAATATCTTCCGCAGCACGTTTCACATCTAAAAAAATCAATCCAAGGCGACAGTCCGCTTTAGTCAATACAGACAAAACAGCTTCGGAGCCAGCATGAGTCATTAAGACATAGCCCTTATCCCCTTTAATAAGAACCTGTTCCAAAGAACCTCGCGCCAGCTCCTGCGCCGTTCTGTCACCCAGAGATAACATCGCAGCAGCCATCGCTCCCACTCTGTCTTCATCCAGGTTAGCAGGTAACATCGCGGCCATCATCAAGCCATCCGTAGAAATGACAGCAGATGCTTCAATATCAGCCGAAGCCCCCCCAAGCTCGCTTAATATTTCATTCAACATATCAGAACGCATAAAATACTCCTAAATAATCTAATTTTAATTGGGTGTCGGGTTCAAAGATCAACGGACAAGGAGCGTGTATTCGAATACATCGAACTCACCTCCGCGCAAGACAGACTCAACATGCACACCTCTAAAGCGCTGCTCAGTAATCGCCTCCAGCACACCCTGCGCGGCGCCAAGCGTGAAAGTGCAACGACGCTCAGAGCCTTGCTCTTCACCGGCCGAGCAGACAGTCTCCTGTGTATATACACGAAACCCATCTTCGATCTCTTCTATCTTTTTTAAAAGCATTAAACGCGTTCCATCTTTACCTAACATAGCCGCCACTTTCTGCGTCACTTCATCCAGCCCTTGCTCAATACTTAAATCCAATTCCTTAGCAATAGTACGGCCTCGCGCACGGCCAGCTGCAATCAACGCAATCGCGGTTGCTTTGTCACCCAAAGCGTCTTCCATTCCAGTAATGATCGATTTCAGGCACACAACACTACTATAGTCGCCTAATTCATCTCTTAGTTTCACATTCAATATCATATCTCCTGTTAATAGCCCAGTATTCCAGTCCTTGATTATCAGGCACGACTAAGATCGGCAATATCACTATCGACTTTAGTAAAAGTAATTATATTAATTTAATTATAATAAAATAAATGGTAGTTATATGCGGCGCTAAAACAGTACGTACAGCCATATAAATCCGTTCAACAAGCACTAGATCTCATCACTGACTACGATAAATACTCAAAAAGGATGACACGAAATTCATACTTTACAAACTGCCATGGAAAATTCTGATTTGGGCGCTGGCAATAAATCATAGCTAAGAGATCATTCAAGTAGGCCGACCCAAAGCCATTATTTTTATACATCCTCAATACAGCATTGAATCGATGTAATTGTCTCCAACCCGAAAAAGATCAATATTATCGCCGCCGTTGTGATTGCTGGACTGATAGGCGCACTGGCAATCAGCGTGGTATACCAACAGGGCGTACTACATCCGCAGCCCAACCGTACTGGCGGTTGGTGATGACGATGAAGTCTATTTTAATCTAGGCAGCATGCTCTTCCAGGTCGGCAATAAACTCACGCAAGACATCATCAAACAACAAGATATCCTGACACACCTGCTTAGCAGATTGAATGCCAAATTTGTTACCTCAAGGCGTCAATAGCAGGTAATACCCAAGGGACACACCGTAACAGGACTATTGCCAAAATTTGCAACGCTGATGTAGCGGATTGGGGGTTTAAGCGCTGCGTTCATGAATGAATAGAGCGGCCCTTAAGACGCGCATTTGGGTATTGCAGGATTTCCAGCAGTGCCATCGAACAATCAGCCGATGAGGATGTCGATGGGAGATAGGCGGGTTTCGATTCCTTCGCTGGCGATAATCTCCAGTGCAGATTCAAGTGAAGGTATTCCCTTTCGCGACGATGCCGGGGTGATCTGGCCAACCACCACGGCCATAAACCATTGTTCCCTGACTATTCCCCTATCCAGCCTTTCTCTCTAATCGAGAAGAAATTAACTCATTTTTAGGTGAACCATTAATGCAATAACAAGTGGGTCATATAGATAACCATGACGCCACCACAGATCAATAACACTTGTAGCAATGAGGCACTCACTTCAGTGCGTTTATGCAGACCGGGGATCAAGTCCGATACTGCAATATAAATACAACTCGAGACCGCGATCGCCAGCATATAAGGCATTAACCACTCAACACCATTCAGACCAAAATAACCAATCACGCCACCCAGTGGCGCGGTCAAACTAGAGAAGATATTTAAGACTAACGCGCGTGAACGACTCATGCCGCTATTCAGCAGCACCGCAAAATTACTCAACTCCTGCGGGATTTGATGCGCCATTACCGCCAGACTGGTGACAATACCCAGGTGGATATCAACCAGAAAAGCCGCCGCGATTAAGACCCCGTGAATCAGGTTATGCACCGCATCACCCACCACAATCAACGGCCCCGCTACACCTCCGTTATGCCCATCGCCCTCATGCGCATGATGATGCGCCTCGCAATCGGTGTGATGACAATGACGCCATATCACCATCTTCTCCATGATGAAGAAACCGAGCAGCCCCAACAGCACCGCAAACGTCACGCGGTGCGTATCGCCATCCGGCACGCTCTCCAGCGCATGAGGCAATAGAGCAAGGAAGGCAGCGCCTAATAAAGCACCCGTAGCAAAACTAATTAGGTGCGGTAACAGGCGAGTACGCATCGCGGTCGGCAACAACAGAAATAGACCTGCGGCAACCACACTCAGCACACCCACTAACAGACAAAATAGTACAATCCACGCCAACGGGCTCATTGCCTGATCCTACTTATCAGTAACATCAAAAATATTCCAGCCTGCCATCAATTGCATTAAGCACCGCGCTTTCTCAAATAGTCGACGGCTTCAAGCTGGTTTTGCTCCATCGCCCAATCAATCGCACTCTCACCATCGACTGTTTTAGCATCCATATCGGCACCATGCTGCAGCAACAGGTCGATCATATCGAGTTTGCCCTGACGCGCCGCACGCATCAACGAGGTCTGCCCATCTTTGGCCTGTATATTGACATCAGCACCATGCGCGATCAGCAACTCAGCAATTTTCATATGGCCCATGAATGAAGCCACCATCAACGGCCCGATGGTTTCACGGTTGAAATCGTTCACCTCGGCACCATGGGCGATCAGAATCTCAATCACCTCTGGTTCATCAGTCATAGGCGGTAACATCAGTGCGGTATTGCCATTGACGTCGCCTGCATTCACATCCGCCCCCATATCGATCATATGTTTGACGATGCCGGGATACGGGCCTGAAACAGCCAGCATCAGTGGCGTTGTACCCAATACACCCGGTGCATTGATATCAACTTCACGCTTCAATAGTAACGCGGTAATTTCAAGGTGACCGTGACGAATCGCCAGCGCTAGCGCCGAATCACCGGCACGATTAAAGACGTTCACGTCGATGCCCTGATGCAGCAGATCCTCAACCGCGCGTACACTGCCAGAGTCAACCGCATCAATCAACGGCGGATTACTACACCCTGACAGCATCCCCAGGGAACCCAACAAAACCATAACCTTCAAGAAATTCGTATTCATACGCGAGAATTAACCATTATATGACCAATGAAAGAGCGGCAATTCTACAGGAGTTTAAGCAAAAAAGGACAATGGAACGCGGAGGAAGCGGGCGAAATGCCCATTCGTCTTAATCCACCATCCAGATCAACGTCGCCATGCGCCCGGTAACACCATCACGACGGTAAGAATAAAAATATTCGGGGCTGCTGACGGTACACCACTGGCCGCCATAAATAGCACTGACGCCTTGTTTTCTCAGGATTAGCCTTGCCAACTGGTAGAGATCGGCATGCCAATGGCCGTCGCGAACCGGGACAAAGGCATCGGCGGCAGCCGCATCACGCGCAACAAAGGCGGCATGTACCTCAGCCCCCACTTCAAATTGCTGCGGGCCAATGGCAGGGCCGAGCCACGCCATCAACGTTCGTGGTTCGCCTAACGCCGCGATGGTAGATTCGATCACCCCGTCAGCCAGCCCTCGCCAGCCCGCGTGAAGTGCCGCCACCGAAGTACCACGTTGATCACACAGTAATACTGGCAGGCAGTCTGCGCTGAGCACCGTACTGACGATACCCGTTTGAGAGGTAAAGCTAGCATCCGCTTCAATGCCAATAGGGCTATTGGCCGCATCGACACAATCAACCCCATGAATCTGCGTCAACCAGGTTGGCGATGCCGGTAACGCCAGTGCCTGTTGTAACCGTGTACGATTAGCGGCCACCGCAACAAGATCGTCTGCAACATGATCGCCAAGGTTAAGCCCCGCATATTCGCCCACACTGCTGCCGCCGCAGCGCAATGAAGAGGCTGCCCGCACATGGGCCGGCGCAGGCCAGTCAGGGACAATCCAGCGCAGCCTTTCAACCGAATCAATTCGATCAGAAACAATGCGGCCTGAATCAATCCCGCCGGCCATGTTTATTCAGCCAGTTTCAGGTCTTCGTCAAGCACTTGCAACAGCCGGCTCATATCCGTGGGTAGCGGCGCCTCCCATGACATCATCTCACCGCTGTCAGGGTGCACTAGCCCCAGTTTTGCCGCGTGCAGTGCTTGGCGTTTAAAAGTGCGCAACATACCATTCAGCACCTCGCCGCAGCCTTTAGGAATACGCAGCCGTCCACCGTAGACCGGATCACCCACAATCGGATAACGAATATGCGCCATGTGTACACGAATCTGATGAGTACGACCGGTCTCTAACTTCACTAGCGCATGGGTATGGGAACGGAAACGCTTTATCACCCGATAGTGAGTACGCGCCTCTTTACCGCGCCCAACCACTGCCATGCGGGTTCGCGCCGTGGGATGACGCCCGATGGCGGCATCAACCGTACCACCTGCCGTCATCACGCCATTCACCACGGCTTGATATTCACGCTCAAATTCCCGCCGCTGGATCTGCTCGGTCAACACCTTCTGCGATTTAAGGGTACGCGCCACCACCAGCAGACCGCTGGTATCTTTATCGAGGCGGTGCACGATTCCAGCACGCGGCACATTGGCTAGCTCTGGCGCACGGTGCAACAACGCATTCAACATCGTCCCTTCGCGATTGCCCGCAGCGGGATGCACCACCAGGCCAACGGGCTTGTTGATCACCAAAATCGATGCATCTTCATAGATAATATCGAGAGGAATCGCCTCCGGCTTTGAGTCAACCTCTTCTTCCAGCTCAACCGTAATTTCGATCTGCTCGCCGCCGCGTAACTTATCTTTTGAACGCAATTGTTTGCCATCGACCAGTACCACCCCATCACACACCCACTGCTGCAGACGTGCACGCGAATAGTCCGAAAAAACCTGGGCCAGAATCTTATCAAGACGCTGCCCCGCTAGCTCATCATCCACTGTCGCACTTAAATGCTCTATTTCACTCATGACAAACCGCCACCAAACCTTTTATTCACGAGCATATAAGCTCATAATCAATTCACAAGTGATCGACCTGTGCCGTTTTAACGGCACTTACCACTATTCATGGTGCCTTCACTGGAAAGGACACCCCGGCCAACAGGATCTAAACATATGCGACCATCCAACACAGTATACTGTTTTATCGCTGCATTTTCGCTACTACTCTCAGGTTGTGCCACCACCGCACAAAACAGCAGTAGTGAGCTCCCTCATGAAAACCAGCACATGACTGCCAGCACAATCTATAGTTCAGGCAAAGAGGCGATGAACATTGGCGACAATCCAGCCGCGATTCGTCACTTCAATGCCCTCATTACACAATTTCCAACCGATAAATTTGCCCTACAGGGGCGCCTAGAACTCGCTTACGCTTACCATAAAACGGGTCAGAGCAGCTCCACCATTGCCACCACCGAGCGCTTTATCAACGAGCATCCACAACATAAAAACAGTGACTACGCCTATTACCTGCGCGGCCTCAGCGCCTATGAATCTGCCATTCGAAAACTTGATGCAGGGGCGACAGTCATCCCGTTCGAAGTCCAGATGGCACTCACCTTTCTAAATGAATTAAATAACCACTACCCCGATGGAAAATATAGCGAAGACACCCGCCAGCGCATCAGCGCCCTTAACGAGCGTGTCGCACAACGGCTAGTGTTCTCAGCAAAACAGCAGCTAGACTTGGGCAATCCCGCCAGCGCCGCGCTACTCGCCAAACAAGTGGTCGATGATTATTCAACCACATCCGCTCTCCAGCAAGCAGCCATCATCACCAATCAGGCCTACCAAATTCTCGGGCTAAACAGCTCGCCACCACACAACCACGCTGCGGCTAAAATGGAACCCGCTTTAGTGCCCACCCCAGTCCCCTCTCCCGTTATCACCGCCACCCCAGGGCCTAAAAACCTGATGGCAAGCAGCAAGACCATCAGAGATACCCATTGGCTAATGTCGCAGGGCCCACAACTGTTCACTATCCAGGTACTCGGCACAGAGAATGAAGCATTACTACGCCAGCAGATTAAAAATGGCGGGCTGACCAACAAAGTGGCCTATTATAAAAAGAACCGCGGCGACATCGCCTGGTTTTCACTGGTTTACGGCAGCTACACCAGCCGAGAGGCGGCACTAACGGCATCCCAGTCGCTACCGGCCTCTCTGAGTAAAAACAAGCCGTGGATCAGAAAGATCGGAGATATCCAAGCCTCGCTGAGTGAATAATGGGCTATAATCTAGGCCTCAACTGAGGCCTTTAACCCAGACCCGTTTTATTCAACCAAGTTGGTAACCCATGCGTGTTTTACATTTCATCGCCCCATTACTGATCGTCCTGTTAGCAGGCTGCTCAACCTTGCAAGAAAAAGATGACTCAGAACTGACTGCAAACGAACTCTACGAACGTGCCAAAAAAGCGCTTGATATAAAAGACTATGAGATAGCGATCACTCATTTCGACACCCTTGAGACACGCTTTCCATTTGGCATCTATGCTCAACACGCCCAACTCAACTCAGCCTACGCCTATTATAAATTCAATGAGTCAGCATCGGCAATCGCCAATGCCGATCGTTTTATTAAGACCTATCCACGCCATGAACATGTCGACTACGCCTACTACCTGCGAGGCCTCGCCAAGTTTAATCAGGGTAAAGACAACCTTGACCGCATGTTTAACCTTGATGTGACTAAACGAGAATCTGGTTCGATTCAGGCATCATTCTTCTATTTCAAAGAAGTGGTCGAGCGCTTTCCAGACAGCCGCTATAGCCCAGACTCGCGCCAGCGCATGGTTCACCTGCGCAACCTGCTAGCGCAAGCAGAACTGCATGTGGCGAGCTACTACCTCAGCCGCGAAGCCTTCACCGCCGCGGCCAATCGCGCTAAATACATCATAGAGACCCTGCCGCGTACCCCTGCAATTCCGCAAGCACTCACCATCATGGCAACCGCTTATCAACAACTCGGCCTGCCATCACTTGCCAATGATGCGTTACGCGTACGCCAAATTAATTTTCCAGACTACACCCCACCATCCGCGATGTAGCTAGTAAACGCTTTAATATCAATACGAGGAGTAAACATATGTGGGACTTCTTCGAAACAGTGCGCCACCGACATTCGGTGAGAAAGTACCAGGCCACCACACCGGTTGAAGCAGGCAAACTTCACGCGGTGCTTGAGATGGCCTGTGCCGCGCCTTCTGCTGGCGACCTACAGGCCTACCAGATCACCGTCATTCATGACCAGAGCACGCGCGAAGCACTGCAAAAAGCCGCCAATGGGCAGGCATTTATTGCCGAAGCACCGGTCTGCCTGGTCTTCAGCGCAGACCCCGCACGCTCCGCCGGAAGTTTTGGTGAACGTGGCGCATCACTCTACGCCGTGCAAGATGCCACCATCGCCGCCACCTATGCACAGCTCGCAATTGTGGCGGCAGGAATGGGCTCAACCTGGGTGGGAGACTTTGATGACCAGGCCGTAAAAGCGCTACTCAATCACAATGATGAGCTGCAACCGATCGCGATCCTCAGTGTTGGCTATCCGGCAGAACTGCCAGAACCGACACCACGTCGCAACTTGGATGACGTGGTTAAGCACTTCCCATAAAACAACCGGGGTCACAGCGCTGCCATTACCCCTATTTTGATTAACGCTTCACTGAAAAGCCAGGCCAATGCCTAGATTGCGTCGTCACCCTCTTCGCCGGTGCGAATACGGATGACACGCTGCACATCACTCACAAAGATCTTGCCGTCACCAATCTTACCGGTGCGCGCCACCTCAGTGATTGCCTCAATGCATTGATCCAACTGAGACTCAGCCACCACTAATTCAATCTTAATCTTAGGCAGGAAATCGACAACATATTCCGCACCGCGATAGAGTTCGGTATGCCCCTTCTGACGCCCAAAGCCCTTCGCTTCAATCACCGTCATACCGCTGATGCCAATCTCAGATAACGCTTCGCGTACATCATCCAGCTTAAACGGCTTAATAACCGCCTCTACCTTTTTCATTGCATGCTCCTCATTAAGGGACGTGCACGTCCCTAAGCTAATAGACCCCATCTCAATAGATTGTATGTCGTTATTATGCCTCATGAAAGCCGGAAGTAATCGGATAACGACGATCACGCCCAAAGGCACGCGCAGTGATCTTCACTCCCGGCGGCGCCTGGCGGCGCTTATATTCATTGCGTTTCACCATCGCCACTATCTGATGCACCATCTCACTATCATAACCGGCTTTGATAATCGCATCCGGCCCCATGTCTCGCTCGACAATCATCTCCAGCACGGGATCCAGTATTTCATAAGGCGGCAGGCTATCTTCATCTTTTTGATCGGCTGCCAACTCAGCCGAAGGCGGACGATCAATCACCCGCTGCGGGATCACCGCTGACAGCGTATTACGATAATTCGAGAGCCGGTAGACCAACAACTTTGGCACATCCTTCAGCGGCGCAAAGCCTCCCGCCATGTCGCCATAGAGCGTCGCATACCCCACCGACATCTCGCTCTTATTACCGGTGGTGAGCACAATTTTGCGCCCTTTATTCGAAATCGCCATCAAAATAACGCCACGACAGCGCGCCTGAATATTCTCTTCGGTCGTATCGGGTTTATCGTCAAGGAAGTCATCCTGCAACGCCGTTAGGAACAATTGGTACATTGGCTCGATTTCAATCTGATGGCACGTCACCCCCAATGCCTCACACTCCGTAAAGGAGTCTTCAATACTCATATCAGCCGTGTAGCGTGATGGCATTGTTACCGCTTCCACATGGGCTGCACCCATTGCATCGACCGCGATTGCCAACGTCAGTGCCGAATCGATGCCACCCGAGAGCCCAATCACCACACTGTTAAAACCATTTTTATGAATATAATCCCGCACCGCTAAAACGATTGCGTTGTAGATCATCGCATCATTAGTCGGTAGCGGTGTCACCCAGGCAGGCTGTGGTACCAACGCACCATTCGCTTCAATCGTAAACTCCGTCACCATCAATGACTCAACCAGTGCTGGCAGACGCTGCGTCACGGCGCCTTGTGCATTGATCACAAATGAGCCACCATCAAAGATCAACTCATCCTGGCCACCCACTAAATTCAGATAAACAATCGGCAGGCCACTCTCCGCAACACGCTGCGCCAACACGGCCTCACGCTGCTGCTGTTTGCCGGCATGGAAAGGGGATGCGTTAATATTAATCACCAGCTGTGCGCCCGCCTGCTGCGCCTGTTCAAGCGCCTGCGGCTGCCAGATATCTTCACAGATTGAGAGAGCAACCTTCATGCCGTTAATTTCAGTGACCGATGACGCGCTACCCGCCTTGAAATAACGCTTCTCATCAAACACGCTATGGTTAGGCAGCGACTGTTTGAAATAACGGTGCTGAATCTCACCGTTGGCAATCACGGCCGCCGCGTTGTAACAACCACTATCATCATAATGAGGGTAGCCAAGCACGATGCTAATGCCATTCACACGAGACTTTATCGCCGCCAACGCAACATCGATCTGCCCGACCATCGCAGGGCGCAGCAGCAGGTCTTCCGGCGGGTAGCCCGTTAAGGTTAATTCAGGGAAGACCACCACATCTGCTTTGAGTCGATCACGCGCGTCCAATGCTGCTTCAACCACCTTCGCACGATTGCCAGCGACATCGCCAACTAACAGATCGATCTGCGCCATTGCGACGCGTAATTTATTGTTCAAAATAACCCTCTATCACACCACTGTCACGCTTATTTAGCCGGGCAAACCTCAAGGATTCGATCACCCATATCCGCCGGTGATGCTGCAATCGAGACACCCGCATTTTTCAGCGCGTCAATCTTATCGCTCGCAGTACCCTTGCCACCAGAGATAATCGCACCAGCGTGGCCCATGCGTTTGCCCACAGGTGCGGTCAGACCCGCAATATAAGAGACCACCGGTTTGGTGACATTTGATTTAATATATTCGGCAGCCTCTTCTTCAGCCGTGCCGCCGATTTCACCCACCATCATGATCGCTTTGGTTTGCTCATCCTGTTCGAATAATTCAAGGCAATCGATAAAGTTCATGCCGTGAATTGGGTCGCCACCAATACCCACACAGGTGCTTTGGCCCAGGCCGTTACCGGTGGTTTGATGTACCGCTTCGTAGGTTAGCGTCCCCGAACGCGAGACCACCCCGACCACGCCCGGTTGGTGGATCGCACCCGGCATGATGCCGATCTTGCATGCACCCGGCGTAATCACACCGGGGCAGTTAGGCCCGATCAGGCGCGCATCATAACTGGCGAGCTGCGCCTTCACTTTAATCATATCCTGCACCGGGATTCCTTCAGTGATGCAAACAATCACCTTGATACCAGCATCTGCCGCCTCAAGGATCGCATCCGCCGCAAAAGGGGCAGGCACGTAGATCATCGTCGCATCCGCACCGGTCTCTGCCACCGCATCATGCACGGTATTAAACACCGGCAAATCAAGATGCGTCTGCCGCCCCTTACCCGGCGTCACACCACCCACAAAATGGGTGCCATATTCAATCGCCTGCTGGGAGTGAAACGTCCCCTGCTTCCCTGTAAAACCCTGACATATCACGCGTGTTTCTTGATCGATCAGAATCGACATCTATCTCTCTCCCGGAAAATTAACCATTACCACCATACACATTAATCGACAGGCCATTGAATCGCTTGAGCCGTTACCAACGCCTAAAGCCGGTTCCCCACTAACTATACTCGTAGCGATAGTGTCCCAAATTTGCTCAAAAACTTAAAGTCATTTTTCCAGTACTAGCATCGTATTGCATCACCGAGAATCTAGTGGGAGAAGAAAATATTGTTGAAGGTCCAACGAATACGGCAACAGAAGGCTTTTCTTTTATACTAAAAGAAGCATCAGGTTACCTGATTAATATCGGCAGTAATAAAAAAAGGGGATACCAGGTATACAAACCCTACTTATGATTTTAACGATGAAATATTGGTGCTCGAGGCAAGCTATTTTGCATCTATTATTGAATAGTCGTTTAAGTACTAACGTTCAAACAATCTGATTTCACCCATCCAGTCAGTTTTGAAAGGAGGCTGAGAAAACAGCCCCCTTTAGCGCCAACTACCAGCCCTCAAATATCTAACCCATGGTCTATCATTGATTTACAGCTCAGCCCATAGACCATTATCGATCTGCTCGAAATTACCGTCGCCATCAGTATCGATGCTGATTTGATATACAGTGGTCGACAACGAGACAAGCGTCACAACGCTACCATTGCTGCCAGCCGCGACCATGGTGCCGGGAAATGGATATTGGTTTGATCCAGTATAATGAAATGCTGTTGGTGTGGTGATATTGACATACCCATAGCTTGGGTGATAAAACCGACCCGCCATCGTGAGATCATCACCGCCCGCGCCCGCTGCTATAGTTAAAGTAAAGCTCTCCATCCAGAAGACTTCACTAGAACCACCTGCTTTCAACTTCATATTCATTGTGATAACAGAAGTCGTCGCACTGGGATTAAAAGAGAGCGTGCCATCCATCCAGACAGTATCACTACCTGATGTGACCGAAACCGATGTCATGGCCATCGTCATACTGCTGAAGACACCGGCATTAAAGCTTCCCGATAGAGTGATACTACCGTTGATAATCTCTTCCGACTCACAGTAGCGATTAAACGTCATTGATCCGTTAAAATCACCCGTCTCATCATCGATGGCCATAGTAAAGGATGCGTTGCCACCACAGCTACCATCGAACGAATCGCTTTCAGTCACTACGGCCCCGGTAAAGAACTCATCACTATTAGCAGGCTCTATTTTATTGACGGCCGCTACCAAGGTTTTTGCAAGGATAAGTGCCCAGGGCTTGCCCAGTTCAGCATCAACTTCGTTGAGCCCAGTAAAAATAGTACCCATCCCCTGCCCCGATCCACCATTTTTATAAGAACGAGTACTAATCTGCTCACCATTGCCTGTCGTCAAGCTTGCTTGAGTGGTCAAACCCGTATAGGTCAATCCAGTAGTTCCAAGAGTAACACCGTCACCACCGCTACCACCACCACAGCCACTCAACGATATACAAAAAATAGCGCCATAAACAATTTTCTTACCTAAAATCATACCGTTTCTCATATGTTATTTTTTTATTGAACTTGCCCAGACAGCAACTATAGTACAGAAATATGACATTCTGTACCTAGGACATTTACTATGCCTCAAAAAACAATCAAAAATTAGAATATTAGCACGTACAGATTATTCGGGTATTACTATCTATGTGTAGCCAACCTATTTACCACAAACAAGTGACCCATAACACACTCTCGGCTTTCGGTGCCGAATATCTACAACTGAAATGCAGGGATGTAGCTTAGTCCGAAAAGGGGTTGGGTAGAGACATTTTCAAAAGAAAAATAGAAATGATGGCTTCACGGTAGGCACGTGCCTATCAACCTGGTCACCCACGAATTAATGAAAGCATGAATCGATATGCTTTCTGAGTAAGAATAAAATATAAATCATAATTCCCCCTAATACCTACAGGTAATTAGGGGGAATTTCGCTCTGGCCCGGGGCACCCCGGGCGCCATTAGTTAATGCTTTAAAAGCACCCTAACAGCAATGCAATTAGACCGGCACAACCTTATTAGCACACGGCCCTTTCTGGCCTTCGCCTACTTCGTATTCTACTTTCTGACCATCATTAAGCGTGGCATAACCGCCACCAGCCTGAATTTCAGAATGATGAACAAAAAGGTCCTTTCCGCCGTCTTCTGGCGTAATGAAACCAAAACCTTTATCTGCATTAAACCACTTTACTGTACCTGTACTCATGCTATGCCTTCCTTAATGTGTTGTTAAAAATTATTGGCTTCAATTGCCTTACTAGGTGTCGCTGTTTGTTGCTGCCTTATCATCGCTGGCTGATATCGGCTGATCGTTCTGCTGCTGACTTTCGCCCGCCGCAGCTGCTTTTAGCAGGCGCTTCTCTTCCTTCTTCTTCTTTTTAGCGATCTCTTTTTGACGCTTTTCAAAAGCATAATTGGGCTTAGCCACGCGGATTCTCTTCTATCTAGGATTAAAGCCACAGAATATCAATAAACTGAGGATATATCACCGTTTATGTTGAGCCATCTCAATTTATACTGAATTAAAGCGGTGCAAACGGGCAATGCGAGCCCGAAATCATTCCAAATAGACCTTAATTCCAGCTCGATTCTTGATTCCCTCCCAATATTAAGTATTGCGTTGAGTTAACCAGTTAATCGTTGATCATCGCCAACACCGCCTTCGCAACCAGCGCTGATGACGCAGGATTCTGGCCGGTGATCAAATGACCATCCGTTACCACATATGGCTGCCAATCATCGGCCTTTGAATACGCCCCCCCTTTCACCTTTAGCTCATCCTCCAGCATAAGTTGATGTCAGCGCTATAGCTGCCAAATAAGTTGTTTTCCAACTGCATTTCAATACCGTTGCTATCTTCAAGTGCAATGGCGTATTAAGTACCGACTAACAATAAGATGGATATCGCGAATGCATCACCCGAGGAGACGCTCAGGTTTCAGCAATCAACACCATCATAGCAACAGACGGGCGCTCAGCTTTTTACTGAGCCTTGCCCCATACTGCACGCACGCTCAACCACTGATAGCACGGCATCTGCTGCATTTTCACTGGCATTTTGCCTAAGCTCATGGTGCATGGCCAGAAACTGTTGCTGTAACTCAGCCACCTTTTCAGGGGCGTCCAAGTAAGCCAGTAGCGCGCTGGAAAGGCTTTCAGCTGTGACATCGTCTTGAATAATCTCGGGGATCACACGCTTTCCTAGCAATAGATTAGGCAACGAATAATTATCAACCTTCAATAACTGCATCGCCAGCCAATAAGAAAAAGGCTTGAGGCGATAGGCAACTACCATCGGTTTTTTTAGTAACATCCCTTCCAGGGTTGCCGTGCCACTAGCAAGTAACACCGCATCGGCGGCGGCCATCGCCTCACGTGACTGACCATCAAGGATGGTGACAGGCAGATGTGGTGCCTTTGCTTGCAACGCTTGCTCAAATATCTCACGTGTTTCGCTGTTGGCAAAAGGCGCTACAAAGTGAAGGCCCGGTCGTTGCTCGATGCACTGCGCCGCAGCCTCTACAAAATACTCAGAGAGGCGGGATACCTCGCCCACTCGGCTCCCCGGCAGCAGCGCAATAATCTGCTTATCCTGCGGTAGCCCCAGCGCATGACGTGCCGCAACACTATCCGTCTCTAGCGGAATCATATCTGCCAATGGATGTCCCACAAACTTAACCGGCACATCATGTTCTTCGTAAAATTTGGCTTCAAATGGAAATAAGGTGATCATCAAATCAATGGCACGTGCAATTTTTGGTAGGCGATACTGACGCCACGCCCAGACCGATGGGCTCACGTAATGCACCGTCGGAATATGCTGCTTGCGCAGGCGAGTCTCAAGCCCAATGTTAAAATCGGGTGCATCAATGCCAATGAAAACATCCGGTGGATCATTCAGCAGTTTGCGCGCAAGCCCCGCACGAATTGAGCGCAGCTCCATGTACTTGCCGATACCAATCAAGCCCATTACCGCCAGCTTTTCAGATGGGTAAAGTGCATCGCAGCCCTGCGCGATCATCTTCGGACCGGCGATCCCTTCAAAGCGAGCCTCGGGTACACGGCGTTTAATCGCCTGCATCAATTCAGCGCCAAGCAGGTCTCCTGATGCCTCTCCTGCAACAATCCCAATACGCACGATGATGATTTCTCAGATAACGTAAAATGATTAACGAACAATGCCACGTTGTGACTTGTCGATAAAGTCAGCCAACACAGCAATTTCGTCAGAAGCAGGGTTAAGGTCTCGCATCTGCTGCGATGCTTGCTCAGTGGTAATACCTGCCTTATAGATTAATTTATAAGCACGGCGTAGATCACGAATCGTCTCGCTACTAAAGCCACGGCGTTTCAGCCCTTCTATATTAAGCCCGTACGGTTTGGCCATGTGGCCCGAGGCCAGTACATAAGGCGGCACATCCTTTGGCAACACACTGCCCATCGCGGTAAATGCATAAGTGCCAATCACACAAAACTGATGCACTAAAGTATAACCACCTAAAATGGCGAAATTTTCGATCGTGACATGCCCCGCTAGGGCCACATTATTGGCCAGGATCGTATTGTCTTTGACGATGCAGTCGTGGGCAATATGGACGTACGCCATGATCAAATTATCGTTTCCAATTGAGGTCACACCGCGGTCTTGAGCCGTCCCTCGATTGAGCGTGCATCCCTCTCGAATCACGTTGTTGTTGCCAATGTCAAGGCACGTCACTTCGCCCTGATATTTCTTATCTTGCGGATCTTCACCCACTGAGGAAAATTGGAAAATCTGATTATTTTCACCAATGGTCGTCGGCCCCTTAACCACCACATGCGAACCGATGACACTACCGCAGCCGATCTCAACACCCGCCCCGATAGTTGAAAAAGGCCCCACCGTCACATCATCAGCGAGACGTGCAGCAGGGTCAATAATTGCAGAACTATGAATCATAAATTTTCTTTATTTACACACACTTTCATTATGCAGATTGCACCGAACAGAGAATTTCAGCACTCGCTACCACCTTATCACCAACGAATGCTTTGGCATCAAACTTCCAGATACTGCGTTTGTTACGAATAAGATCTGTCTTCAATACTAATTGATCACCCGGTTCAACAGGCTGTTTAAAACGCGCGTTATCAATACCGACTAAATAATAGAGCGTTTCACCGTCAGGCTCATCGCTCATACTTTTTGCGGTTAAGATAGCCGTTGCCTGGGCCAATGCCTCAAGAATCAACACCCCCGGCATCACGGGCTTGATCGGAAAATGACCGGGAAAAAAAGGCTCATTGATCGTCACATTTTTCAGAGCCGAAAGCGACTCACCCGGTACACAGCTAATCACTTTATCTACCAGCAAGAAAGGGTAACGGTGCGGCAAATGCTGCATCACTTGATGGATATCCATTGCGCCCACATCGACCAGCCCTTCCTTCTCCTGCATCATCTCTTCTACTCTACCCTTTGCCTTCAGACATCATTAGATAATTTGTGAACCATTTTTTCAAGCGTTTTGATACGACGCGCCATCTCATCCAACTGCTTCATCCGCACAAAATTCTTACGCCAGCGCGCATTCAATTCGATTGGTGTACCTGATGAATAAAAACCCGCTTTATCAATCGACTGGCTGACAAACGTCTTGGCGCTAACGTGCACCCCATCGGCAATCGTCAAATGGCCAACGATGCCCACATGACCGCCAATCGCACATCGCTTTCCAATATGCGTGCTCCCCGCAACACCGGTACAGCCGGCTATCGCCGTCTGCTCGCCAATATGAACATTGTGGGCGATCTGTACCTGATTATCCAGTATAACCCCATTTCCGATGATCGTATCACTCAACGCACCACGATCAATGGTGGTATTGGCCCCCACCTCAACATCATCGCCCAGTATCACGCCACCTACTTGCGGGATTTTAACCCACTTCCCCTGGTCATTGGCATAACCAAAGCCATCACTGCCGATGACCACCCCCGGTTGAATCACACAACGCTCACCCAATGAGGCGTGACCATGAATCGTCACGTTCGCTAATAAACGGCAATCGCGGCCAATCGTAATATCACGATCAAGGATACAACCTGCACCAATCTGCGCATTGGCACCCACCACCACCTCAGGCCCTATTACGCACAGCGCATCCACCCATGCCGCAGCATCAATCTGCGCGGTGGGATCTACCACCGCCGCGGGGTGAACACCACCTTCATGACGTCTTTCAGGGTAAAACAGCTGTGCTGCACGCGCATAGGTCAGGTAAGGGTCTTTCGCAATCAGTACATTTCCAGCGTAGGCACGACGGTTTTGGTCTGCCATCACCACCACCGATGCTTGTGTGGCCGCCAGATCAGCGCGGTATTTTGAACTCACCAAAAAACTCAAGTCGCCGCTGGTCGCATCCACCAACGTTGCGACGCCGGATATCAGGCAGCTAGCATCGCCGTCAAATTCACAGCCAAGGTGAGATGCCAATTGCGCCAGTGTTAATCCCAAGTGGACATCTCCTTTTACGCTTTATTTGGAGAGCGTTTGCAACCGGGTAAGAACCTTTGAGGTAATCTCAAGCTCAGGGTTTGCAAAGGCGATCCCTTCAAAGAAGATCAGGTCAAAGTCCTCTTCGCGACCAAGATTGTCAATAACCTGTTTAATAAATTCCTGCACCTTTGCGATTTCTTCATTACGGCGCCGGTTCAGGTCTTCACGAAACTCTTCCTGGTTACGCCGCATATCGCGTGAAATCGAGGTTAATTCATTATCAATCTTTTTACGCTCACTTTCACTCATCACCATCGCATCACGTCTGAGACGATCATCTAGCGCTTTCACCTTTGCCTGTGAGGCTAATAATTCCTTTTCGCGCTCAGCAAACTCTTGCCGTAACATCACCTCGGACTGCGCGGCCTGCGGTGCCTCTTGAAACAGCTTCACCGCATCAACATACCCCAATTTAAGGTCTGCGGCCACAACAGGTAATGCCAGTAACAGCGGCATAACACCCACTAAAACCATTTTGATTATTTTATTCAAACCTCAACCCCAACTGTCCATAATTTAGAAGAAAAAAGAGCCCAGCGTAAACTGAAAGCGCTCAAGTTCATCACCCTGCTTATCATTCAGAGGAAATGCGTAACTAAATGTCAGTGGTGCAATCGGCGACATCCAGATCAGTGCAATGCCTGCCGATGTCCTCAATTCTGCCGAATCATAATCATTGCTAGTCGCGAATACATTACCAATATCATAGAAGCCACTCAAGCGCAGCGAACGGTTATCCTTATCCGCAAACGGCATCGGCACAATTAGCTCAAGATTCGCCACCACTTTCAGTGTGCCACCCTGAGATACATTATTTTCTTGAGGCCCAAGCGAATTCCCCTCAAAACCACGCACCGAGCTACTACCACCGGCATAGTAATGCTCAAAAAATGGCAGGCGCGTGGTATCAGAATAGCTGTCTCCATAGCCAATGGATCCCTTCATCAAAAGCGTAAAGGTTTTAGTAATTGGCTGAAATTTCATCACCCGGGCATCAATCTTATAATACTCCAGACCGCTACCAGGGAGCGAAATCGTATTACTCAAACTCACCAACAGCCCATCATTGGCAAAGATAGTTCGGTTACGGGTGTCATGAGACCAGCCTAACGTCAATTTATAGATATTAAACTCATCCGAGTTTTCACTGAGGAAATCCAATACTGATTGAGGCGTTAATACGGAGGTATGGATGCTGGTATTTTCATAAGCAATCCCCAATGATGCTCGATTAAATTCACTCAATGGAAAACCGTACTTGACGCCCACACCATACTGATCTGAAGTGTACGAGGCAATATTCGCCTCAGTCGCATCTGTCTCTCTAAAAGAGAGGTTAAAACCGCGACTAATGCCATCCACCGTATAATACGGATTGTTGTATGAAAAGCTGTAAACCGTATTCACATCACTATTGTTGATGTTGGCGGTGATACGCTTACCACTCCCCATGAAGTTGTCCTGGCTAATGCTGGCATTAATCAGCATACCTTGCGTTTGTGAAAAACCAATGCCCGCCGTCAACGAACCAGAAGAGCGCTCATCTAAAGAGAGCGAGACATCCACCTGGTTCGCAACACCCGGCACTGATGGCGTTTCAATATTGATATTCTCAAAAAACCCCAGGCGCTGCACGCGCACACGAGAACGATCTATCTGCGCGGTTGAAATCCAACCACCTTCCATCTGACGGAATTCACGTCGTACCACTTCATCTTTCGTTCCCTTATTACCGCTAATATTAATCCGGCGTACATAAACACGACGCCCAGGATCTACAAAAAAGGTTAAAGAAATCAGATGATTTTCCTTATCCACTTCTGGAATCGCATTAATATTAGCAAAAGCAAAACCCTCTTCACCCAGGCGGCTATTTAATGCCTCCGTCGCCGCAGTCACCTGACTACGTGAAAAAACATCGCCCTCAGCAAGGCCTACCAACTGCATTAATTCTGCTTCAGGCAATACAAGATCACCGGCTAGTTTTATCTCATTAATAAAGTACTGGTGCTCTTCTGAGATATTGATCGAGATAAACATATCTTGTTTATCAGGAGACAGCGTCACCTGGGTCGAATCAATATTGAAATTGATGTAACCACGGTCAAGGTAATATGAGCGCAATGATTCCAGGTCTGCACCCAGTTTAAAGCGTGAGTATTGCTCACCACCTGAGAATATACCAGGCGAATCGAGTTGAAATTTGTTTCGTAAAATATCATCTGAATAGGCATGATTGCCAACTAGGTTAATCTGTTTAATGGTCGCCGCATCACCTTCGTTGATATCGATGTCGATCTCAACCCGCCCATCGTCGAGCACCACCACTTGAGACTCAATTTTGACCCCGTATTGCCCCTGATTTATATATTGGCGCTCAAGCTCGCGCACCACTTTATCAAGTGCAGAACGATCAAAGACTCGTCCACTCGTCAGCCCAATTTGCGCCAGCGCAGCATTTAATGCCTCAGTCTCAATATCTTGATTTCCAGCAATATCGATACTGGCGATCGCCGGACGTTCTTTCACCACGATCACCAGCACATCACCACGCGATGCAACACTCACATCGTCAAAAAAACCCGTTTTAAACAGTTCTTTAATGACGTTATCGGCACGCGCTTCATCCAACTGCTCGCCAACACTTAATGGCAAATAGTTTAGCACCGTGCCCAATGAGATTCGTTCAAGGCCTCGCACTTCAACATCTTGCACCGTAAAGGGTGAAAAAGCCCATGCTGATGCCGCACCAACACTGCTCATCAATAGCAGTGTTCCGACACGCAACATCAACTTCATCTGTGCTACCCGAAAACCTGTCACCTGCTAACCCACCAAACGATCAATATCGTTATAAAATGCCACTATCATCACCAGCGCCAGCAACGCAATGCCAACCCGCTGCCCCATCATCTGCGTCGCTTCTGATACCACGCTGCCTTTAATCCACTCAATTAAATAATAAAATAGGTGGCCACCATCCAGCATCGGAATCGGCAACAGATTTAACACGCCAAGGCTGATGCTGATCAACGCCAGAAATCCGGCAAAGGCAACAAACCCCATGCCGGCAGAAGAACCGGCATATTGTGCGATGCTAATCGGGCCACTCAGGTTATCAACCGACACCTTGCCGATGACCATATTGCCCAGCATGCGTAATGTTAGCAGCGACATGTCCCAGGTTTTAACAACCGCAGCATTGAATGCCGCGAAGAAGCCGTAGCGTTCGACCGCATTAAACGCTTCAAACAGCTCTTTTGGATACTGCACGGTGGCACCGATACGCCCAATCTCGCCCTCTTTGGTCGATAAACGTGCAGGACGCAGATCAACCATCATCACCCGGCCATCGCGCTCTAGCTCCACCTGAAGCCTATTTTCAGCGTTTGTTCTCACCACGTGAACCCACTTCCCCCAATCACCAACTAGCTCACCATCCACCGTCAATAATAGATCACCACCCATGATTCCCGCTTTGTCCGCAGCACCACCCGGCGTCACCTCGCCAATACGTGCCGGAATCTGTGGGCGCATAATATTGATACCAAGGCTGCCAAGCAGATTCTTACGCTCAAGTTCCAGTCCCGGCGTCGAGAAATCCAACTGCCGCGTTTTGCTAACCACACCATCTTCTAGCACGCGTACTTCTACCATTTCATCACCCAGGCTATGGTCTAACAACGCCATGGCAGCCATCCCCCATGTGACTGTTTTTGTATCACCCACATGGGTAATCACATCCCCGCGCTGAAAGCCACCAGCCGCGGCAATGCTGGCCTCATTAATATCACCAACAATCGGTTTAACCCCGCTCACTCCTATCATCAGAATGAGCCAGTAGATAGCGATCGCCAAGATAAAGTTAAAGATAGGGCCCGCCGCCACAATCGCGGTTCGGCTTGCCAGTGACTGTCGGTTAAAGGCGCGATCAAGCTCTTCAGGCGCAACGTCACCTTCACGCTCATCTAGCATCTGCACATAACCACCGAGTGGCAACATGGCGATCACATATTCAGTCTCATCATTCGCACCACGCCAGCTAAAAAGCGGTTTACCAAAACCAACCGAAAAACGAATCACCTTTACGCCGACCTTGCGCGCCACCCAGAAGTGGCCAAACTCATGCACCGTGATCAACACTCCAATTGCAATGATGAAAAAGAACACCGAGGATAGAATAGACGCCATCATGTTAACTTCAACCTCTCAATATGACTTTGTGCCACTTCACGCGCAGCGGCATCAGCCTGTAACACCATTTCTAGATTAACCGCTGTTTGTCCGCTCACATCCGCCAGCGTTGCCTCAATCACACGGCTAATATCCATAAAGCCAAGCGCCTCATCAAGAAAAGCCTCAACCGCAACCTCATTCGCGGCATTAAGAATCGCCGCGGCCGTACCCCCTTGCTCAGCCACCGCACGTGCCAGTCGTAGACATGGAAAACGGGCATCATCCGGGCGTTCAAAGTCTAGCCGCGCCACATCAAACAGATTCAGGCGCGCAACCCCCGATGACATCCGCTGTGGCCACGCCATCGAATGGGCAATCGGAATCCGCATATCGGGGCTGCCCATCTGCGCCAAGACTGAACCATCAATATACTCCACCATGGAGTGAATGATACTTTGTGGGTGCACTACAATCTGAATTTTTTTCGGCGGCGCTGCAAATAGCCAGCACGCCTCGATCAACTCCAAGCCTTTATTCATCATCGTTGCAGAATCAACCGAGATCTTTCGCCCCATCACCCAGTTGGGATGAGCACAGGCTTGGTCAGGCGTGACGTTAACCAGTTCAGCAGGATCAACCGTACGAAAGGGGCCACCCGAGCCAGTCAACAGAATCTGTTCAATGCCGCCATGTTCAAGTCCATCAAACCGCTCTGGCATACATTGGAAGATCGCGTTGTGTTCACTATCGATCGGTAACAATTCTGCGCCATGTTCGCGCACCGCATCCATAAAGAGATGGCCCGACATCACCAGCGCCTCTTTATTTGCCAATAGCACTCGTTTACCGGCTTGTGCCGCGGCCAATGTGGGTAACAGACCTGCCGCACCCACAATTGCCGCCATCACTTGATCACACTGTGATAGCACTGACACTTTCTCCAACCCCGTAGCACCAGCAAGTACTTCTACCTCAAGGCCTGATTGCTGAATTTTTTGCTGTAGTTGCTCTGCCGCCGTCTCATCACCCATCACCGCATAATCGGGACGATGCGCAACACACTGTTCGAACAGACGCCCAACATTTCGATTAGCCGTTAACGCCACGGCGCGATACTGCTCAGGATGTTGAGCAATCACATCAAGCGTATTCACCCCGACCGAACCGGTTGAACCAAGCACGGTAATACCAATCATGCGCGAACCCCTAGCAGTGAAACGCCCAACGCAAAGATTGGCGCAGCGGCCGTTAAACTATCGATACGATCCAGCACGCCACCATGACCTGGCAACAAGGTGCCGCTATCTTTTACCCCAATACGGCGTTTCATCAAGCTCTCCATTAAATCACCGACAATCGAAAATGCGACGGTAATCAACGATAAAATCACTAAGCCCAAGAGTGCAACACCACTCACCTCGAGCAACACCCCGCCCACTAATGCAACGGCCACTGTCATCGCCATCGCACCCGCGACCCCTTCCCAGCTTTTACCGGGGCTCACTTGTGGTGCAAGCTTGCGCTGACCACAGGCTCGCCCAGCAAAATAGGCACCGGTATCGGCACCCCAGATCAAGACCATCATTAACAGCAGCCAGTAGGGTGATATTGAATGCAATACCACCATCGCAATCCAGGTCGGTACCAGTAATACGATGCCAATAGCGGGTAGTGCGGCGAGTGGGAATTGCGTTACGTCACCTTGCGCTTCGCACAGCAATACATGTGCACTATAACGCTGCAACAACCAGACGGCATAACACCACCACAATGCAGAAGCCGAGAGCAACAGATAAAAGAGCGCCGTATACTGGCTCATCCAGGCGCTCACCAACATCAGTAGCCAAACCAGCCCAATAAAAGGGTATTTGCCAATCGGTGCAGGCTCCCCCATCAGCCGCACCCATTCAGCCGCACCAACCGTGATCATCACCGCAAACAGGATAGAGATATAAGTAGTCGGCAGCGCAATCACCGCCCACACAAATAACGGTGCTAAAATCAGCGCGGTAATAACACGCTGCTTAAGCATTCTTCCCCTGCTCCAGCTGATCACCGGTACGCCCAAAACGGCGCTGGCGTTTACTAAAAGAGTTCAGTGCCAGGTCAAGCGCATCGCCATCAAAATCAGGCCATAAGGTCTCAGTAAAGTGCATTTCACAATAGGCAAGTTGCCACAAAAGAAAATTACTCACGCGCTCTTCACCACCAGTACGAATAAAGAGATCCGGTTCTGGCATGCCATAAAGAGATAGGTGGCGGTCTAGTGCGGCTTCATCGATCTGTGTAGGATCAAGCTTGCCAGAGGCAACTTCCAGTGCCAGCGCGCGCGTTGCCTGAACAATATCCCAGCGCCCACCATAGTTAGCGGCAACCACTAGTTTCAGACCGGTGTTGGTGCTTGTCATCGCTTCCGCATTAGCGATTTCCTTTTGCAGTGCATCAGGAAAAGCCTCGCGATCACCGACAACCTTTAGTACCACGTTGTTGTCATTCAAACGCTTCACTTCACGCTTTAATGCTGTCACGAACAGCTCCAGTAACAGGCGCACCTCTTTCGCGGGGCGGCGCCAGTTTTCACTACTAAAGGCAAACAGGGTCAGTACTTCGATTTTTTTCTCGGCACAATGGCGCACCATCGCGCGCACCGTTTCGACACCCGCCTTATGACCAATAATACGTGGCATAAAGCGCTTTTTGGCCCAGCGCCCATTGCCATCCATGATGATGGCAATGTGACGTGGCATAGCACCAGCGTGTTCTGTTGTCGGAGCTTCTTCGGCTTTGCTAGCAGACATGATAGGAAACAATCTAAACCTTATTGAGCGATGACATGTTAGTAATGAGTAAGTAGATTCTGTTTAGACGCCACTTACGCCAGATCAAAATTCGATTAAAACGAATCAGATCTCCATCAGGTCTTTTTCTTTTGCCGTTAGCAGCGTTTCCACCTCAGCAACAAAACGATCCGTCAACTTCTGCATCCCATCTTCCGCGCTGCGTTCGTCATCTTCCGTAATCTCTTTCTCTTTCAGCAGTTCTTTAAAATCGCTGTTGGCATCGCGGCGAATATTGCGGATCGCAATGCGTGCATTCTCTGCTTCTGCACGTGCTACTTTAATCATATCCTTGCGCCGCTCTTCGGTCAGCGGTGGAATACTAATGCGGATAGTGGTGCCCGCTGTTGAGGGGTTCAGACCCAAGTCGGAGCGCATAATCGCCTTTTCAATCACGGGAATCAGATCCTTTTCCCACGGACTAATGGTCAATGTGCGCGCCTCAGAAACAGATACGGTCGCACACTGGCTCAACGGCACATCATTGCCGTAATAAGAGACCTTAATATGGTCCAGCAGGCTCGCATTGGCACGCCCGGTTCGCATCTTGGCGAATGCAAGTTTCAGTGACTCGATGCTTTTTCCCATGCGGACTTCAGCATCTTTTGTGATTTCATCGATCATGTGCCGTCTCCATTGGTCACCAACGTCCCCTCTTTCTCGCTCATCACGACATCTTTCAGGACACCCGGTTTAGTAATATCAAACACTCTTAATGGCATGTTGTTGTCACGACACAAGACGATCGCGGTGGCATCCATCACCATCAGTTTACGATCTAACACCTCGTCATAAGTCAGTGTATCGTAGCGCTCAGCATCTGGATTCGTCATGGGGTCAGCGGAATAGATCCCGTCGACTTTAGTTGCCTTCAGTACCGCATCCGCATTCACTTCAATGCCGCGCAAACTGGCAGCGGAATCAGTGGTAAAAAATGGATTGCCGGTACCCGCAGCAAAGATCACCACGCGCCCTTTTTCAAGGTGACGGATCGCCTTACGACGAATGTAATCTTCACAAATCTGATTAATTTTAACCGCCGACATCACCCGCGCATATGCGCCGTGATGCTCTAGTGCATCCTGCATTGCCAACGCGTTAATCACGGTTGACAACATGCCCATATGATCGGCGGTTACACGATCCATCCCACAGGCAGCAAGGGTTGCGCCGCGCGAGATGTTACCACCTCCCACCACCATCGCAACTTCTATCCCTAGCGTCACCAGCTCGCAGACATCAATGGCAATACGATTCACCACCTCAGGCTCAATGCCGTGATCCCCATCGCCCATCAACGCTTCACCACTCATTTTGAGCAAGATGCGTTTATAAATAGGTTTGCCATTACTCATGGTGGCGTCAGCTGCCGATCCGTCTAGTGATGCCACTAATTTAACCCCCTTTAACCTGCGCCATCACTTCTGCTGCAAAGTCTTCTGCTACTTTTTCGATCCCTTCGCCCACTTCCAGACGCTTAAAACGGATAACCTTCGCGCCATTCTTCTCTAGCAATTTGCCAACGGTGGTATCCGGGTCTTTAACAAATGCCTGCCCTTCAAGGGTAATTTCAGCCAGGTACTTACGAATACGCCCGGCAACCATCTTCTCTACAATGGCAGGTGGCTTGCCACTTTCAGCCGCCTGCGCACTGAAAATTTCCTTTTCTTTATCAAGTACATCCGCTGAAACATCATCAGCAGAAACCGCCAATGGACTGCTTGCCGCAATGTGCATCGCAATGTCCCTTGCCAGTGCCGCATCACCGCCTTCCAGCTCAACAAGCACACCAATACGTACGCCGTGCAGATAACCGCCAACAATGCCAGCATCGCTATGGTAGTTTGTAAAACGACGCACATTGATATTTTCACCAATCTTAGCGATCAATGCCAAGCGGGCGTCATTCACCGTGTCTTCCGCACCACTCATTGGGGCCGCCAGTAGCGCATCAATATCAGCCGCTTTTGTCGATACAACAGCGTCTACCACCTGACGTGCAAATTCGATGAAGCCGTCCGCTTTAGCAACAAAATCGGTCTCACTGTTAATTTCAACAATTGCGCCGCTTTTACCATCGTCACTGCTATGAAAAACGATAACCCCTTCAGCGGCCACTCGACCGGACTTTTTGTCAGCCTTTGCCATACCAGACTTACGCATCTGTTCAATCGCCGCATCAATATCGCCGCCAGTCTCAACCAGCATTTTTTTACATTCCATCATTCCAGAGCCAGTACGCTCGCGGAGCTCTTTAACCTGCGCAGCTGTAATTCCCATCGCTTAAACCTCGTATTCTCTAAATTTTCTAAATTCGTTCGGATTTGAAGGTAGCGCCAGGAAGCCACATTGTTCGGCTTCCTGGCGCTACTAACAGACAATGCTTTATGCCGTTGCTTCAACAGCAGGTGCATCATCACCCGCATTTTCGACAGTCTTTTCAGCTGATTCGGTTTTAACTGCCTCAGCAGCAGGCGCATCTTCTACAACCTTTTTAGCGGGTTTGGTTTTAACCGCAGCCGTTTTTGCAGCACGCTTAGGTGCCTTTTCAACCGCAGCAGAATCAACTTCAACGAGGTCATCAGCCGCGCCAGCACCAACCTGGGCACTGGATGCACGTCCTTCCAGGGCTGCATCAGCCGCCGCTTGCAGATAAAGGCCAATAGAACGAATCGCGTCATCATTACCCGGAATGATGTATTCAAGACCTCTAGGGTCGTTATTGGTATCCACAATACCGACCACTGGAATACCGAGCTTCTTTGCTTCGCTCACGGCAATGTTTTCGTAACCCACATCGATCACAAAAATTGCGTCTGGCAGGCCGCCCATATCTTTAATGCCACCAAGATTACGCTCTAGTTTTTCCATTTCACGGCTCAAGCCCAGCGCTTCTTTTTTATTGATACGCTCATGCTTGCCTTCAGCAAACAAGGCTTCAAGTTCTTTCAGGCGTTTGATTGACTGCTTAACCGTCTTGAAGTTGGTCAACATGCCCCCCATCCAGCGCTGATTCACATAAGGCATGCCACAACGTAGCGCCTGCTCTTTAACCACTTCACGTGCTGCACGCTTGGTGCCTACAAAAAGAATCTTGCCGCGATTAGCCGCAATCTTACCCACAAAATTCATTGCGTCGTTGAACAGTGGCAGGGTCTTTTCAAGGTTGATGATATGGATTTTACTACGTGCGCCAAAAATGAACGGTGCCATCTTAGGGTCCCAGTAACGGGTCTGGTGGCCAAAATGGACACCCGCTTCCAACATATTGCGCATGGAAATTTTCGACATTTTAACTTCTCCTGGTTAGGGTTAGGCTTCCATATACCCCATGCATCAACCCGACTAGCAGGCACCCAGAGACATGTGACGGTATATGTGAGTATTTAGTAAATTTACAGATATCTTCAAAAATCAGCTCCCAGAACCCCCTTTAAAAACAAGGGAACTAGCACCGCCATGCCTCGAAGTGTTTAACCTGCGCGCGCTTTATACCACAAAAGACAAAACACCTCAATAAACAAGGACATCCGCGCCTACCGAGAATGCCACATTGGCCTTCAAGCTAGATTCAGGATAGTATTCTAAGCAACTCAATCTTAAGTAAAAAACACTCAACATCACAGGGGATGCCCCGAATTTTGGTGTTTTAACAATTTTAGCCGGTAGGTAGCCATGACTGTCCAGATCAAAACAGCCGAAGAAATCGAAAAAATGCGCATCGCAGGGCGACTCGCGGCTGAGGTGCTCGAAATGATCGCCCCTTACGTGCAATCGGGTACCACCACCGATGAGCTAAATCAGCGCTGCCACGAATATATCGTCAACGAACAGCAGGCCACTCCAGCGCCACTTAATTATCACGGTTTCCCCAAATCAATCTGCACCTCAGTTAACCATGTGGTATGCCACGGTATTCCTAATAGCAAGCCACTCAAAGATGGCGATATCATCAACATCGATATCACCGTAATCAAAGATGGCTACCACGGTGACACCAGCCAGATGTTTGGCGTCGGCGAGGTATCAGAAAAAGCCAAACGCATCATGCGCATCAGTCATGAATGCCTGTTAAAAGGCATTAAACTGGTTAAACCCGGTACACACCTGGGCGACATTGGCTACGCCATTCAGCATCACGCAGAGAAGCTAAAATGCACTGTTGTGCGTGAATATTGCGGCCATGGCATTGGCATCGGCTTTCACGAGCCGCCTCAGGTACTGCATTACGGTAAACCCGGTTCAGGCATGCCTCTCGAAAAAGGCATGACCTTCACCATCGAACCGATGATCAATATTGGTAAACGTCACGTTAAACTGCTTGATGATAAATGGACCGTGATCACCAAAGATCGCACGCTGACGGCACAGTGGGAACACACCCTTCTCGTCACCGATGATGGCGTTGAAGTGCTGACAAAACGCGCTGACGAAATCTTCTAATTCTTAATTTAATTTTGTACAGAGCGAGTTGACTGCGTGCTATCCCACCAAATAACAGAAATCGAGCACGCCTTCGAGGCCAATGCCACGTTATTAAAAACCTGCAGAGCCACCACTAAACAGGTGATCGAGGTATTACGCGAACACCTCGAACGCAACACGCCCATTACCACGCTAATCCACGCGCGTGCCAATTTCACCGACCGTCTGCTACAACTGGCATGGCAGCATTTTATGCCCGCAGACAACCACGGTATCGCGCTCATTGCGGTCGGTGGGTATGGTCGCGGTGAACTACACCCCTGCTCCGATGTGGATGTCTTGCTGTTACTCGCACAGGAGAATCATCACGATTATCAGGAGGCGTTAAGCACGCTCATCACTTTCTTTTGGGATATCGGCCTTGAAATCGGCCACAGCACGCGCACCATCGACGAGTGTGTGGATGAGGCAACACGCGACATCACTGTCATCACCAATCTGATCGAAACGCGCCACCTGGCGGGCCCCAACAAATTACTCGCAATACTACTACGGCGCACCGAACCAGATAAGGTCTGGTCAAGCGCTGCTTTTTTCGAGGCAAAAGAAGAAGAGCAGCGCCGACGTCACCTCAAATACCATGACGCCGCCTATAACCTGGAACCCAATGTCAAAGAGGGCCCAGGTGGCCTGCGTGACCTGCAGATGATTTCATGGGTGACGCGACGCTACTTTAACTCAGAGTCACTCGACGCACTGGTCACGCAACAATTTCTGACCCACGAGGAGTATGACTCGTTGATCAAAGCGCGTGATTTTTTATGGCGGGTACGCTTTGTGCTTCACCTACACACCAAACGCAGTGAAGAGCGTCTGTTATTTGATCATCAAGAGCATGTTGCAAAAGCCTTTGGGCACCGAAATCAAAGCGCCAACCAAGCGATAGAAGCCTTCATGAAGGACTACTATATCCATATTATGGAAGTATCCCGCTTGAATGAAATGCTGTTACAACATTTTCGCGAAGAGATTCTGAGTAATCACAACAGCATCCCGGTTGCCATCAATGATCGCTTTCAGATCACCGAGGCCTACCTGGAAGTGACTGGTGATGATGTCTTCGAAAAACACCCGCCAGCCTTGCTCGAACTCTTTTTGATCCTCACTCAACGAGCCGATATCAAAGGGGTGCGCGCAGCCACCATTCGCCTGGTGCGCAGCCATCGGCACTTAATCGACGATGACTTCCGCAGCAACCCGGAATGCCGAGAAAATTTCATTACCCTACTGCGACAATCACATGGCATCACCCATCAGTTACGCCGCATGAATCGTTATGGCCTGCTCGCCGCCTATATCCCGGCATTTGGCAACATCGTCGGCCAGATGCAGCATGATATGTTTCACGTCTATACAGTCGATGAACACACCCTCAATGTACTACGCAATGTACGCCGCTTTACCGTGCCACTCTTTCGCGATGAATTCCCCAACTGTAGCAAGATTATCCAGCCGCTTAAAAAACTGGAGCTACTCTACCTTGGCGCGCTCTTTCACGACATCGCTAAAGGACGAGGCGGCGATCACTCCCAACTAGGCAAAGAAGATGCCTACGTTTTTTGCCAGCAGCATGGTCTTAGCGAACAGGACTCAAACATCGTTGCATGGTTAGTGCAAAGCCACCTGATCATGTCGGTCACTGCGCAACGCCGGGATATTAGCGACCCAGATGTGATCGCCGAGTTTGCCGCTATTGTCAAAACACAAACTCACCTGGATTACCTCTATCTGCTCACCGTCGCCGATATTCGTGGCACCGATCCAAAACTTTGGAACAACTGGAAAGACTCACTCCTATTCAATCTTTACAACAGCACCAAGCAGGCACTACGGTGCGGGCTTGATCAACAAGTTGATAAATCCGAGCTGGTCATCGATCGTCAAAAAGAATCGCTCGCGCTGCTCACGCAACATGAACGCCGCCAGATTGGGGCCCTGTGGCAACAGTTCGATGACGACTACTTCTTACGCCATAGCGCCGCTGAAATTGCATGGCACAGCACTAAAATTCTCGCGGGTGATGCAACATCGGCACCGCTGATTGCCATACATTCAGATAACGAGCAAGGCGGCACCAAAATCTTCATCTACACCAACGATAAAGATAATCTCTTTGCCAATACCGCCATCGCATTGGATCAGCTTAACCTAAACATTATTGACGCGCGCATCATCACCGCAAAAAATGGTTTCACGCTCAACACTTACATCGTGCTGGGGCATGACCACCACCCCGTCCATGAGATCGCCCGCATTGGCGATATCATTGCAACACTTAAGCGCATCATTACGCAAGATGAGATTTCGCCCATCCCTGCCACACGTCGCCTGTCCCGGCGTCAAAAACATTTCAAGACAGCCACGCGATTGAATTTTTTCAGTGAATCCAACTCATCAATCACAGTCATGGAATTGAACACAAACGATCGCCCAGGGCTGCTATCACGTATCGGCAAAGTACTAATGGAATGCGGTATAAAAGTGCACAACGCCAAAATCGGCACCTTTGGCGAACGCGCGGAGGATATCTTTTATATCAGTAACAAAGATGACCATGCCATCAGTGACGTCGCTCAACTAGAACAGTTACGTGCAGCATTAATCGCGGCACTGGAAAAATAAACAATTCAAAAACACTCTGCCCCAGCTCTGCTATGCTAGCGCACATGCCATCCCATACGCCGCCACCCGTCGCAAACAAAGAACCGTTCACCATCACGACACTGCTGCGCAATGGCATGTTACCGCTGACCATTTGCGCCATTGCACTGCTCATACAAATCGGCGGCAGCGAAGCCAGCCAATGGCTGCGCTACGACCGAGAAGGGATCTTAAACGGTGAAGTGTGGCGCATGATCACCGGCCATCTGGTTCACCTCGGCTGGCCACACCTGTTAATGAACCTGATTGGATTGATCCTGATCTGGTTGCTCTTTGGTCACCTCATTAAACGCAATAGCTGGCTTCTCATCGGCACTATCAGCACCGTCGGCATTAGCGCGGGCATGATGTTTTTTAACCCCGAACTCAAATGGTACGTGGGACTCTCCGGGGTGCTGCACGGGATGTTTGTTGCGGGCGCCATCGTTAGCGTCAAAGCCGGTTATCGTGCAGAACTGCTATTGCTGTTATTGCTAACCGGCAAATTGACATGGGAGCAGGTGTTCGGCCCACTGCCCGGCAGTGCCGAATTTGCAGGCGGTAACGTGATTGTCGATGCCCACCTTTATGGCGCCATCAGTGGCCTGTTCATTTCACTCGCGCTGCTCGCCTACCACTCGTCTCGCCGACAAGCGACGTAAGGCTTGCCATTTAAACCGCAAAAACCGCTGCCGATGGCCGCCATCATCACCGCCGTGGCGATGACAATATTCCTCAATGGCTGCGGCACCCTGTCCAATCGATTAGACCCTGTGCCACCCCAGCAAACCGGCAACAATATTCACCACCCAAACAAGATCAAGGCACAGCTCTATGCGCAACATAAAGCGTGGAAAGGGGTTCGCTATCAACTCGGCGGATCCAGTAAAAAAGGGATCGACTGCTCTGGTTTTGTCAATATCACATTCAAAGAAAAATTTGCCATCCAACTTCCCAGAACCACTCATCAACAGGCCAAGCAAGGCTTTGAAATCCCTCGCTCTCAGCTTAAAACAGGTGATTTAGTCTTTTTCAAAACAGGCCCTAACGTTCGTCACGTGGGTATTTATATCGAGAATAGGAAGTTTTTACACGCCTCTGCCAGCAAAGGGGTGATGATTTCAGCCCTCAATAACCGCTACTGGCAGAAACACTACTGGAAAGCGATTCGACTATAATAGTGCCATGCGGCAGCGCTACTGGCATAATATTATCAACATCATGACGATTACACACAGACAAACCATTTTAATCACGGGCTGCTCCAGCGGCATCGGCCTGTGCGTGGCGAAAGCCCTGCACCGACGCGGCCACCAGGTCTTCGCCTCGGCACGTAAACAGATCGATGTCGAGCGACTCAAAGGACTCGGTTTACGTGCCTTGCGGCTAGACCTTGATGACAGCGCATCGATCAAACTCGCCGTTGATGAAGTCTTAAGTCAAACAGACGGAAGGCTCGACGCGCTCTTTAACAATGCCGCTTACGGCCAACCCGGCGCAGTGGAAGACCTCAGCCGCGATGTTTTACGCGCACAATTTGAGACCAACCTGTTTGGCAGCCATGAGCTGACCAATTTAATCATTCCGGTGATGCGCCAACAGGGCCACGGTCGCATCATCCAGAACAGCTCGGTACTCGGGCTGGCTGCGTTACCATTTCGTGGCGCCTACAACGCCAGCAAGTTTGCGCTCGAAGGTCTCACTGACACGCTACGGCTGGAACTGCGCAACACCAACATCCACATCTCGTTGATCGAGCCTGGCCCGATCACCAGTCGCTTTCGTGCCAATTCACACCAAAAATTCCTGCAGACAATCGATGCTGACAACAGCCCGTTTAGCAAAAATTACGAGGGCATGATCTCGCGCCTCACCAAGCCCGGCCCCGCCGCCCCCTTTACCCTGCCGCCCGAGGCGGTGCTTAAAAAGGTGATTCACGCACTGGAGAGCCCACGCCCGCAGATCCGTTATTTCGTCACCGTCCCCACCTACCTCTTCGCCACGCTGCGCCGCCTGCTGCCATATCGTGCGCTCGACTGGGTATTGGCGCGCGCATCTTCTGACGAGAACCGCTAATCGCCCATTTTCAGCCCCCATTTCGGGTATAACCCGGTTTCGGGTATAATCAGCGACCAATTGAATGTAACCGACCGTATTCCATGCGGTTTTACGAGCTGAGAGCATATGACACAAACCAATAGCTTCAATACTGAAACCACCCTGACCGTTAACGACAAGCAGTACCGCTACCACTCGCTAGCCACACTGCAGAACGCCAACATTGGCGACGTTAACCGCCTGCCTTTTTCGCTGCGCATCCTGCTAGAAAATCTGCTACGCCAGGAAGATGGGGTGACGGTTAGCAAAGGGGACATCGAAGCACTGGTTAAATGGGATGCGAAAGCGGCGCCCGACAAAGAGATCTTCTTTATGCCTGCACGTGTTTTGCTGCAGGATTTCACCGGCGTACCCGCAGTGGCCGATCTAGCCGCGATGCGCGCAGCCGTTGCCCGCCTGGGAGGTGACCCACAGAAGATCAACCCATTCACCCCTGCTGATCTGGTAATCGATCACTCGGTACAGGTCGATAGTTTCGGCAGCAGCGACTCTTTTCGCATCAATGCAGAACATGAGCTGGAACGTAATCGCGAGCGATATAAGTTTCTACGCTGGGGGCAAAACGCACTGAATAACTTCCGCGTCGTGCCGCCCGATAACGGCATCGTACATCAGATCAACCTGGAGCACCTGGCCCCTGTTGCGATGACAGCCGAACGCAACGGCGCCACCTGGGTCTACCCAGACACCCTGATTGGTACCGACTCACACAGCACCATGATCAACGGCCTCGGTGTTTTGGGCTGGGGTGTGGGCGGCATTGAAGCGGAAGCGGCGCTCCTCGGCCAGCCTTGCTCGCTACTGATTCCACAGGTGGTTGGCTTTCGTCTCGAAGGCGCCCCCGTGGCTGGCGTCACCGCCACCGACATCGTTTTGACCATTACGCAAAAATTACGTGCGCATGGTGTGGTGGGTCAGTTTGTTGAATTCTACGGCCCCGGCCTTGCACATCTTTCACTGGCAGATCGCGCCACCATCGCCAACATGGCACCCGAGTACGGCGCTACCTGCGGCCTCTTCCCCATCGATGAAAAAACCACTGAATATATGCAACTCTCTGGCCGTGGCGATAACGTCGCCCTCGTTGAGGCTTATTATAAAGCACAGGGCATGTGGCACTCACCTGAGCAGGCAAGCCCTGACTATTCTGCAGAACTGTCTTTTGATCTCGGCAGCGTTGAAGCCTGTCTTGCCGGGCCAAGTCGTCCACAAGATCGCGTTCCCCTCAGCCACATACGCGAATCATTCCGCGAAGCGCTGATCACACAGCTACAGCAAAAAGATGACACCGTTGATCAGGCTGCCGCGAGCCAGTGGCAAAGTGACCATGGCCAGCAGATGATGACCAGCCCAGAGCTGGCCACAGACGTAGCCGCATCGAAACATGCCTTTGAAACCAGCGTACCCGTCACTCAAGATAATGGTGAGGCCTACAACCTAGGCCACGGCTCAGTGGTCATCGCATCGATCACCAGCTGTACCAACACCTCGAACCCAGGGGTAATGATGGCCGCAGGACTGCTCGCACGTAACGCGGTAAAACGCGGCCTGCGCAGCAAGCCGTGGGTGAAGACCAGCCTCGCACCCGGCTCAAGAGTCGTCACCGACTATCTAAACGACGCTGGCCTGATGGCGCCACTGGAGGCATTAAACTTTCACCTCGTCGGTTATGGCTGCACCACCTGTATCGGCAACAGCGGCCCGCTGCCAACACACATCACTGAAGCGATTAACAGCGGTGACCTCGCGGTTGGCGCAGTACTTTCCGGCAACCGTAACTTTGAAGGCCGTGTTAACGCCCATGTGCGCGCCAACTACCTGGCATCGCCACCTCTGGTGGTTGCATACGCACTGGCAGGCAACCTTAACCTTGACCTTTCACGCGACCCACTGGGGACTGACGAAAGTGGTGAGCCGGTCTACCTCAAAGACATCTGGCCAACACAGGAAGAAATTGCAGACGTGGTACAGAAACATGTCGGTGCCGAACAGTTTAAACGCAGTTACGCGGACATCTTTAAAGGCGACAAAGAGTGGAATGCACTGGATGTACCTGAAGGCGACCTGTTCCAGTGGCAGGATGACTCAACCTATATCAAAGAACCGCCGTTCTTTAACGACCTAACCCCAACACCCGCACCTTTAACTGACATCCGCGGCGCACGGGTACTGGCGATGCTGGGTGATTCGGTCACCACTGACCACATCTCACCCGCGGGCTCAATTGCAGCAGGCAGCCCTGCGGCCAACTATCTAATCGAGCAAGGCGTTGCGCAGAAAGACTTCAACTCCTACGGCTCACGTCGCGGCAATCATGAAGTGATGGTGCGCGGCACCTTCGCCAACATTCGTCTGCGTAATCGACTCGCGCCCGGTACCGAAGGCGGCGTGACACGCCATCTGCCGGAAGGCAGCGCGATGTCAATCTACGATGCCGCTGCTAAATACCAAGCTGCCGGCATACCGCTGATGGTACTGGCAGGTAAAGAGTACGGCACCGGTTCTTCCCGTGACTGGGCAGCCAAAGGACCCAAGCTACTCGGCATTAATGCTGTGATTGCCGAAAGCTTTGAGCGTATTCACCGTTCTAATCTAGTCGGCATGGGCATTCTACCCATGCAGTTCAACGCAGGAGATAGCGCAGCCTCTCTGGGTCTGACAGGCGAAGAGACCTTCGCCATTGCTGGGCTTAATGATCTAACACCAGGGCAGATGATAGACGTCGTAGCAACGGCGGCCGATGGTTCAAGCAAAACATTTGCAGTGCTGGTGCGTATCGATACTGCCAATGAGATTGAATATTTCCGTCATGGCGGCATCCTCTCATACGTGTTGCGTCAAACCATCGCTGCCTCTTAACGTGGCGCAACAAAAAAGGGCTAAAGCGCTGAGCATTCTGCTCAGCGCTTTTTTAATGCCCACTGCTCACGCCATCGTCAACATTGAAGAGATGCGCGGTCCACCGCAGACAGATGGGTTAACAGGGGATGCCAGCCTCTCCATGAGCGGAGACGCCGGCAACACCCGTCAATCCCATCTCAGTGCTAGTAGCCAATTCTTCTGGCAACGGGGCGCTGTCACCAAACTGATCGCGGCTGATTACAGCTACGGTGAAAATAGTCGCCATCGCAACACCAATAAAGGTTTTGTTCACCTGCGCTATATCAAACAACAAACCCCAACAAGGGCGTTAGAGGTATTCACTCAGGCCGTTCGTAACGAGTTCTCTCGCCTCTCACTACGCACGCTCATCGGCGCGGGCACCCGCCTGACCCTGCATCACAGTCGCAACGATGCCGTTCACCTTGGGGCCGGCGCCTTCTACCTAAAAGAGAGCCAGCAAGCGCGTGCCGGCCTTTCAGATGATGGCACTGAAAAATTCTGGCGCGGCAATTTTTACCTCGCACTGCGCTATCAGATTAATGAGCAGGTGCGCATTGTCAGCACCACCTACTACCAACCTGCGCTCGATAATGGCCATGATTTTCGCCTTCTCGAAGAGGCCAGTCTCAAAATAAAACTCACCGACGCACTCAATTTTAAACTCACACTAGCACTCACTCACGACAGCGAACCGCCACAAGCTGTTGAAAAAACTGATATTAACTATAAAACAGGCATTGAGTACCGCTTTTAATCTACGCCAAATTGAACTGTAAAACCCAAAACCCACTTTCCCCTGTCAATATTATGGCGAGACAATATCCCCCTGCGTATAATCAATGTATGATGCGTTAACTAACATTAACAATAGCGCGATCTGGAATAGAGAGTAGTATCTCAATTTATACTTTCAGTACTCGTGGAGGAAACAGGAATGGCAGCTGAGCTTAGAAAATATCCCCGTATCAACACAGCACTTGAAATCAATTATTCAACGGAAGAGCTCAATGACGAACCCAGTCAATTTGTGGGTACCGTGACCGATCTTAGCAAAAGCGGCGCCGGCCTGCTCGTTAACCAGGCACACCGCCCTGATGACCGCGTCTGCCTTGAAGGTGTGGGTGGCGCCAAGAAGCCACTCAGCAGCGTTGTAAAATGGGTTCGTAAAACCCAGGGGAAATATCGCATCGGTGTGAAGTTCGTTCGTACCCCCGCCTAAAAACCCCCACCGCCCTCTTTGCAGCGTGAATCCTACAGGTATTGGGGGCGAATCTCATCCGCCCCCAATACCTGTAGATTGAGTTCGATTCGTGACGGTATCGTGCAAAGATTTCAATATATTGGCTGCCTAGGAGGCTGCAAAAAAATCGACGGGGTGCTCGTCCAGATGACAGCGTAAAAACCATCGATTCCTCAACCGTAATAACGGTAGCCAAAACCCAATCAAACCCCTGCAACTTTTTCACAGCTCATCTACAATAGGGCCTTAATTTAGCCTTTATCGATTTGGAGCACTGGCTGGTGAAACTCACAACTGCAGAATTCAGAGACTGGGAACACAAAAGCATCACCCTGCTGGGGATGTCGGGCGTCGGCAAAACACGCCTCTCGACCATGCTACGTGACAACTGGTTTCACTATTCAGGCGATTACCGCATCGGCACCCGCTATCTGGATGAGCCCATTCTTGACAACATCAAACAGCAGGCGATGCAGGTCGAGTTTTTGCGTGATTTGCTGCGCACCGATTCGATCTACATCGCCAATAATCTCTCGGTCGACAACCTTAAACCGGTTGCCAGCTTTCTGGGCAAACTAGGCAACCCAGAACAGGGCGGGCTAGCGCTGCCGAAGTTCAAACGTCGCCAGGCACTGCACCACAAGGCTGAGGTACTGGCGATGCGTGATGTGCCGGAGTTTATTAACAAAGCGCAGGAGATCTACGGCTATAACCACTTCATCAATGATGCGGGCGGTAGCGTGTGCGAGCTGGATGATGAAAAAACGTTGCAGATATTGAGTGAAAACACCTTAATCATCTACATTAAAGCGACTGAGCAGGACGAAAAGGCGCTGATTCGTCGCGCTGAGCTAGACCCCAAACCACTTTATTACCGAGAGACATTCCTCGACGAGCAATTAACTTCCTACATGACAGAACGCTCACTGGAGTATGTGGCTCAGATCGAACCCGATGATTTTGTACGCTGGGTCTTTCCTTACCTGTTCTATTCTCGCATTCCGCGTTACCAGGCAATTGCTGAACAGTACGGCTACACTATCACCACCACTGATCTTGCCAAGGTGCAAAACGAAGCGAACTTCGTGGCACTCATTGAGAAAGCACTACAGAGTTAAATACTGATATGCCGTTAGTTGCCAATAGTAAGCTCCCCACCTTTAAGCGCCTTGAAGATATCGGTGAAACGATTATTCCGGGTAATAATGCCCTTCATCAGGACATCCGTGAGCTCCACATCGGGCTGCTGAACATGATGCCAGACTCGGCCCTCTCGGCCACGGAACGACAGTTTTTTCGTCTGGTGGGTGAGTCAAACCAAATTGCACAGTTTTACATGCATCCCTTCACGCTGGCAGAGCTGCCACGCGGTGAAATTGGCCACGCGCATGTCAACCAGCATTACGAGACCTTTGAGACCATCAAACAACAAGGACTGGATGCATTGATCATTACCGGTGCTAATGTCACCCAGCCCGACCTTGCGATGGAGCCGTTCTGGAAGCCGCTGGATGAGATCGTCGAATGGGCATACGAGAATGTCACCTCGACACTCTGCTCCTGTCTTGCAACACATGCCGTGATGCAAGCGCGCTACGGACAGAAGCGTCGCCACATGGGGGCCAAGCGCTGGGGGGTCTACCCTCACTACCTGGTAGAACGTGATCACCCATTGGTCGCGGGCGTCAATACTCGCTTTGATATTCCACATTCACGTTACAACAATGTCAGCCGTGAACAATTTGAATCCGCAGGTTTAAAAGTACTGGTCGAAAGCGCTGAAGCAGGCGTACATCTTGCGGTAAGCGAAGACCTGTTTCGCATCGTCTTTTTTCAGGGCCACCCTGAATATGACATCATTAGCCTATTAAAAGAGTATAAACGTGAAGTCAGCCTCTTCATTGAGCACCAACGAGCGGACTATCCACCGATCCCAGATAACTACTTTACGCAGCAGAGCGCAGCCATTCTGGAGGAACATAAATTACAGATCATCAAGGCACTCGCCAGCGGTACTGCCGTGCCATCTTTTCCTGAAACACTGATCACTGATAACCTGGACAATACCTGGCACGACACCGCGGAAGCGGTACTCAATAACTGGATAGGCAAGGTATACCAGCTTACCAACATGCAGCGTAACAAGCCTTTTCAGCAGCATATCGACCCGAATGACCCACTGGGGTTAAAATAATCGCTCATCTTTTCCTATCACATTCTCAGGTAAAAAACGGCCCTAAATCCCAATAAGCTAAGCGCTTTACTTTTGTTCAGGGCTTATTCAGCTTCACTCAGCTATCGTGATTTATAGAGACAGGACATATTGACCTTGGGGGACGAGGCCATACTAAAAAGGCGATGCTGATTTTCGTCTTTTTTGAAAATTCTATTATCTATTTAAAACATAAACTGAGGAGAAAACCATGAAAAACATTATTACTGCTGCCGTATTGGCTTCAGCATTCATTGCCGCACCTGCAATGGCTGATCTTGATCTGGCTAAAAAGAGTGGCTGCCTGGCATGTCACAGTGTTGACAAAAAAATTGTTGGGCCCGCGTGGAAAGATGTGGCTGCCAGCGGCGCTGATCGTGCTCGCCTGATTACTACCGTCACAAAAGGTGGCAAAGGTAACTGGACTGCGGTCACTGGTGGCGTCCCAATGCCGCCATACTCGCCTCGTGTTTCTGATGCAAACATCGAAATACTAGTCGACTTTATCCTCGGACTATAAGCAAAAGGATAGCGATTACGCTTTCCTTTATCCCGGCCTTCCCCCCAATCCCCCCTTTAGGCCGGGTTTTTTTACCTCCCTTCTATTTCTACTACCTCTCCCGCCCCCTTCCGGGTATGCTTGACTCCCCAATCCATAATGGCTGATATCGATTGTGCGCGTTTTAATTGTTGAAGATGAAGAGGCGCTACGCCAACAACTCCACCAACGTTTGACCGATGCGGGTTATGCCGTCGACGTCGCTGAAAATGGTGAAGAGGGTAAATACATCGGCAAAGAGTTTCCCATCGACGTCGCGGTGGTCGACATAGGGCTGCCTCACATGTCAGGCATCGATATGATCCGCAGCCTGCGAGAACTGGGCAAAGGCTTTCCGGTACTCATCCTCACCGCACACGGACGCTGGCAGGACAAGGTTGAAGGTCTTGAGGCCGGCGCTGATGACTACCTGGTAAAACCCTTTCACATGGAAGAGCTTGAAGCGCGCATCAAGGCCCTGCTACGGCGCGCAGCCGGACTTTCTCAGCCAACCATCACCGCTGGCCCCATTGCCCTGAATACCACCAGCCAGGAGGTCACGCTAAACAATACCTTGCTTGATCTGACCGCCTATGAATTCAAGGTGCTTGAATACCTGATGCTACATGCAGGACAGGTGATCTCCAAAACCGTCTTGACTGAACACATCTATGCGCAGGACTACGACCGCGACAGCAATGTGATTGAAGTCTTTGTGGGCCGCCTGCGACGCAAGCTCGACCCCAACAACGAGATAAAACCGATCGAAACCCTGAGAGGACGTGGCTATCGTTTCAACATCCATCACCCATGACGCCCCCTTCGATTAACACCCGCATGCTCGTCGCTGCCGGTTTTATTCTGGCTGGCTTTCTCAGTATCACAGGCATTACCCTTGAACGCACCTATCGCATCACTGCCGAAGATGCACTCAAAGAACGAATGATGATCCACCTTAGCGTGCTGATCGCTTCTCTGGATGAAAATGAGCAGGGCCAAATCCGCATGATCTACGAACTACCTGAACCTCGGTTTTTTATGCAGGGGTCCGGGCTTTATGCAAAGATCATCAAAAACAGTGGTGAAATCCCCTGGTCTTCTCCTTCAATGCTCGGCATGGAGATCACTTCGCATGATGGCTACTCGCGCGGCGACCAGAAATTTGAACATATTGTTTCCGCCTCAGGCAATCCGTTTCTGTCCCTCAGCATGGGATTAACCTGGGGCGAAAACGACACCACAAACCAGGGCTATACCTTTGTCGTCATCGAAGACCTTAAGAAGGTCAATCAGCAAATAAAAGACTTTCGCCATAATCTCTGGGCATCGCTGGGCGGACTAACCATTGTGCTACTGCTCATGCTGACCCTGATTCTACGCTGGGGGCTATCACCACTGCGCAAGGCTGCCAAAGAGATTGGCGAGATTGAGGCGGGCATGCACAAAGAGATAGAAGGCATCTACCCCAAAGAGCTCAGCGGCCTGACCAATAATATCAATGCGCTAGTACGGGTCAACAGCGAGCATGAAGCACGCTATATCGCCAGCCTGGGTGACCTTGCACATAGCCTGAAAACCCCGTTAGCGGTGCTACGTGGCGCCATTGAGATACCGGGCACATCAATAAAAACCCTGTGCAAAACCACAGAAGAACAGATTGAACGCATGGATCAAATTGTACAATACCAACTACAACGCGCAGCCACCTCTGGGCCCACCGCATTAACCGCGCCGATTAATCCGACACGTATCGCTAATAAAGTCATCTCCGCGCTAGACAAGGTCTATGCCGATAAAAAAGTACAGGGCAACCTTGATGTCAGCGCCACACTCGAACTGCACATCGAAGAAGGCGACTTGATGGAGCTGCTCGGCAACCTGGTCGACAATGGCTACAAGTGGTGCAAAGGGCGTGTTGATGTCTCTCTTTCACTTGAAAATAACAGATCAAATCACAATCAAACAAGACGACTATTGATTGAAGTAGCCGATGACGGCCCAGGTATCTCACAGGCACTGTCAGATAAAGTCGTACAACGCGGCTGGCGCAGAAGTGAGGAAGCGATCACTGGCCACGGCCTCGGGCTCTCTCTCGTTAGCGATATTGTGAACCTCTACAAAGGCGAACTCAAGATCAAACAGTCAGCACTGGGTGGCGCGTTAATTCAGATCTATCTGCCGCTCTAAACGGATCACTCGGTTTCGAAATTCGGCAACAATTGAAAACCAATAGCCCCCGAGGTAACTTTAGTTACCTTCCATGGCACAGAGCCCTGTATAAACCAGTCCTCAATAAACAGGCAGCAGTCTCATCACTACAGGCCAGCACACAGTCAGGTAGAGCGTTTTGTAATAAGGCTAATTAAAAAAATAACTATCCCTTGACCAACAAAAAAGGGTATGAACCATGATAACCATATAACCACAGAATAAATATAATCAAAATCACAAACATCCAGGTTTTCGTCCTTACAAAAAGCACCCATTGGATTATGTTGAATACCCGCGTATAGAACAAAAGATGCAATGCCAATTGATGTTAAAGTTGATAAAAAAATGATATATCTCATCAAGCACATCCCTTCTTTACCCAGGGTTGAGATAAATATAATTTTGCAACACGGGCACCGTAATTCGTTATCTTTTCCGCACCTAAGAAATTATAAATTGATGCAATTTTTTTAATCGTTGGGCTTTCTATCCGGTTTTGAATTCGCTCTAATAAAATAACGCCAAACTCGATATTGTAATATGGGCAATTTAAGTTCTCTTTTGTAACACCCATTTTTCTCCAATAGTGATAATGAATATTCATGGGCAGCACACTTTTTCGGATAGAATAGATTTTTTCTAACATATTGGGATATAACTTTTCATACCAACCGTGAGTTGTTTCCATATACATGATAGCCATTGCTAACCTTGGATCTACATTGTGTCTTTCTGATACGTGAATAATCAGACCACACCACCTTACAACTTCACTTTTACTATCAATTTCATATATTGGAGCTGTATCAACTACATTTAGGTCATCTGATATTTCGAATACTGCTGGAGTATTCTCAATAATACTTATTTTTCTCTCAGAGGATTTGTTAGTTATTGGTTTTTTATCTGGCATGAAAACTCTTTAATTAGAATTGAATTCGTATTGGTAGAATGCCACGTTACCGGCGCACTCCAAGATGCATAACCCAACAGACGCGAGATCATGTAAAAAGTATCAACCGTCGCCATAAAAAGAACAGCGCAAATGTGGTAGCAAGACTGGCAATCACCGCTGATAAAACAGCATCATGTGACCTTACCATCTCGATGGTCCTGTTCAAAGGTCGTCAGGCAACGAGAAAACTCTGCGCCCAGCAACACCACCAGCCACGACACATAGATCCAGACAAGAAACACGGGGATGACAGCCAGCGCACCATAGATAACGGTATATGAGGGGAATGCCAGCACGTACCAGGCAAAACCCTTCTTTGCCAGCTCAAACAGCAACGCCGCAAGCAGTGCCGATACCATTCCCACGCGCCACGAGACTTTGCAATTGGGCACCACCACATAAAAGAGTAGCAGCGCCACCACCGTGACAACAATCGGGACGATTAATAATAAACTATGTTTAACCCCGGCCAACACCTCACCACCGTCGGCCATCAGCGGCAATGAGACAACATATGAAGTCAGTAAAATACTGGCCGCAAATAGAATAGACGATAACAGCAACACCCCGCCATAGATCAGCAGTGCAGAAAACAGATTGCGTTTCGGCTTAACATGCCAGATGTCATTCAGCGCAATGTTAATGGTGTGCATCAACATCAGAGAGGTGAGCATTAAAAACATCAAGCCGACCCCGCCACTGCTGGCAGCCGTCTCAATAAATTGCTGAAAATGCAACTGCAACGGCTCATTAGAAGCGGGTACAAAATGACTAAAAATATAGCCCTGAATATCATCGACCAACGAAGCAAACAGCGGAAAGAATGCGAGTATCGAAAAGACCACCGCAAGCAGTGGCACTAATGATAACAAGGTGGTGTAACTTAACGCGGCTGCCGTGCGTGTGCAGTTATCCGCTACAAAACGCGCGCCTAAGTAGCGTAAAAAAAGAAACGTAATGCGCGCTCGGCCAGAAGAAGTATTCAAGGTGAAGGAGAATCTAAATAAAGAATTATGGGTGATTTAAATCTTGCTCTGCCTGATGACGCGCTTCATTTGCCAGGCGAATGGCCTCATGCACTCTATTCTCATCAGCCGCCATTTGCGCCTGCTCAAAAAATTGCGCGGCATCAGCAGATAATACATCGCGTTGAGAGGCCTCCTGTAACACCCGTTTGGTCGCACTCATCACCTGCGCAATGTCCTGCGCCTTTATCGCTTCAACTCTTGCCGCTTCGGCATCCTCACGGGCATCACCAAAGTCACCCTGCTCCAGCTCACGCGTCGCCTTATTCAGCAACTGTTCTGCTTGCTGGACGTTTTCACGGGCATGTTCCGCCGCCCCAACATCGTGCGCCGCTCTCACCGCCTGACGTGCATCACTCATCTCCTGTGTCGGCGCACTGGCACATCCAGCCAATAACACCATCCAGAACATGCATAGATAATTTATTTTTCTCAAAAAGCACCGCCATAGCAACTACAGATAACACGTTGTTAAACAAAGAAAAAGCATCTTAACCCAACACAGGCTGAACACAGCTAATAAGGAAATTATCACCCTCGCCCTGTAGGCTGTCAAGGAAAGGCGCGTTAGAATACATACCATCAAAGACAACAACAAACTCAGGGAAAGTCAAGCATGAGCACAACCATATATCACAACCCACGCTGTTCAAAATCACGCCAGACACTACAACTACTGCAGGATAATGAGATTGAACCCGTCGTAGTGGAATACCTTAAGACACCGCCATCCGCAGCCAAACTGGCGCAAATCCTTACCCTGCTCGATATTGAGCCCCGTGATTTGATGCGTCAAAAAGAAACCGTCTATAAAGAGAATAATCTCAACGATCCTGCGCTGTCTCGTACTGATTTAATCGCCGCCATGATTGAGCACCCCATTTTAATCGAGCGCCCGATTGTCACCACCAATGGCAAAGCCGCCGTGGGCAGGCCACCCGCAAACGTACTGGACATCATCTAACATGGCCGAAATCCTAGTGCTCTATTACAGCCGTTACGGTAATGTCGCCAAGATGGCTCAACTGATCGCAAGGGGGATTGAAGAGGTATCAGGCGTCACCGCCCGTATTCGTACCGTTCCCGCCGTATCCAGCGTGTGCGAGGCGACTGCAGCAAGTATTCCCGATGAGGGCGCGCCCTACGCCACACATGACGACCTCAAACAGTGCGCTGGCCTAATTCTTGGCAGCCCGACACGCTTTGGCAACATGGCAGCCCCACTCAAATACTTTCTTGATACCACCGCTAGCCAGTGGCTAAACGGCACACTGAGCGGTAAACCGGCCGCCGTTTTCACCTCAACGGGCTCAATGCATGGCGGACAGGAGAGCACGCTACTCTCAATGATGATCCCACTATTACACCACGGCATGTTGATCAGCGGCATCCCTTTTAGCGAAACCGACCTGCTCAATACCCGGAGTGGCGGCACCCCATACGGCGCCAGCCACCTTGCCGGTAACGATGGCAAACTTCCCATTACGGAAGAAGAGAAGCGACTCTGCCGCGCACTAGGAAAAAGGATTGCCGAGACTGCGCTCAAGCTACAGGCCTGATTTAAAATATTCAGCGAAACGTCAGGAAGGTGGCGTTAAATCGAGCGCTAAAAACGCCTTCAAAAAAGGGATGGTCAAACGACGCTGTGCCACCAGCGTCGCATCGTCAAGCGCTTCTAGCAGTGAAAACAGTGAATGCATATCACGCCGGGTACGACTAAAGAGATAACGCGCCACGTCATCATTCATCTGCATCCCAATCGCCTCTGCGCGTGCCTGTAATGCCACCACCTTCTGCTCGTCATTCAGCTCATTAAGCTGAAACACCAAGCCCCAACCCAGACGAGTCATCAGGTCAGGCAGCACTAACGCCAGTCCTTGTGGGGCAGCATTGGCAGCAACCACCAACTGAGAATCATTGCCCTGCATCCGATTGTAAAGATGAAAGATCGCCTCTTCCCATTCATGCAATCCTGCAATCGCCTCAATATCATCCACGCAAACCAGCGCCAACGATTCCATTCCATCCAGTATCTCAGGCGAGAACATCTGATAATCTCGCAACGGCAGGTATGCCGCCACTTCATCACGCGCCGCCATTTGATGACACGCGGCCTGCATCAGATGAGACTTGCCACACCCTGAGGCGCCCCACAAATAAAGCGGCGTGGTATCGCCATCAGCTGCCACAGCGCATTGCAGCGTGGTCACCAACTGTTGGTTATCTGCAAGGGAAAAATTTTTAAAGGTTGCGTGATCACGCAACCGAATACTCAAAGGTAACTGCTTTGCCATCGGCCTAAAGAGAACTACTCTGCCTTGCTTTTTGGCGCGTCAGGAAGCGCCGTTTCTGTCGTCCCAACAACTGATTTTTCTATCGTTTCAGAACCCGAAATAACACGAGTTTCCATATCGCCAGCCGCACCGTAAATACTACTTTCAAGGTATTCGTCGTGGGCATAACGTAACAATACCACTAATACAGCGGACACTGGCAGTGCCAGTAAAATACCGAAAAAACCGAATAACTGCCCGCCCGCCATCACAGAAAAAATAACCATCACTGGGTGCAGACCAATCCGCTCACCCACCAACCACGGCGTTAACACAAAGCCTTCCAATAACTGACCAACGCCAAAGACCGCCATCACAAACAGCAGTAGCGAAAGATCATGTACCTGTACAATCGAGGCTGTACCCGCCACGGCAATACCCACAATCAAGCCCAGATAGGGCACAAAACTAACGATCCCCGCCAGCAGCCCAATCAGGAAAGCAAGATCAAGCCCCACCATCCACAAGCCCACGGTATAAATCACCGTTAGCGCCAACATTACCGACAACTGGCCGCGCATAAAGGTCCCCAGTACTTCATCACAATCCTTTGCCACACAACAAATCTTTGGCTCTGCTGCTCGAGGTAGCAACGAACGCAGGTGTTCTGTCAGATCACCCCAGTCACGTAATAGATAAAAGGTCACAACCGGTATCAACACCAAATTAGCCATCCACTCCAATAATGCCAACCCCGACTTTGAAACCACCGCTACCAGACCAATCGCCGTGCCACCCACTTGACGCCAATGATCAACAAATGCCTGTTTCAGTAGATCCAGATTAAGGGAGTGCTCGCCAAAACCGATATGCTGCTGCGCCCACGGCAGAGCAACACGCTGGATCCAGTCAACATAGCTCGGCCAGTTATTAACAAAGACACCGATCTGTCTTTCCAGTAGTGGAATAATCACAATCGGCAACATCAACACCAACAATGAAATGGCACTAAAGACCGTTAAGGTCGAGTTATTACGGGAAAGACCTCGCTGCTCAAGGCGCACCACAAATGGGTGTCCCATATAAGCAAGCAGCCCAGCGATCAGAAAAGGCGTCAACACCGGTGCTAGCAGGTAGAGCAACACACCACTGCCCGCCACCCACATGAATATCCACCATTTCTGTGCTTCAGCCATCACCCATCGCTTCTATTTTGATTATCATCTGCGCGTGCCGCCATCGCACCTCGCACCTCATCCACGCATAAACGCCAGCACTCAAAACCCGCATACCATCTGTCTTCAGCTGACTGGCTCAAAGTCATGGCAGCAAGCGATACCATAGATGGTCATATGCCTCACCCGCCATCGCCCATGATGGTGTGTGTAAACCACCACTCGCATCAACATTAATCACCGCCGGGACTTCCACCAACGTGCGCCCAAAACTAATCGTCTGTGCTAGCCCTTCACTGTTGCCCCGCACCTGTAAATCATAGGTCACTGTTTCACCGACCACACTATCCACCTGTACCGAGGTCACTTCATCGAGCGACTGTAAAAACTGAGAGGTGCGCGCATAGCCTGCCAATGAGCGTACATCTTTCACCACCACTTTGAGACGGCTACTCTGCGATTCATCAAACACTTTGGCAAATCGGCGCCCAAGATGATCCGCGACGCCATCCACACCAGCCGACAATACTTCTGCCTGCAACGGCGCATTCGCCTGCCAGTGTACCGATTCACCGCCCTGATACAGGGTCCAACGTGATTCCCACAATCCATCACTCTGACGAAACAACCTGCCAACCAAAATCGCTTCCGTCGCGTAACGTGCCGAGCCCTGCAAGATCGCATCCTCAAAATTACCCCAGACATCGGTAAAACGCAGTGCTATCTGATCTTCTAAATCCCACAGCGGCACAAATAGAGGCAGGCCACGGCGCTGCGCCTGCTGCTGCATCGTCTGCTGCGCTTGCGGCAAGCTGCCTCCGCCCATCAAAGAGCGCAGCCCGCCATCATCCACCACCATCCACACCAGCGTTGCCGGGCGCACTTGCCCCCACAGCGGCACCGCCGCCTTGCGCAACGCCTGATCAATTGCGGCCGGATCAAAACTAAGCCATAACACCTGACTCAGCCCAGCCATCGTATCACCACGCTGCCCCGCAACACGAGGTAGCGCACGGTAGCGATATTGCTGCACTAACTGTAGTGAGCGTTGATAAAGCCCACGTAACGCCTCCAGGCGCGGCGTATTGCGGTCACCACTCACACGCACCAACACCTCGTCCAGCGCCAGCCGAATCGCCTCATTACGCTCATCACGCCCCTGGCTGGTCACCAGCACCTCAGTCTCGTACAGCCCCTCAACCTCCGCGGCATCGCTATTCAGCGAGAAAAGCAGTATAAAAAAACAACCACCGAGAAACAATAACGGGCGCACCCAACTCAAGCCAGGCAAGTGAGCGGATCGCTGCGCTGCCCGCATTAAAAGTGCGGTGTGGAAAGTGGCTCTGCTAGAAATTTCAATCATAAGCGTTTATTGTATCAGTCTATCGAGATCATCCCCAAAGATTGCACTCACGGAAGATTCTGCGGCAAGGCGCACGAGCATGGCAGATAAATTTACGTTAGAATAGCGCCCGGAGCCGCGCTCCAACCAATCCACCCTAATCATAGCCCAAGTTAGCCGACCCGTGAATTCAGATAAACCAAAATCAGCAACAAAGACCCCCTCCCTTAGCTACCGTGATGCGGGCGTCGATATCGATGCGGGCAGCGCTTTGGTCGAGAAGATCAAATCCACCGCCCAAAAGACCACCCGCCCCGGCGTGCTCTCCGGCCTGGGCGGTTTTGGCGCGCTATTTGAGCTGCCGCTAGATCGCTACCGCCAACCAGTACTAGTCTCCGGCACCGATGGTGTTGGCACCAAATTAAAGTTGGCGATCGAGACCGGCAAACATGACACCATCGGTATCGATCTGGTGGCGATGTGTGTCAACGACCTGATTGTGCAGGGTGCAGAGCCACTCTTTTTCCTTGATTATTACGCCACCGGCAAGCTTGATGTCGATGCCGCCGCTGAAGTGATTCAAGGGATCGGGGTTGGCTGTGAACTAGCCGGCGCAGCACTCACCGGTGGTGAAACCGCCGAAATGCCAGGCATGTACCAGGATGGCGATTACGATCTGGCTGGTTTCTGTGTCGGCGTGGTTGAAAAAGACCGGATCATCGACGGCAGCAAGGTTGCCGCCGATGACGTGCTAATCGGTATCGCCTCATCCGGCCCACACTCAAATGGCTATTCACTGGTACGCAAGATCATCGAACATTGCGGCGCCAATCTCTCAGATACCTTTGGCGACAGCACCCTCGGCGAAACCCTACTGACACCGACCCGCATCTACATCAAACCGCTTTTAGAGCTGTTTAAAGAGATCGATGTGCACGCCCTGTCGCACATCACCGGTGGCGGTCTGCTCGAAAACCTACCGCGCGTGATGCCGCAAGAGACCCGTGCCAACATTGACTGCAGCACCTGGGCACGCCCAGCAATCTTTGACTGGCTGCAACAACAGGGCAATGTCACCGTAGAAGAGATGCACCGCACCTTTAATTGCGGCGTCGGCATGGTGCTTTGCGTCGCCCCTCAAGATGCCGCCAAAACCATCGAACTGCTACTACAAAAGGGCGAGCAGGCGTGGCAGATCGGCACGATTGAGTCGGCCCCGAATGAAGCCGCCTGCGTGACCCTCTGCAACGCTAAATGAGCAACAGCCGCCGCGGGCAGCGCGCAGCGCTGCCAATTGTCGTACTGATTTCAGGCAGTGGTAGTAATCTACAGGCGATTATCGACGCGATTCGAGATGATGACCTGGCGGTCGAGATCCGCGCCGTGGTCAGCAATCGCGCCGACGCCTACGGGCTAACACGAGCGCGTGCCGCCAATATCCCTGCCGAAGTGGTTGACCACAAGGCCTTTGATAGCCGCGCGAAATATGAGGCCGTATTGCAAAAGCTCATCGACCAGCATGAACCGGCACTGGTCATACTGGCTGGCTATATGCGCATCCTTGGTGAAGCATTTGTTGGCCACTATCAGGGGCGCATGCTTAATATTCATCCCTCGCTGCTACCCGCTTTCCCGGGCCTCAATACCCACCAACGCGCCCTTGATGCCAAAGCCACTGAACATGGTGCCTCGATTCATTTTGTCACCAATGAACTCGATGGCGGCCCCGTGATTCTGCAAGGCAGCGTGCCATTACTGCCCAATGATGATGCGCAGTCACTAGCCAAACGCGTCTATCGCCAGGAACACCAAATATACCCGCTCGCAATTCGCTGGTTTGCAGAAGGGCGACTCACCACCGACGCAGGTAACGTACGCTTTGAGCACAAGCTACTCACTCGCCCAATACAGCACATCGGCACTTGAATGATCGGCCCCGCACGGCAGCTATCGCATCAAATCCACACCATGTCAGTCTCACGGATATGCCTGATTCTGCCATGCCTTTATATGGGGGTAATCTTTTTGCTTTCATCCATTCAAGGTGACGGCTCACCCGCAACTGTCGATCCGATCACAGGCGCCACCAAAGCGATCCTCTACAATGGCGCGCATATTCCGCTATTTGCGTTGCTTGCCTGGCTCTGGTGCTGGTCGCTCACTGCATGGGGCATCGCGCTAAACAAACGCCTAATACTCGCATTTTGTTTGACGGCAATCTATGGCGTGAGCGATGAATGGCACCAAAGCTTCACCCCTGGACGAGATGCTTCCTTTTTAGACGTCATGCTTGATATGCTAGGCGCCTATCTTGCGCTGTACTTTTACCGCACACAACGGGCAAGCGCTAGCCAATAAGCAACGTGGTCATCGCCACTATAAACCCAGTCAATTTTATCCATTAAATTTAAGGATCGATTGTGAAAAGAATCGTCATTTTTTTACTTATTAGCGTAGCCACCACAGCGACCTATGCCGAAAGCACACGCTACATCACCGACCGCCTTGAGATCACCATGCGCAGCGGTGAAAGCAATCAGCACAAGATCCTACGCATGCTCAGCAGCGGCACCCAACTCGAACTGATTCAGACCAACAGCGACTCAGGGTACTCCCAGGTTCGCATCAAAGATGGCAGCCAGGGCTGGGTGATCAGCCGCTACCTGGAACAGCAGCGCAGCGCGCGTGAACGTCTGGTGGCTAACGAAAAACAACTGGCGCGTATCAAATCAGAAAACAGAACGCTCAATGACAAGTTTACTGAACTGAGCCGCAAACATAATGCGCTCAACAACAAAACGACCAAACTGAGTGCTGACAACGAAAAGCAATCTAAAGAGTTTGCACGTGTGCGCCGTATCTCATCAAATGCACTCACACTGGACAGTGAAAACACCTCACTAAGAGAGCAGACACGCAAGTTAGAACGAGCCCATCAAGCACTACAACTGGAAAATGACTCACTTAAGGATCGCAGTGAGCGCGACTGGTTTATTGTCGGTTCTGGCGTCATCTTGCTCGGCATGATGATCGGCTTAATCATCCCCAAGATTGGCTGGCGTAAAAAATCAGACTGGAGCTCCCTCTAATCAATCTCGCTCGTCATGGGGCATTCACCCCATGATGATGCGTATCTAGTAAATGGCCTCTGCCACAAAATCAGGTGCCACCGCCAGGGAAAGATTGTCAATCACCTCCTCTGCCACCGCCATACTCAGCGGATTGGCACTGCTATTTCCCAAGATGCTATGAATCACTAACACCGCTTTACCGTAATCTTCAGGGTCAATCTTAGAAAAATTCTTATCCTGTGAACGCTGCAAGACACGCTTGGAAACATGATCATTAGGGCGAAACTCTCTCAGGATCGGTGCATAACGCCATAACATCCCCTCCTCCCCTTCAATCGTATCAATATAAGCGTTGACCTCTTTTCTGACAGGATACTCACGTCGGTTACTCACCATCATCCAGGTGACAAAACCGGCCACGGTCGCTGGCACCATCATAATCCATACCAACTTGGAAAAAACGATCACATCAACAGCACCGCTCTTCCAGCCAAAGAGGCCAATTGAAAAACCGATCCCATAAACAATACCGGCCGCCAACACACCCGATAACTTGGTCTTATTACGAAGCGGTTTAACCCGTTTTTCATAATCAAGCCGCGGCACATCAAAGCACTGTTCAAAACGCCCAAAGATCTCTTTTTTAGCCTGCCGTTTATTTTTCTTCTTCTCAGCCATTCCAGCCCCTCATATACACCCGATAGCGTAAAACGTAACGACTCAACGAGTAGTCAAAATTGCTGTAACTACTCAGGTTGCCGCTGAAAGTCATCAGTTTCAGGCGAAAATATGAGTTTACAAATGTAAATGATCATTTTTTAACGCAAAAATGGCGGATTTCAGGGCTAAGCTAAATAGTTACGTAAAACGTACCTCAACACTCCCCGCACATTACCATGAACGCGGCAATTTTTGATGAATCACAATGCGCCCATGTTCAACATGCACATAGCCACCAACCACGAGATCTTTCATGATGCGCGTGACCATTTCACGCGATGCGCCCACCATCTTACCAATATCCTGATGGGTCGGCTTGGGCTCAACGACCATTTTACCCGCCTCATCTTCGCATTCAACGGCGAGTCTTAACAGCGTCCTGGCAACTCGCCCATACACGTCAAGCAACGCAAGATTTTTAACATTATCAGTCAACGCGCGTATACGTTGCGTCAGGTTTTTGATCACCTGCAATGCAATCGCAGGATGGTGCGCCAAAACCTTTTGAAAAGCGGTTTTTGAGATCACACAAAACTGTGAGCTTTCAACCGTCATCACGGATGCCGAGCGTGGTAGATCATCTAACAGCGCTAGCTCACCAAAATATTCGCCCGTGCTCTGCGTATTCAGAATCACTTCTCGCCCCTTTTCACTGGTGAGAAACACCGTCACTCGGCCGCTCAGAATCAGAAACAGAGAATCAGAGTCATCCCCCTCATGAATCACGATGGTATTTCGAGGAAAGCCCTTCACCTTCGCCCCCTCGTAAATAACAGCCAATTCGTGCTCTTCCAATCCAGCAAACAGCGGGATATTTGCCAACTGACGATCCATCAAGCCTCCATCAAACCAGTAAAACCTTGGTTATTATAGTTGTTTATTCATTAATTATAACACGCACCCATTATCTAGTTTTATAAAGACCGCAATAACTTCTCCTTCACCCGCCCCTCACAAACATGTATGCTTTTGAAGCGTATAATAAAAAACACAATCCCACCACCAACACATTAGCAACAAAGCATGGGTCTAATTAATACCAACAGCGCCGCTAAACAGCGCTTAACACAAGTGGCATCGCTTAATACCAAGCACATCCCCGACGGTAAGGAGTATTCATTGCAACATCAGTCAAAATGGCTAATTGTGGGTATATTAGGCGGACTGCTTGGCGCGCTGCTCGGTCTCAGCACATGGGCTCTCAAGTTAGAAGAAAACACCGGGCTCGAGTCGCTCTTTCATCAACGCGGTGCCATCCCCCCACCCAAAGAAATTGCGATCATCGCACTCGACAAGCGTTCTGCGGACCAGCTGGAACTAGCCAACGAATCCACCTTATGGCCACGACAACTGCATGCCGACCTCGTCACCAAACTCGCGGCAGCGGGGGCCAAGAGCATTACCTATGACATGCTGTTTAAAACACCTGGAGACCCGCTACAGGACCAGGCTTTTGCCAATGCCATCCAGTCAGCCAACAATGTCATTCTATTTGAATTCATGAAAAAAGAGCTGGCCACTAACAGCGCCAGCCCGGATCTAACCACCACCATTCGCCGCCGTATTCAACCCATTCCATTGCTAGTGGACAGTGCAGCGGCACTCGCGCCCTTTCCACTGCCCAAGGTACCCCTCAAGGTGAGCCAGTTCTGGAGCTTTGCCCCCGATGCTGGCGATGCGGCCACACTGCCCATCGCGACACTGCAACTTTACACCCTCGATGCCTACGATGATTTTCTCCTGTTGCTGCAACAGCTCGCACCACAGCATATCGCCACACTGCCAAGCACCAAACAAGAACTGCTCGAACAGCAGCAGCTCACCGCACTCATCCAACAGCTAAAACGCCTCTTTGCAGACCAGCCGACACTACTAAAAAAATTAACGACAGCCACCAAAAGTGCAAAAAATACCTCCCCAAACAGGGATAAGCTACTCGCCCTGTTGCGTATCTATGACGAACGCCATAGCCACTACCTCAACTACTATGGGCCACCTCGGACCATCACTACCATCCCGTTCTATCAGATCATTCAAAGTGATAGCAGCCCCGAATTCCGCGCACAGCTTGCCAACTTAAAAGATATGATGATCTTTGTCGGCTACTCGGCAGAGCTACAATGGGAACAGAAAGATGGTTTTTACAGCGTCTATTCTCGTGAGGATGGCCTCGATATCAGCGGCGTTGAAATCGCCGCTACCGCTACCGCCAATCTACTCCAGGGGCGCAGCATTCAATCACTATCACCAACCACTCACTTCACTATATTGCTGCTGTGGGGCGCGCTCATAGGTATACTCGCGATCCGCCTAAGCGCCATTCGCGCTACCCTGGCAGTATTACTACTGAGTGGCGGATACTTTTTCCTGAGTCTAACTTTGTTTAGCAATGCCAACCTGTGGCTGCCATTATTCATCCCACTGCTAATACAAATGCCATTGATTCTTTTTGCTGGCATCATTTGGAAACACCTCGACACGGTGCGTGAACGCCGCAACATGCATGATGCCTTCAGCAATTATCTACCCAAACAGGAAATCGAGCGTTTAACCAAAAACAACACACCGCTCGCCCCCGGCGGCGAACTGCGCTATGCCACCTGCCTGTTCACCGATGCCGCACAGTACACCCAACTGTCCGAACAAATGCCTCCCGCTGAACTGGGCGCACTCATGAACCGCTATTACACCACTATCTTTGCCCCGGTCCATCACCACCAGGGTGATATCTCAGATGTCGTCGGTGATGCCGCCATGGCACTGTGGCCAAGCAACAAACCCTCCTCAACATTGCGCCATGCAGCATGTTGTGCAGCAATAGACATAATCGATGCTGTTGAGCACTTTAATCTCGAAAACCCAGCTCACCAACTTCCCACGCGTATCGGCATGCATTGCGGTGAGATTTTACTCGGCAACGTCGGTGCCGTCGGCCGCTTTGAATACCGTGCCACGGGTGATGTCGTCAACACCACGTCCAGGATTGAAGGCATGAACAAACTGTTTAAGACCCGCCTACTCGTGAGCGACGAGGTGCTGAGTGGGCTAAATGATTTCCAAACACGCCCTATTGGCACCTTTATTCTGGCAGGAAAATCACGCCCAATCACCCTGCATGAAATGACCTCGCTACGCAGCAGTGCCAGCGCCACACAACAACAGCTCTGCACACAATTTTCAGCGGCGCTCACACTGTTCAAAAGTGGCCATTGGCACGCAGCGCAGAAGGCGTTCAGCACCCTCATCACCACTCATCAGGATCACGCCTCACACTATTATCACCAGCGCTGCCAGGAGTATCAAAACACCCCACCACCCGTCCCATGGAACGGCACCATCAATATCACTCAAAAATAATCGACAGCCCTGTCCCTGCGAGCAATGGCATTATTGATCTCAGCCCTGAAAAACAGATTAATACCCGGATAATAAACCACTCAAAAAGCATGCTCATCTCAACCGGATAACCTATAATACAAGCTCGGTTTCCGCTCGCAATGGTGAACGAAAATGCTCGCGCGTAGTCCGCTCAAACACCCAAAAAACCTGTTTTGATGCTGATTAATAGTGGCGCATAACGGTTTCGTGGTACTGTTTCGGGCATGTCAGCCCTGTTTGATTCTGCTTAATCTCATCGTAAGGAACAGCGCCATGCCAACACTGTATATCACTGATAAGTTTCAAACATTACCTGATTTCGTCGCCCAACATTGCTCTGAAGCGCCCGCCACACAGCAAGCGTCCATCTGCAAGATTTTGGCAAAATACAACGGGCACTATCCCAACCGCCCCCTGTTTGCCAATGAATGCCTGATGATTCCCGATGACCTGGAACAACAACTCAAACGCAGCACACCCGCCGTCAACGGCACCGAGCCACGGTTCACCCCGCAAGAATCCCAGGTATTGAGTAAGCTGCTACAACGGTACAATGGCGATGAAATTCTGGCCCTAAGCAACATGGTAGATACCTTGCCGCAAAATGAAGATACCCTCAAAGCCTTTGCCGGAGGGCTACTGGGGGCTTCCAGAGTGCGGGGTAAGGGCTACATTCAGGCCTTGCAAGTGTACAACGACAGCCTGGTGGAATGGAAAAATGCCACCAAGCAACAGCGCAACAAAATCAAAATTAACAAAGTGCAACCGGCCCACGAAAAACTCAGCAAAGCCTACAAAAGTGAAGTCAGCAGCATGGCGCAGAGCAGCGCCGCCCTGAAAAGCTCAAAGCGAGGCATGCGCGGGCTACGCAGCCGTCAACGCAGCATTGATCTCACCAATATCGAAGATGTCCAACGCCTGAAACGTTTCCTGAAAATCGCCAGCGTCACTGCCCTTGGGGCCATTGTGATTGATACCGCACTGGCTGGGCAGAAAGTGAACAATGCGCGTGATGCGGGTGAGAATGCGGA
>NVTY02000058.1 GCA_002401765.2 Thiotrichaceae bacterium
GGAGACACAGTGGTAATAGGGGGTGCTCGCCAGTGAAACCTGAGCTTTTCGAGGTTTGGGCATCGGTCAACTCCTTTGACTCAATGTTTATGTGAAACGCTAGAAAATTAAAATATAGCTATTTTATAATATTGTCAATTTATTATTTTGGGTGTCTTGTTTATCGGTAAAAACAGCGGGCTCGACTGGACCATCGTACGCCCAGGCTCCTTTACCGATGAACCTGCTCAGGGCGCATATAAACAAGGCTTTTCAGGGGCCGAAAAACAACTCACCCTCAAAATCCCGCGCGCTGATGTGGCGGGCTTTATGGTGAAGCAGCTCAACGATGACAGCTACCTGCATCAAACGCCTGGGCTCTCCTATTAACCGCAAATTACAACCAACAGCAAACGCCAGCGACATCAATGATGCCAATACCGCATTCAACGCAAACAACAGTAATGGTTCACTGAACCACCATCTTATGAGAAAATAGCCTGCCTGCCTGCTTCAGCGCCTTCGTGCTGTAGCAGACAACAACAATCGACACACCATATTTAGGATCTACCATGGACTTCCCCAAGACAGACGACGGCGAAATACTTCGCGAGATGCACCAGGCAGGTATCAACCTCAGCGCAACACACAACATCGATTTCTTTATTAATTTTGGTAAAAAGAAAGATGCCGAAAAGATGCAGGCAGAAGTTGAAAGCAATGGCACTGAAGGGCGCTTTGCCTTGGATGAAAATGAGACTCACGACGGCTGGGTGCTGTGTTGCACCATCGCGATGATCCCCCGGCACGATGACATTATCGAAGTCGAACGGGCATTCGATAAAGTCGCCGCGACGCATCAGGGGGAAAGTGATGGCTGGGGAATGCTGCAACCAGAAGGGTAAGAAACACACGAGGCCATGCCAGCACCACCACTGGCGATTACCTTAAATGATGCCAGACGGTATCAGGTGACACCTGAGCATTAGAGTGCTCAATCTAATAACAGATATGGATTACGATTAATTCTCGTCCTCGGTCTCTTTTTCACCATCCCAGCCTTCTTTTTTAGCGCGCGCAATTCCAACCGTGTAAATCTGGTGGTGACGTTCACGTAGATCATCTGGCAAGCTACTCACCATGCAACCATACTTATCCCACTCATCATTCACCTCATTCAACAGGACATCCATGCGCCCCAGATCCCACCCTTCACATGTTTCCGTTTCAGGCAGCACCCCAAACACCCAGGCATCTCGCACGATCTTGCCAATGGAGGTCATACCGCCATCCACATCTTTATCAATCCCTACGTAACAACCTTTTGCCATTATTTGTATCCTCTTAAAAATAGAAAAGCCTCAACCCGCAGGGTTGAGGCTTTTCAATGTTACTACTGACTATTTAATCGACGTCACATCAACCAGACATGAATGAGCGCCAAGTGGACGCTCGCATCAAAATGATTAGTCAGGCCAGACGCGTCTTGATGAGAAAACTGACGATGTTGCCTGCGCCTCAATCACCACGTCAGCCGCGGCTGAAGGAGTCTTTGCCACGCTAGTGACGGCGATTACCTCCTTGGGCTGTTTTGCTTTAGCTTGGCGAACACTGTTTGCTAACTTAGAACCGACTTCTTTTTTCATGATTTCAATATTTCCTCTATCAGAGCATCAATTTCCTGTGCCGCGGGTTCACCACGCTTACCCATGCAGTATACACTTGATCCCTCTAAAGCCGAACTGCGGTAGATAGCGCGACGTCGTAGACCATTTTCTAATGCAGGAATATTAAACTCATCCAGCGCCTGCTGCATCCCTCGCGACATCGCGTTGCGCGGTTCCAGTTGATTCACCAGAATATAGGGTTGTAATGCTTCGTTGTAGATCTTCACCTGCTCAATCGCCTCAGCTAAACGAACGCTGGCCCATAGGTCAACCGGTGAAGGCAAAACGGGAATCAGTACTTTATCGGATACGGTCATCGCAGCCTGTGCAACGCCCGTTTCAAGGGTTGGTGGACAATCGACCACCAGGTACCGGTAGTCTTCACGCATGCGCTTGATTTCTCTTGGCAAGTTACTTGCAATCGAAATAACAGCGACGGGGAAGGGCCGTTCATCCGGCGAGAGCCCCGCCCACTGACCAGCCGACCCTTGTGGGTCGGCATCGATAATAAGGGTACGAGCGCGTTTTGATAGCCCCGCAGCAAGATTCATACTTAAGGTGGTTTTTCCCGTTCCACCCTTCTGATTCGCCACCGAAAAAACCTGAGCCAACATCACACGCATCCTTATTTAGATATAGAGCCCTCTATCGCCTAGCCTTTGCCCGACTGGTTACCGCATGAGCCATTAAACGCCTCTGTCAGGGCAAACAATAACGAAATTTCATCGCTATCGGCAAGCGCCTGATCTTTTCTGAAAGCAAGCATAACACCCTTACGTACCTCTAGGTAACAGTCATCATGTTTCACCATAAATCCCATCAGTTCAGGTGTAATGCTGGCAAGTGGGTCACTTCCCTCTTTCCCATAGAGACGATATTTATCCGCAAACGCACTCCCTTCAGGCAGTGTAACCTCGTCATAGTCAACCAGATAACGCTCCAGATAATGCCCCGGTGTGATCACGAAATCAGGTACCGCAAGGTTTGCATCAGCGGCGCAATTTGAGGTGATGAGCGTATGCCAATGCTTAGAGTGATAATTCGGTGCCGAAGTATGACTGTAATCGTAGAGACGTACAGCCGCACCAAGATAGGTCCCGGTCATTGAATGACACTCTTCTTTATCTGCACCGCGTCGTAGGTAGACAAAGTCTTCCTGATTGAGCGTGCTCACCGCGTCAGGATGAAAAGCCAGGGTAAAACGCTCCGCAAGGCGCTCCATCTGGAGTTCCCTGTCACTGCGCTGAACCTGCTCTTTAACCAGAATGGCATCCTGCATACGTGCCGCAAGTGAGTGCCCGGTGAACTGTACAAAGTTTTCGATGCCTAGCAGTTCAAAAACGCGCCCATCACGCACACACTCCTCTTCGAACTGGTGCAAGTATTCCATCGCAGTATGATCAATGATTCGACCAGACTCATTCACGATCAGCGTGACACCTTCTTTATCGGGCAGACTCGACAACAGCTTATCCAATGGCAATAGATTGAAACAGACCAGCGAGGATATCGTCATCTCATAGTGAGTCACCCCCTCTCTTTTCAGCTCCTTAACCTTAATCACCGGCGACTGAAACAGACTCTTCAAATTTGCCCACATCAGCACACATGAGTTTCCGGCGCTCATGCGGCCCGCCAATACATAGCGAAACGATGGCATCAACAGATAGAGCAGCATCAACACTTCTGCCGCCACACCGATCAAAATACCAGAAAGAAGGTCTGTGCCGAGGATTGCCAGAATGGTGATCACAAAGATAATCAGCTGGTCACGGCCAACCGCGTAAGTCTTGGTGAACACTTTATATTCACACAGTTTCCAACCAACATAGATCAGAATCGAAGCGATCGCAGCCAGCGGAACCATCGCAATAAAGTCGGTCGCCACAAACAGAAATATCAGCAGGAATGTTGCGTTGTAAAAGTTAGCCCACAGCGTGCGGCCTCCGGCATCGATATTGGTACGACTCTTAATCCCGCCGGGGATAATGGTCAAACCACCAAAGATACTAGACAACGAGTTAGAGATACCCATCGCACGCAGCGTCACGTTTGGATCTGATTTACGCTGAAATGGATCAATCTTATCCACCGCCTTAATCGTCGCTAGCGACTCGACACCATCGATCAACGTCAAGGTAATCACTACGATCAACACACCCCACCACAATTCAGGGCGAGAAAAGACTTCACCAAAGGCAGGCATGGTAATACCCCCTTCAATAATACTGTCAGGCATCGTAATCAGATATTTGGCATCAAGGCCAAAGATGGCAGCCAACGCAACACCGAGTAGTGTTACCGTTAGTGGTGGTGGCATTTTACGCATCCAGGTGTGCTTTGATTTGCTCATGTAAAAAATCAGAAAGAGACTCAGCGCGCCAATAAGAAACACAGCCCATTCAATCTGCAAAAAGGCCTCGGGTAGCTTAGCAAGCGAACCGAGCATGGTCCCTGACGGCGGCATGATCGCCCCCATTAACGCGGGGATTTGCTTGATGATAATAATCAATCCGATCGCGGCCAACATCGCCTCGACCACTGTAACGGGGAGAAATATCGCATACCGCCCTGTCTTGAAAAAGGCGAGCAGTATCTGCAGCAGTCCCGTGAGGCAAATCGCCACCAGTAACAACGGGTAGCCTTCAGCAAGGTCTCCGCCGCCTAGCATTAACATGCCCGCTAATAACGCCGGTGCAAGACCGGCGGCCGGGCCACTAATGGTGACATAAGAGCCACCGAGAAAAGGAAAAATAAGGCCAGCGATAATTGCCGAGATCAAACCCGTCACCGGTGGCGCACCGGAGGCGATCGCAATTCCGAGTGAAAGCGGCAGCGAGACAAGCGCGACTTGCATCCCCGACAATAAATCAAAGCGCCAGTGCTTTAATCCTTTAATACCATTTTGCGGGGTTTCGATCATTCACTTACACCTCAAAACTCACATCGAATGGCGTGACATCACTGCCGAACCACGTTAGCCGATGCTATTCTTTATCAATTATTTGGTATCGTACTTCCAAAGTTACCCACTTTAAAGAAGCCGTCTAGTAACATTTCTCAGATAATCTTCTAGTGCTCTACATGGCTAAAAAACGTCACCTTAAGCATATAGAACTTTAGTTCATGTTGTTCATTCTAATCTTCAATGAAAGACATTGCCTATCCTAGATAAACCCTTTAAAGATAAGCTTAATTCCGCTCATGTGGCCACACATACTGGGCATAAAACGGCCATGTATGATCATAGCCTATTATCGATGAATAGCATTCATTATCGAGATATACATCTATAAAATTTTAGGTTAACGTGGCTATGTATAGAGGCATTATAATGAAAATGAGCTCAACGTCAGCAGACCATGCATCGCGAAAACCTTTTACAACTACTTGAACACTACCGGAGCCCCTTCATGGAAGAGGCGGCGATGATTGCGCGCACCCGACATTTCATCATGGAAAATGAGAACTGTTTTGATAGGAGCCTAGCATCGGGCCATGTCACCGGCTCTTCATGGGTCGTGAATCCTTCTCGAACCCACGCCCTCATGTTACATCATCGCAAGCTTGACCTCTGGCTACAGCCTGGTGGACATGCCGATGGCGACACCGACATTCACAATGTGGTGATCAAAGAGACATCAGAGGAATCAGGGATCTCGATTGAGGATATCAAACTGCTTAGTCGTGAAATTTTCGATATCGATATCCACACCATTTATGCGAATCAGTATGACCCTCGTCATGAACATTACGATATTCGCTTTTTACTGGAGATCGATGATAACCAGGCAATTCCGGGCAACGATGAATCACATCAGATTGGCTGGGTGGCGCTGAATAACATTCCACAGTTCAATAACTTTCGCTCGCTGCATCGGATGACGCGCAAAACACGTCAACTGTTCCCAAGGGCTTAACCTACCTTCAGCGGCTCAAAGTGACGCCGATTTCTATTTAACAAGTGTTAGTTCATTAAGCGTAATGATCTGGTGAAAAGGAAAAATGGGAATACTGCCCGTCCGACTCAAGCACAACGGGCCTGCTATCTGACGTCACGTTAACCCGCACCGTTCCTGCCCTAGGTAATCACTAGGGGCCGTTCTCAATTACCTGAGTGAGCGTGGTTATGAGCCATTTTTTGTGCTGGCAAGGTGCGATGAGACGTAATAATTGTTCTATTGCAACGAATCGCAACGCCGCCAGCGCGGAAAAGGGCCATAATAACGCCGCGAACGGTAATGTGAGAACACCTCCTAGCCAACGAGCGATATTATCTTCCCTTCTTCCTCGCTGACATACGGTCATTGAAGCGACCTCGACACCCAAACAATCTGCTACCGACTTCATCGACTCAAGGAATCAAACATCACCCGCTATGCCATCCTCTTCTTCGTCTTCCTCTTCACCGCTAGTAATCTGGTCAGACGGCAGCAGTAACGAGGTATCACCATAGTTATAGTTTCTAACCTCGGCAAAGATGGCGGGGTCTATATTCGCCAGCGAACCAATGTCCACTCGCTGCTGCCCACTCAGACCACTCGTCGCATCCCCTTCAATTAAGTCAGCACTGGTGGTGGTGTGGCGCGGTTCGCCGCCAATCGAGATCACTGAGCCACGGCTACCAATCAATGTAAATTGGTCATTCACCCGCAAGCGAATCGGTTGCCCTTGCTCACCAAAGTCTGTCACGCTGTTCACAAACAGGCTCTCGGCGATGATATCCGCCTCACTCAAACCAAAGCCCGTCGTTCTTACTGAGTGCTCGCTTTCATTCAGTATCACCACGCTACC
>NVTY02000059.1 GCA_002401765.2 Thiotrichaceae bacterium
CGGCATGATGATTGCCGTGCCTGAAGAGGAGTGGCATATATTTAAAAACATGAGCGAAAAAATGTTCGCTGACACGTTAGTTCAGCTTGCTGAAAAAGTAAATTTGGCAAAATTCAAAAAGCACAAAAGAGGGCCAAAAAAGCGGGTGCCAAAACGCCATTACGATCCAGCCCATCCTCACGTTTCAACTGCCAAGCTTCTCAAGGGTTAGCACACCTTGAAAGGGCTGGTCTTACCGGGGCAAAGTTTTTTGATGCATATATGAGCAAAAATACCGGTCAGAGACACCTTGCTGAGATGTTTTTGATTGGTGTTCTTGATAGTACTGAGGGTGAATCGTGGTGTGGATATAAGGTTGCATTGCCTGGTTCAATACAAGAGTTAATTTATATTGGATTTAAAAAAGAGTCTGAACAGTCTTTGAATCGAAGAGCGTCTGAAATAATCATCTCCATAATGTCGCAAAAACTACCATGCAAGGATAGAACATGAAACCTACCTATGAAAAATTGAAGAAGAACTACTATTCATCAAATGAATTAGCAACTAATTTTGTAGATGCAGAGTCTTTGTATGCTGAAATTGGTTCCAAACTTGGATGAGCTGATTAAAAGAAACCCTGTCTATGTAAACACTTGTGCAGTTCGCGTAAGCCTTGCCCTCCTAAAAACTGGCGTATCTTTCACAGGTAGGCTGCCTGTAAAAGAGGGCGATTTTAAAGGCAAAAAAGTCGAGGCTGGTGCAAAATTATTAGCAGATCAGCTCATGAAGCCCGATGCTTTCGGAAAACCAAAAATAATCAATCCTAAAAATGCACTGGCAGAATTAACAGGAAAAAAAGGTGTCGTATTATTCTGGAAAATTACAGGTTATGGCGGTGGTCATATTGATTTGATTGAAACATCAAATTCCATACAAGTATGCAACTCTGGGTGTTATTATCATTCTAAAGAAATATGGTTTTGGTCTTTGGTGTAAATGCGGCTAAAATTCTCCAGCGAGCTGGCGCCCGGGAGACTGTACTGAATTCTGTATAACTGCCTATCATTAACCCCAGCGATGGGAGAGGATAGGCATACTATGAAAAATAAAGAACTACAGGCGATAGCCCAAGCAGCGGCTAAAAATATTAAGAGCGAAGCGGATCTCAACGAGTTCCGGCAGATGCTGACCAAGATCACTGTTGAGGCGTCGTTAAACGCTGAACTGGATGATCACCTTAGCTTTTCACGTCATGAGCGCTGATTTCCAAAGTCACTGACGCGGTATTGATGAAGTCATTGAGTGGCAGTCACGGCCGCTGGGTGCCGTATATGCCATCGTTTACCTGGACTGCATCGTGGTTAAAATTCGCCAAGACAAAAATGTCATCAACAAAGCGATTTACCTCGCTCTGGGCGTCAACATGGACGGCCACAAAGCGTTATTAGGCATGTGGATATCTGAAAATGAAGGCGCCAAGTTTTGGCTCAGCGTGCTGACTGAACGTCAGAATCGCGGCCTAAAAGATATGCTGATTGCCTGCATCGATGGCTTAAAAGGTTTTCCTGATGCCATCAAAACCGTCTACCCACAAACGCAAATACAGCTCTGTATCGTTCACATGCTGCGTAACGTGATGAAATATGTGCCCTGGAAGGATTACAAAGCCGTCGCTGCCGACCTAAAAAAATCTATCAATCAGTGACCGAAGACGAGGCGCTACTAGCCTTAGATCCATTCGCTGAACGTTGGGATGACAAATATCCGCAGATCAGCCGCTCATGGCGCAACCACTGGGAGAACCTCAACACCTTATTCATTTACCCAGCTGACATCCGAAAAGTCATCTACACCACTAACGCGATTGAGTCGCTGAACAGTGTTATCTGTAAGGCGATTAAGAAACGGAAATTATTCCCCAGTGACGACTCAGCGAAAAAGGTGATTTACTTAGCGACTCAGGCGGCAGCTAAGAAATGGAGAGCCTGCCCCACGAAGTGCTTTGGATACGATGTCGATTAGAAACTGGAAACCAGCACTCAATCGGTTTATGATTGAGTTTGAAGATCGTTTAGCGGACTATATTTAAAATGGGCAGTTACACAAAAATATTTACAGTCTCAGAGAGGAAAATCATGCGTTTCATGCTTATTTTTTGTGTTTACAACTACGGTATCTTCTGGGAAATTGTCAAGAAAAGAGCTTACTAGTGATAAACTCTTCTTCAGTTCTGCTTTCAAATCAGACGCAAGCGATAGATTAGCTTTAACTGTAAGCTCACCCTTTGGGCGTTGCTGAATTACCTTTTTACCATCAGACATATTCACCTTACTTTCTCGCAACTTACGCGGTGATAACTGTTCTATTTCGCCATTATTTGAACCCATATCTATTATAACGGCAGGTGAATTGTCAATATGATTCTTCATAAGCTCCTGAAAACAAGAGCCAAGAGCTTCACTGTCATTGAGCAGTGGCAAGTCACAAACATTAGAAATATTACTTTCTTCTAGCTGGCGTTTCATTTAGGTGCTTAATGATTAAATCAGCAATTTCATGCATTAAATTTACCTTGCTCCATGCCTCATGTGCAGGCTTTACTGAAAAGTGCTTTTCTAACGCCATAACAACTTCTGTTACATCATCACCATTCACATTAAAGTCTTTAATGATATGAGTGTTTTCATTCACCCTCTTTTTTTCATCGTCATCAAGAAAATTTATTACATCTATAAAGATAGTAATAACCTCTTTTATTATTGACTCACGCCTCAATTCATCATTAGTCATTTGCGTATCCTAATTGTTCTTTTTATACACGCATTGCCCAATGCTAATAGCATCAAACACAGCCAAGCCAACAGCGGCAAATGGTAGTGCCCGACCTATAATCCCAAAAACTCTAGTCGTGCCAAATACTCTTTTTGCAGCATTTGCGGATACAGAGCCAGATCGTAGCGTTTTTCTGGGGAAAAACTCTAGTCCAATATGACTGGATAGGCTTGTGTATTCGCTTGTGCCAGGGTGTACATAATGCCCTAGCGTGATTTTTTTAATGGGAATACTGGCAGCACCCATAATTCCCCCCGCCACTGCCAATCCATAATGTTCTTTTGTACAATCCCACAAATCATCAACAGTCACCCCATCATCTTTAATATCAGCTTCAGACGCTAAATATTTAACTACTTCAAATCCTTTCTGATTACTTGATGGCAATATTATTGTTCCACCATAACCTGTTGCACGATGGAGTTCTCCCAGAAGAGAGCCAATATTAGGATTGAAGGGAGTACCACAGAATTTCAAATCCATCACCCCTTCATGAATCGCACGACATATGCCTGCTTCTTGCATTTTTTCTCCTCAACGATAATCGCCACATTGCCCAAATAATGTGCCTATACAAGCCATTTTTCAACCTTGCGTAATGTTATCGCTCAATATCATGGCTAGGGCTGTCAGTCTCGGGGCTATCAGTTTCATGCTCTGGTTGCTCCATGATATGCCTGTAATGCTCTTCTAGGCTCTCTTGTGCCTCTGGTTCTGGTGTTTCCATTACCGCTTGATATTCGGCTTGTCGCGCCGCTTCCTCGCGCTCTGCAAGCTCCTCAACACTGATATTTTGTTGCTCTGCCCTTGCGCCTGTTTCTTCGGCTTCTGAAAACCTCGTAGCTTCGCGCCATTTATCTAATGAAGATTTTCCCGCGCCCATGTCATCACCTCGTAAAACATCATGTTCTCGCAATCCATCCGCCGGCTTGCTTCCTATATCCTGCTTATGCTCTTTGGCTTTATTAATGACCTGTGAAACTTTGGCTTTCTGGCTTGGGGTCTTAGCCTGGACCCAATATTGCTAACGCTCGGCATTCTCTGGGCTACTGGCGGCTTCTTCTAATAATTTGTTATCAGTGTCAGCCCGCGCCTGTTGCTGGTCTGTACGGGCTTTGTCTTGGTCTGTCTGCGCCTTACTTGCACCCACAACTCTGTATCGTTCACATGGTGCGTAACGCGATGAAATATGTGCCCTGGAAGGATTACAAAGCCGTCGCTGCCGACCTAAAGAAAATCTATCAATCAGTGACCGAAGACGAGGCGCTGCTAGCCTTAGATCAATTCGTTGAACGTTGGGATGACAAATATCCACAGATCAGTCGCTCATGGCGAAACCACTGGGAAAACCTCAACACGCTATTCATTTACCCAGATGACATCCGAAAAGTCATCTACACCACTAACGCGGTTGTTAACACCAAGCTTGGAAGAGTGCCTAGCCAAGTATGCGAAGGACTATGCTTTTCCATTGTTTTTGGCTGGCCCAGAACAGTTGCCAGATACCAAGGGTGATATCCCTTCAAACATTATTAAGCACTTATCATTACAAACCGGTCGAACGTTCGATGTTGCCAACAGCCGCATACTCTTAACCGGGCGGGCAGGTGGCTTGCAAGCGATCGAAGTCGCTTTTCGGTACTTAGAAGCAAGTGGGGAAGAGTTTTCCCTGGTCGGGGGAGTTCAGGCGTGGAAATACGCTTTGCATACTCGGTACCCTTGCGCGGGATGAGCGCTGGTTGAGCAGCAGGTCTGCGGATGCAGCAGCGCCTGGCGAAGCGTCTAGTTTTTTATTGTTGGCTAGCAGCGCCGCAGTGGAAAGACTGAAATTAGAGAGTTTATTATCCCTGTACCGTCCAGGTTTTGGTGACAAGCCGGGGCACTTATATAGTCAAGAGCCATATCTAGGCGAAGGTTTGGATAAAGCGGTTAAGCAATCGTTACAATATTCGAATGGAAGTAACATTCATACCATCTATTCCAGTATGAATGGCGAATCGTTCTGGTCTAAAGAACTAGGGGTCAGCATGACACGTAATAATGAGGGCTTTACCGAGAGTGTACTCACCGAACACCCCGCTGATTGTTATGGCGATATAGGCGCTGCCAGCAGTTTGGCCATGTTGAATTCAATGTCTATGGGCAAACCCGGCTACAGCTTGTGTACGGCCTCTTCCGATCATAGTTACCGTGCTGCCATGGTTGTGCGCAAATAAACGGCTACGCAAACGTATATTAGGAGGTATCAATGGAAATTGGAGAAATGATTGCTGCGGCCAAGGCTGCCAAGCATACGGATGATGATTGCCCTTTTTGTAAAATGGAAGAAAAAATAAATGCCAAAAACTTTTTAAAAGCTGACTATGACGAAGATACCAAAGCGGCAGATAATGGTACCTATAATCATTCTGGGATATTGGCAAAAAATTTAAGCGGCTTTGAAAAGTATGCCAAGCCACACGGCGGCAGTAATGAAGTGTGCGCAGCAGAGCTGGATGTAGAAAAACCCGTTGAAAAAGGCGAGAAAGCCCCGTATGAAACGATGGACTTTGCCAGGGCCGCTGCCCGAACTTGGCATAAAAAAATATTTGAAGCGGGTCAAATACCCGTACTGTATGGTGCGCACCATTTGATATCGGGAAATGATGGCTTAAAGAAAAGTGATCTATACAAAAAAGGTATTCTTGGTTCCGTAAGACTAATAAGACAGCCATAATTAAATATTGACAATATCTCTATCTGAGAATATTGTTCGGCTTAAGAGTCAGAATTAATCATTGAGTCAAGGAGTGACCGATGCCTAAATCCCGCAAGTCCCAGGTCTCACTGGCCAACCACTGCGTCTCACGTTGCGTTCGCCGCGCGTTTCTATGCGGCAAAGACACCGCCACATCACGCAGCTTTGAACACCGTCGAAAATGGATTGAAGACCGTCTACATGAGCTAGCACAAATCTTCGCCATCGACCTCTGCGGCTACGCCGTCATGTCAAACCACTATCATGTGGTTTTACATGTCGATCAACAAGTTGCCAATGAATGGTCAGCCCATGAAGTAATCGAGCAATGGCATCAGCTCTTTACCGGTAACCTGCTCTCACAACGCCACATACAAGGCGAAAATCTAGGCGCTGCAGAATCAACCGTATTAAGTAATTGCGTTGCGGAATGGCGCTCACGCTTAATGGACATAAGCTGGTTCATGCGCGTACTAAACGAAGGCATCGCCCGTCAGGCCAATGCAGAGGATGAATGCACTGGCCGCTTCTGGGAAGGGCGCTTTAAATCACAAGCGCTGTTAGACGAAGCAGCCCTAATAGCCTGCATGGCCTATGTAGACCTAAACCCAATCCGCGCAAAAATGGCAAAAACACCAGAAGCATCAGCCCACACCAGCATCAAAAAACGGATACAAAAAGCACCAACAGCGCACTCACCTAATCATCCGCAGCAACAAGTAAAATCATTACTGCCATTCGCAGGAAATCCACGCGAAGAAATGCCAAAAGGACTGCCCTTTAGACTAACAGACTACATCGAACTCGTTGACATCAGTGGCCGTATCATCAGAGATGAAAAGCGAGGGGCAATAGCCCCGACACTATCACCAATACTGGAACGATTAAATATTGAACCAAAGCATTGGAAATACCTCATCAGCAACTTTAAAAGCCAGTTTAAATCATTTGTCGGCACGGCATTTAAACTCAAACAAGTTTGCCAGTCACTTGGTTATCAACGCACCCCAGGTATTCGGGGATGTCAGTCCTATTTCCCGTAAGAATTCGCTATCTGAACCTGCCTGCTAAAAAATCAATGTAACGTTGAGGTAGTCGCTCGATCTAATATCATAATAGCGCATACGCACTCAGCTAATGACACGCTTTAGGGTTGAAATATTGCTGTTTTATGGGTTTTTATGGACGGCATCTAAATACTGGCGGGTATTGCTTTTAGAATGTGGCGGAGAGATGTGTGCTAAGGTTAAAATGGATGTCTTGTTAGTTTATGAGATAAAAAAGATTCGCAATGCAGCCACCTTCTCGATCCCGCTTGGCAGTGATCGGTCTAAATCGGATATCGAAACGATGTTAGGGCGTACAATCGGGCAGTTCCACAGGGGGGCAGAGAATTAATAGATTTTGTATTTACCGTTAAACACACAACCCACTAAACATCCTCAGGCTCAACAGTATAAGTTGTCATTGGAATTTTAAACCAAAAAATAGCACCACCTTCCTGTGAGTTTTCGTATCCGATGCTGCCGCCATGAGCCTCCACTATGCCTTTGCAAATATTCAACCCTAATCCAGTGCCAGCTACGACCCGTTGACTTGTTCCATCGGCTTGGCTAAATCGGGTAAATATTTTACTGCTGAACTCATCAGGCACCCCTTTCCCGTGGTCGCGTATTTCAATTTTAATATCACCTTGTGAAACACCAGCCGAGATTACAACCAATCCATTCTTAGGTGAAAATTTTATCGCATTAGAAATTAGATTATCAAATACCTGCTGTATACGGTGCTCATCCGCCACCATAGCAAGATCATCCCCGCCACCGGTATGAGCAATGCTGACGCCAAACTGCCGCCCATAACCTTCCTGCCGCTCAATCACAGTATCAATGATGGTGTTGACTGCCACGGTACTCATTTCGAGTTCCATATTTCCAGATGATATTTTTTGCATATCCAATAGATCGTTAATCAATAATTTCAACCGCTCGCCATTCGATAGCGCGGTCATTAACAACGCTTGCCTCTTTTCTGCGTCATCATCCAGCACGCCATTAGTCACGAGACTCAGTGCGCCAAATATAGCCGTTAGCGGGGTGCGTAACTCATGACTAACAGTGGATATAAACTCATCCTTCATCTTGTCAAGATCTTGCAGTTCCACATGGGCAACTTCCAGCGTTTTGTGCGCGCGCGCTAGTTCATTCGTCTGGCGTAACAACTGAGATGTGCGCTCTTCAACCCGCTGCTCAAGTTGACTGTTCACTTCAAGCAAGCCTTGGGTCTTTTTATCAAAAGACTCCGCCAATATTTCGAGTTCATCTTGAGTGCCGACGGGGCCGCACGGATGGACACCGTCATGTATTCTGCCGGCCAACTGGCGAATAGGGTCTGCCAACTGGTTCCCCGCGCGCCTGGCAACCATGATCAATAGAATCATTCCTATGCCACCCAGCATCAGCATCTCTTTAAGAGAACTGATCACAGGCTCTCTTGCAATGTGAACAGGGATTGCCGTTTCCAACTGCACTGAAAACTGGTTCAACAGTGCGTTTTCTTTTGGCTCCCTTGAAATACTAAGTACATCGTCTGCTCTACTGCCAAATGATGAAGACCAGTGCTGACCTATCGTGACGATATAGCTATGATCAACTTCATTTAATATGTTTTCGAATACTGTGACTATGTTAACTTCAACGGCAATGCCACCTTGCTGTGTTTCTAGGTATTCAATAGGCGCCACAATAACGAGTGAATCATGCGCCGAAAAAAAATCGATTGTATAGTCACCGACAGCCAGTGCCTTGTTGATCACTGAGACCTCGAACCACTGCGGCGTCACTTTTTCACTAGTGGCAATCGGTTTCCCTGAAAAATCAAATGCAACCACCGACTTAATGCCAGCCAATGCCGATAGCTCTTTAATCGCTTGCGGAAAGTAGCCTGAGCGACCCGAGGCATCAATCAAACTATTAATGGCAAGCGAACTCGATGAAAAGGCCTGTGTGCTTTCTAAAATATAGGCGATTCGGCGGTCAACTTGAACTAGCAAATCATCTGTTTCTCTCTCCAGCTGCTGTTCTACCTCGACAGAAATCCGAGACACGCCGAGCAACACCGTTCCCACGACCAGCAGTACAAAAAAACTAATCATCATCCAGCTAATCGTGATAATAAAACGATTGCTGATGCTTTTAGTATGACTAAAGCTATTGGCAGATGACTCACTCACCTAGTGGAACCAATACGCTATTGTCATACCGAGAAAGAAAGAAATCACTACGGTCCAGCGCATCATGATGATCTTTTGTGAACGGTGGTTTATAGCTACGCACAAGCCCCGCATGAAAATTAATATTTTCCAGTGCTAATCTGACTGCATCAGGGTCAATACTGCCCGCTTGCTTAATCGCCAGCGCAAGCAAATGGATCAAGTCGTAAGCATGAGCCGTTCCTACTGGGGCGACAATGCCTTGATTTGAATCTACCTTATATTTTTCTCGATAGCGCGCAGCCACCGCTTGCGCGCGCTTATCGTCGTTATTGATAAAGCTAAACGTTTGTAATACACGAAGATCAATCTTGGTTAGCGCATCACCCGCCATCTTCTCAAACGTTCCACCGGTAATTCCCCAGTGGGAGATCACGGGGATCGGGCTCGCGTGTTTGGCGAGCTGCCTCACAAATTCAGCCGCCTCAACAGAGTTTCCAACATAGATAATCACTTCGACACCACGCTGATAAAGGTTATCAATCATGAGTGGGTGGTTAGACTCTCCCCAGTTAAACCATTCAGTCACCGTGGCATCAAGATTACGCGCCTTTAGCGCATCAATAAGTGCCAGATGATTACTCCGCCCCCAGCCATTATTAACCAGCAACAAACCAACCTTATTAGAAATATTTAAGGCCTTTGGCAATAAAAACCCAGCCGCATACTCGTCTCTGACGGATACTCGAAAAACAAAGTTGGGATCACGACCATTGCTGACGATCGGCGTGGCAGCGGCCCATGGATCGAGATAGATGATCTTTTTTTCGTGGATAATATCAAGCTCAGACAACGCCACCGGGCTACTGATACCACCAACAACAGCGATCAAATTAGGTATTTTCGAAAACCGTTCAATATTATCGATCCCTCGCGCACTGACCATTGAATTATCCCTTGCAGTCAATACCAGCTTTTTCCCCAATACCCCGCCGGCATGATTAATCTCCTCCATCGCTAACTCTATCCCTCTACGGATCGAAAGCCCTGATAGCGCCGAGATACCAGCCATATCAGCATCGAGCCCGATCACTAGCTCATCATCAGAATACACTCTGGTCTCATCAATCTTTTGGCGCGCTAGCTCAATCAAACCGCTACCCACTGTCAGCCGGTGTTTTTCAACCACGCCATTTGATTCTTCCTGAAGATGTTTTTTTAACTGGGATGGCAGTTCAGAAACAATGATGTTCGACTGCTTAATTTCTTCAATGATATGTCCTTCAATCTCTTGTGCGCGCCTTCTTTGAAAGATTGCGGCTTCAACAGCTGCCTCCTGCAAGAGCTTACGATGTTTTTCTGATAATGTGGTGAATGTTTTTTTTGAAAACGATAATACCTGAGACAGATAACCATGATTACTCAAATATAAGTGTGACTGTACCTCATGAAATTTCATGCTATAAATAGAGCCAAGCGGATTTTCCTGTCCATCTACGATGTTTTCGCTAAGCGCCCCATGGGTTTTTCCAAAGGCAACCGCTAGGGGTTTAGCACCCCACGCCTTAAACTGGTCACTGATCACTTCACTGCGCATGATGCGGAACGTCATGCCTTTCAGGTCACCCTTCGCATCAAGTGACTGATTGGTAGTTAATTGTTTAAAGCCACTCGCCCAGAATGAAGCGCCCACCAGACCATGTGGTTCAAACAATGCTAATAATTGTTTTCCCACCTCGCCATCCAATACAAGATGTGCATTGCGGGTCGTTGAAAATAAAAATGGAAGATCAAATATCTGCAGCTCCGGTACTAGCGTTGAAAGCTTGGCTGTCGGAGGTAATATAATATCCAACTCACCTGATTGCGCCATGGCAATCATCTGGTGGTCATTACCGAGTACCTGTGCGGGAAAAACCTCCACCGTAATCTGTCCCTTGCTCTTCTCTTTCACAAGTGACGCAAAATGAATGGCGCCCTCATGAATTGCGCTCGATGTTGGCATATCGTGCCCTAGACGAAGTTTTATCACGCTATTTTGAGGATGACTGATGGTGGTTTCGGTGGGCCCCTGCTGATCGCAAGCGACAACAGACATCATTGCAAGCAGCAGCACCACAAACTGAAATGGCAGGAAATCTGAAAATTTTGAGAAATAATGCCTAATTATCACAACGTCATCCATGATGTTATTTTTCAACTAAAAACACAGCCTTAGCCACCGCCCTTCTTTATGGTGACTACTCCAACTTATATCGTCATAAAGCCATCATTTATTAACCAATCACTGCTATTAATGCCGTTAACCTTAAATTCCCATGCAAGTCCGAGTAAGAGAAAGGAGATAGACAGGGCTAAATCATTGTTATCAGCCCGTCCGTTAAAGTGAATCATCGCAATGCCGATGAAACCGTAGGCCACGCAATGAACCCTTGATGTTCAAGGGTAGCGCTATATGGCCTATAAACTCACGGATGATGCGCCTATGAATATCAACAACCTTTCTTATAAATCATGGCTTATGATCAGCCTATTGCCCTTAATGCTCAATCAGCCTGTCATCGCCAGTGCCACCACCAGTGTCAGTTATTACATCGATGACCGTGATTTTAATAGTATAACGCTTCAACTCAGCGCAGCGGATTTACCACAGGATTTTTCAGTATGGGGCTTCACCGATTTTCTCGGTGACCAAAGTCATCACGATGAACGAAAAGATTTCACGCGAACCTTTTCAGAATACCGCTTATCCAATAGTAAATTATCAAAATTAACAGGCATTGACGGCCTTGGCCTGCAGATCGAATACGATGACGCCACCCCGAATTACAACAATACCATCTGGCGAAGTGGCCTTACTTATAAACACAAACTAAATGGAAAACACTGGCTACAACTTCGCGCAATGCCATTGCAAAACAATAAAGATCGCCAAATAAGCCTGATTTATTTTGCCAGCATTATGCCGCGATTAAATATTAGCGGGTTTGCAGATTACAACATACGCCACGGAAATGGTAACCAGTGGGTAATCGAACCACAACTAAATTTTCGCCTGTTAAATAAAACATGGCTACTGCTAGAGTATCGCCATAATGGCTTTGAACAGGACAACATCAATCTTGATGGTAAAGGGTGGGCCATCGGCATTCGTTATGACTTGTAAGTCGTTGATGGAAAAATATGCAGAACTACAATAGTCACCAAGATGATGAGCGCTGACTTTAATCAGCTCTTTTGAAATTAATCAACTAACTCAACAGCCATAATTAACATATTGATAATGTTTTATTGTGGGACTGTTGTTCGAGTCAGGCGCTCAAATTAATCATTGAGTCATAGAGCGACCGATGCGTAAATCCCGTGGTCCCCGATATCACTGGCAAGTACCGCTTACTACCATTGCGTCTCGCGATGTGTTCGTCGTGCTTTTTTATGTGGAAAAGATGCGGTCACTTCTATATGGCTTCGAACATCGTCGAAAATGGATAGAAGTTCGACTGCGTGAATTAGCACAAATATTTGTCATGGACCTGGAACCTAACCGATAATGCACACACCTTCACTTAACAAATGGAGGCATCAGATGGCATGTAGAAAACACTATAATGCTTACGATGATAATTTTAAAGCGACAGCGGTAGCATTAAGCGAAATCCCAGGGGTGTTAGTAATGCATGTTGCAGAAGCACTCGATATCCATGAGGTCATGTTATAGCGTTGGCGTATGGAGATGCGTCGAGGTGAAATTATGGCTAAGAAAAAAGATATTAATACCGATCCCGGGGTAAGGGCTGAACTTAAGCGTTTACGAACGCTTGAGAGATAAGCAAAACAGGACAGCCAGAAGCAAAACAGGACAGCCATAGTAAAAATAAATGCTTAAAACAACCGACCAAAAATCACAGCTAATGAAGGGGAGTAAATACTAATAACGAAGGTACTTCCTGGCAGGTTATGAAAAATTGATGGCTGTTGTTGTTTTCACTGCGCAATATCCTGAATATAAGACGAGCATTCCCCTCAACAATTCGTTGATTCGGAAGAAAAGAAACGCCCACTAATTTTTTCTAAGAAAAATAATACTCGCAACTGCGGATGCCGGGGGTACGTTGGTAATTCAGTGCCTGGCAGGCTTGTTTCAGTTTGAAAGCGCTACCCACCAGTGATTTAAAACGACTCTCAAAATTTTTGATCAAATAACCCCAATGCTCAGGCTCAATATTTAACCGTTCCAGTATCGGCGGACACTGGCTATCGATACTGCCGCGCTTGCCTTTGCGCAGCATACGCCCACTCCAGTCCACCAGCTCAAGATAATCGGTTAATTTAAAGGCTAATCCAGAAGGCATCTCCTCACGAGGATTACCAACAAAGGGAAAGAGTCTTTTAGCCTGCTGCTGTGGGTGATTAGCGGTATTGACTGTTTGAGCTTGAGCGGTACGTTTTTTGATACTGGTATGCTTTGATTTTTCGGGTGTCTTTGCCATTCCGGCTCGAACTGGGTTCAGGTCAACATACGCCATACAAGCCATCAACGCTGCCTCGTCCAGCAGTGCCTGAGATTTAAAACGCCCCTCCCAAAAGTGCCCGCTACATTCATCCTCGGCATTCGCCTGCCGTGCGATGCCTTCGTTGAGCACCCGCATAAACCAGCTGATATCAATGAGTCGTCCACGCCATGAGGTAACGTAATCATCCAACACAGTACGTTCAGCACGACTCATCGACTCCCCACGCAGGTAGCGTTGCGACAACAGATTGCCTGAAAAGAGCAGATGCCAGCGACGAATGACTTCATCAACTGACCACTCTGCTGCACGCGGTTGGTCCACAAACAATACGACGTGGTAGTGATTCGACATCACCGCATAAGCACATAATTCAATTGAAAATATATCGCTCAAGACGTAGAGTTTATCCTCAATCCACTGGCGGCGATGCTCAAAACTACGAGCCGTGGCAGTGTCCTTGCTGCACAAGAAGGCACGGCGTACACAGCGCGAGACACAGTGATAATAAGGGGTGCTCGCAAGCGAGACCTGAGAGCAGCGGGGCTTGGGCATTGGTCACTCCTTGACGCAATCGGCTGAAATCCTTTGAGACAACTTATAACTAGGCGACTATGTTGTCAATCCCTATGATGGGTGTCTTGATAGGTTATAGGTTCCTACAGATTTACCTTGTTGTTTAAGTGCGTTAACATGTTTTTTTGTACAGTAAATCGTATTTGAAACGAATAGAGACCGACATATTTTATCACTATCGTTTCAAAATACTTGGTTCATGCAATACAATTTATAAAAAGGAGGTTTTTACATGTAATGTATGTTTATAAATGATGTCAAGTTTAGCCAAGAGAGTATAGCCGCAATCAAGGATATTCGAAGAAGGGGTCATATGCTTGCAGCACTAGCTAAAATAATGCCTGCAGGCATTATGATTAATATATTTCTAGGGAATAATACATTAAAATCAGCATATAAAGTATCTCAAACGGACTTTGAATCATTAGCTAAAGCAATGGCACCTCTACCAGCAATTCAGCGTAAAATTATTCGTGACATAGCGACGATGCAAGCACTTTCTCATTCAGGAAAAGAGTCTCAGTTTTGGAGGGAAGTGGCTGATGGCTGCAGCATTTAATAAACTCATATTGATATTTTTATTATTTGTAGTATCTCAATCAAGTTTTGGGGGAGGTGCCTCTTTATCCAGTATTTCTGAATCTGCTTTTAATATTTCTTTACAACAGTATGATCTGGCTAAAGAAGAACTTGAAAATGCTATAGAAAATTGTGACAAAAAAAGAAAACCTGTACCTCCTTCATTGATTACTCCATTAGAAATGAATATTAATGAAATAAAGGTTGCATTGTTTGTACTTAATAGTCGAGCTGAAAAAGTCTGTGAAGGTGGAACGAGGGAGAACTTCTTTTACATCGCTGGTATTCACAGGGAAGTATCCAAATATTATGGGCTAAGTGCTGGAGATGCTTCGGAACATACTGAGGACTTGATGTTTTCACAATACTGGAAAAAGTTGGAATTTGAAGCAAAATATTTAGCTATTAACGAAAATGTTAGGAGAAAACTAGAAGCAATAGATGCGTTAAAATCCCCATTTTTAATTTTTCAAACAATTGATGACATAGAATAAATGAATTAGTTTGCCTTCCAGCCTAAGCGCTATACAGAGGGCGTTCCAAATCTCATCAGGGTAAATTAATTGCTCCGGTACTGATTGACCACCCTGTACGATTTCACTATGCTGGGCGAATGAAAATATCCCCTTCTATATTCGCGGCATTAATGGCCGGCAGTGTGATGGCGACATCCGCCCTCGCATCAGATAAAGCGATGCAGATGCAGGTCGATGCACTCACCGAACGCCTCTCTGAGCTGGAACAGCGCCTCAACACCATCGAGAAAAAGCCAACAATGGTCACACGCACCACCATCATCAAAACCGATAACTCACTGCCACCGCCGACCAATCCGGGTGAATGGCAAGATACCGCCAACTGGATTCACATCAAGGTCGGCATGGACTATCAGGATGTGCGCGATCTCCTTGGTGAACCAATCAAGATTCGCCGCGGTGCCTCTGAGTTCTGGTATTACACCGAACAAAAATTCGATGGCCCTCACCTCAAGTTTCTCTTCAAAAAAGTGCATGCGTGGAAAGCACCTGAAGGGATTGCCGGAACCGATTAGGAACCGATTAACGCCAGCCGTCCACCATGATAAAACGCGTTAGACAGATCGCACTGCTACTCGGGCCCACCCTTGGGCTGTCGATTTCCGCGTTTGTCGACATCCCCGGCCACCCACATGCGGCCTCAATGCTCGGCGTGGTGGTATGGATGGCGATTTGGTGGCTGAGTGAATGTGTACCACTCGCCATCACCGCACTGCTGCCACTGATCACCTTTCCATTGATGGGCATCGCCACCGCCAAAGAGACCGCGCCACGCTACATGGGCAGCATCATGTTTCTCTTCATCGGTGGTTTTTTGATCGCACAGGCGATGGAGCGTACCGGACTGCATCAGCGCATCGCTCTGGTGATCTTATCGCACCTGCATGGCAGCCCATTTCAGATATTAGTCGGCTTTGCACTCTCCACCGCCTTTCTCTCGATGTGGATCTCCAACACCGCCACCACCATGTTGATGGCAACGATTGCGATCGCGGTACTCACCCGCCTCGACAAGGTCTTCGATGGTAAAACCATGGTGGTGATGGCGAGCACGCTACTGCTCACGATTGCCTACTCCGCCAACATCGGCGGCATGGGCACCCCGGTTGGCACCGTGCCGAATCTGGTCTTCCTGGAAAACATGAGCGCCGCAGCGCCCGATGATGTCCCCAGTTTTTTAGAATGGATGATGGTCGGGGTACCCATGGTGGTCGTCGGCATCACCATTGTGGTCTTTTATCTCGGGCGTCGCGTACGCAATTTGAGCTGGTCAAACGCGGCCGTCGAAGGGATTTCCGATGAACTGCAAAGCCTCGGCACCATGCGCCGCGATGAACGCTTTGTTGCCTGGGTACTGGGCCTCACCGCCGTCGCTTGGATGACGCGCAAGGGGATTCAGGGAGAGGGGTTCGACATTCCCGGTTGGGCCTCGCTACTTCCGTATGAGGGCGTGGATGATGGCACCGTGGCGATCGTGGCAGCACTACTGCTCTTTTTGGTGCCCATTCGCGAGGGTAAACCGATCATGGACAAAAGCACCATCGGGCGTCTACCGTGGGACATCATCCTGCTACTCGGTGGCGGCTTTGCCCTCGCCATGGGGATGAAAAATTCCGGTCTGTCATTCTGGGTGGGTGACCAGCTACAGTTTCTTAGTGCAGTGCCACTGCCGCTGATGCTGCTTGGCATCGCGCTGGTGATCGTCTTCCTCACCGAAGTCACCAGCAATACCGCCACCACTCAGGTGATGCTACCGGTACTGGCAGCCATCGCCATCGCCAGTGATCATGACGTCACTCAACTACTCCTCACCGCAACACTCGCCGCCTCCTGCGCCTTTATGCTGCCGGTGGCGACGCCGCCCAATGCGATCATCTTTGGTACCGAGCGGGTCACGATGAGCGAAATGATCAAGGCCGGTTTTCGCCTCAACCTGGTCTTTCCACTGGTGATTCTGGCCGCCGTGCTGGCACTTCGTCCACTTATGCCGTAAAGGCTATTAGTCAGACAAATCCCGGCGATCTTCTTCGATTTTGTAGTAAACTCCACGAATCTAGACAAAATCCTTCAAATGGTGCTAAATTAGCATTCAAGAGAGCGGGATTATTAAAAAACGACCAGTTGATCGCAATTTAACGGGATTTAGCAGGACTTAACGGGACAATCACCACGCTGATGGCTAAGTTACTCATTTTAAACGGCCCCAACCTAAACCTGCTTGGCGAGCGGGAACCTGGCCATTATGGCAGCGACACGCTAGCCACTATCAACCAGCGTCTCGAAGGTGCTGCGCAGGCTGCGGGACATGCGCTAACCAGCTTTCAAAGCAATGCCGAACATGAGTTGGTTAATCAGGTACACGCCGCAAAAAAAGATGATGTCGCCTTTATCATCATCAACCCTGCCGCCTTCACCCATACCAGTGTTGCGCTTCGGGATGCATTCAGCGCCACCGATATTCCATTTATTGAGATTCATCTTTCAAACGTACACACACGAGAAGAATTCAGGCACCACTCCTTCTTTTCCGATATCGCCGTCGGCGTCATCTGCGGGCTCGGGCCGATTGGCTATGAGCTGGCACTACAGGCTGCCATTAAACGACTTGAAACAGTCTAAAACTTATCATTAATTTTAAAGAGCGCCCTAAATGGACATACGAAAAATAAAGAAACTGATTGAGCTGCTTGAGGAGTCAGATCTCGCGGAAATCGAAATTCATGAAGACAAAGAATCCGTGCGCATCAGCCGCACCAGCCAGCTCGTTGCTGCACCACCCGCCATGGTTGCCGCAGCGCCACCCGTAGCGGCACCCGCACCCGTTGCAGAGGCGGCCAAAGTAGCAGCGGTCAGCGGCAATCCCATTACCGCCCCAATGGTCGGCACCTTTTACCGCTCCGCAGCACCCGGTGCGAAACCGTTTGCTGAGGTGGGCCAGCGCGTTAATATTGGCGATACGCTATGCATTATCGAGGCGATGAAGATGCTAAACCAGATTGAAGCCGACAAAGCGGGCGTGATCGTCGATATTCTGGTCGAAAATGGGCAGCCAGTTGAATATGGCGAAACCCTTTTCACCGTTGAATAACTCGGAATAGCCGCCATGTTTGAAAAGATAGTGATCGCCAATCGAGGCGAAATCGGACTGCGCATTCTGCGCGCCTGTCGTGAACTCGGTATTAAAACCGTTGCGGCGCATTCATCTGCCGATCGCGACCTGAAACATGTGCGCCTTGCGGATGAGTCTGTCTGCATCGGCCCGCCGGCATCGATCGACAGCTACCTTAACGTGCCCGCCATCATCAGCGCGGCGGAGGTGACCGATGCCGTTGCAATCCACCCCGGCTACGGTTTCCTCTCTGAAAATGCAGACTTTGCTGAGCGTGTTGAGCAGAGCGGCTTTGTCTTTATCGGGCCCCGCCCGGAAACCATTCGCGCCATGGGCGACAAAATTGCCGCCATCAGCGCGATGAAAAAGAGTGGCGTGCCTTGTGTACCCGGCTCCAACGGGCCGATTGGCGATGATTCCGAGACCAACCTGAAAATGGCGCGCGAGATTGGCTACCCGGTCATCATCAAGGCAGCCGGGGGAGGCGGTGGACGCGGCATGCGCGTCGTCCATAGCGATGCAGCGCTTAACAACGCAGTTGCGCTCACTCGCGCCGAAGCGGGCAGCGCCTTTGGCAACGATATACTCTACATGGAAAAATACTTGGAAAACCCGCGTCACGTCGAGATTCAGATTCTCTCTGATTCACACGGCAACGCGATCCACCTGGGTGAGCGCGACTGCTCAATGCAGCGCCGCCACCAAAAAGTGGTTGAAGAGGCCCCCGCACCCGGCATCAGCGAAGAGTTACGCAACCAGATTGGTGAGGTTTGCGCCAACGCCTGCCGCGAGATCGACTACCTTGGCGTGGGTACCTTTGAGTTTCTTTACCAAAACGGCCAGTTCTACTTTATCGAGATGAACACACGCCTGCAGGTCGAGCACCCCGTGACTGAAATGGTAACCGGTGTCGACCTGGTGAAAGAACAACTGCGTATTGCCTCGGGTGAAGAGCTAAGCTACAAACAGAGCGATATCGTCCTCAGAGGCCATGCAATCGAGTGCCGTATCAACGCAGAAGACCCAAAGAACTTTACCCCGTCGCCTGGCAAGGTCACCCAATTTCACCAGCCTGGCGGCCCCGGCGTGCGGGTTGATACCCATCTCTACAATGGCTACACCGTGCCCCCTTATTACGACTCGATGATTGGCAAGTTGATTACCCATGGCAATTCACGCACCTCAGCCATCAACCGTATGCGCACTGCGCTGGGCGAGCTAGTGATCGAAGGGATCACCACCAACACTCAGTTGCACCGCGACATCATGAATGACCCTAACTTCCAGGAAGGTGGCACGAACATCCATTATCTGGAGAAAAAGCTGGCGGAAGCCAACAACTAAAACTCGTCAACACCCCATCCTGCACTTGAATCTCAGGTGCGCGATGATCTTTCTCACGGCATATCCACGCAATGTGCGATAATCGCGCCTCATTAATCCTTAGCGCTACCGAATACGGAACACCCTGAACCATGGCACTCATCACCTTACGCGCCGTTAATCTCGGCTTTGGCGGCCCCGCACTGCTCGCAAATCTCGATCTAAAAATTGAGCGGGGTGAGCGCCTCTGCCTGGTTGGCCGCAACGGTACCGGTAAATCGACCTTAATGAAATTGATTGCGGGCGAAATTAAGGCCGACGAAGGCGAGACTATCTATCAACAGGGGATCAACATCACCCGCCTCACGCAGGAGGTACCGCGCGACCTCACCGGCACCATCTTTGATATCGTCGCCGCAGGGCTTGGTGAACAAGGCAAGCTGCTGGCCGAATTCCACCACATCAGCCATGAACTGGCGCATGACAGCAGTGACAAGATCATGAAGCGTTTTGAGCAGGTGCAACATGCAATAGAAGCCTGTGGTGGTTGGGAAGTGGATCAAAAAGTCACCGCCACGCTGACCCGCATGCAGCTTGACCCCGAGATGGAATTCAGCGAACTTTCGGGCGGACTAAAGCGCCGTGTGTTATTGGCGCGCGCACTGGTGAACAACCCCGATCTATTGATGCTGGATGAGCCAACGAATCATCTCGATATTGAAGCGATCCGCTGGCTAGAAGAGTTCCTGCTCGACTTTAGCGGCACACTGCTATTTGTAACGCATGATCGTGCACTGCTCAAAAAGCTCGCGACACGCATCATCGAACTGGATCGTGGCCGCCTGACCAGCTGGCCAGGCAATTATGAGACCTATCTGCAACGTAAGCAGGAAGCACTCGACGCCGAGGCGACCGAACATGCGCTGTTTGATAAAAAGATGGCACAAGAAGAGGTATGGATTCGCCAGGGGATCAAGGCACGTCGTACCCGTAATGAAGGCCGCGTGCGCGCACTGGAAGAGATGCGCCGCCAGCATAGTGACCGTCGTAAAAAAATGGGCTCTGTGCGCATGGAGGTACAAAGTGGTGCCAACTCCGGCAAGCTGGTGGTTGAGGCCGACCATGTCTGTCAGGCCTATGGTGACAAAGTCATCATCAATGATTTTTCCACCGTCATTTTACGCGGTGACAAGATCGGCATCCTCGGCCCTAACGGCGCGGGTAAAACCACGCTGCTGAAGGCACTACTGGGCGAAGAAGAGCCAAAATCCGGCACCATCAAACTCGGTACCAAGATTGAGGTTGCCTACTTTGATCAACACCGTTCCGTGCTTGATGAATCAAAGAGCGTGATCGACAACCTCGCACAGGGCAGCGACAAGGTAACGATCAACGGCGTTGAACGTCACATCATCAGTTACCTACAAGATTTTCTCTTTTCACCCGAACGTGCGCGCACGCCAGTGAAGGCGCTCTCGGGTGGTGAACGAAATCGCCTGTTATTAGCCCGCCTTTTCACCAAACCCGCCAATCTACTCATCATGGATGAGCCGACCAATGATCTCGATATTGAAACACTCGAACTGCTTGAAGAGTTACTGCTGAATTATAAAGGCACATTGTTACTGGTCAGTCATGATCGTGCTTTTATCAATAATGTCATCACCAGCACACTTGTCTTTGAAGGCGATGGCGTCATCAACGAATACGTCGGTGGCTACGACGACTGGTTACGCCAGAAGTCAGAGACTAAACCCGTCGCAAGCGCAAAAAAAAACAGACCACAAGTTAGCAATGGCCCAAAACCTGAGCAAAAGAAAAAGCTGAGTTACAAAGATCAACGTGAACTGGATGCGCTGCCAAAGAAAATCGAAAAACTGGAAGATGAACAATCTGAGTTGATGGCAAAACTGGGCGCCCCCGATTTCTACCAGCAACAAGATGATGCGGTGGCAAAGACTAACGAGCGAATCGCTGAACTCGAAGCAGAACTCGCCACCTGTTATCAACGCTGGGAAGCATTGGACGCATAACCACATCATCATGACAGATAACAAAGACAATGAATCCTATGCCGCACTCGGCCCCGATACGATTCTGGATGCGGTTGAAAGCTTAGGCTATCGCTGCAATGGCCAATTCCTTGCGCTTAACAGTTATGAAAACCGTGTCTATCAGGTCGGCATTGAAGATGAAGAGCCGCTGATTGCCAAGTTCTATCGTCCTGGGCGCTGGAGTAATGAGGCGATCATCGAAGAGCATGAATTTACCCAGGCCTTGAGTGACCTGGAAATACCTGTGATCGCACCCATCGTAGACAAAGATGGCGCCACCTTGCATTGTCATAATGGCTTTCGCTTTACACTATCACTGCGCCGTGGTGGGCGCTCGCCAGAACTCGACGACCCCGAGCACCTGGAACAGATGGGGCGCTTTATGGCGCGCATTCATAATATGGGTGCGGCACGCCCGTTCAAGCATCGCCCGACGCTTAACATCGAAAGCTTCGGCATCGACTCATACCAATACCTGCTGGAAAAAGATTTTATACCTGCAGGACTCACCGACGCCTATCGCTCACTGGCCAAAGACCTAATTGAACGTATACGCACCGGCTATGCCGCAGCAGGTAATGTCGAGATCATTCGCCTACACGGTGATATGCATCCCGGTAATGTTTTATGGCGTGACGACGGCCCACATATTGTCGACTTTGATGACGCCCGCATGGGTCCTGCAATACAGGATATCTGGATGTTCCTCTCCGGTGACCGTCCGTACATGACCGCTCGCCTTGCTGACTTTCTCAATGGCTATATCGAATTCCGCGAGTTCGACCCCAGAGAGCTACACCTGCTCGAAGCACTGCGCACATTGAGGATGATGCATTACGCGGCCTGGATCGCGCGCCGCTGGAACGACCCCGCCTTTCCACAGGCATTTCCATGGTTCAACACCGGCCGCTACTGGGATGAGCATATTCTGGCACTGCGCGAACAGGCCGCACTGATGGATGAACCGCCGCTGGTTTGGGATTAGCTCACGTTCTCAAAACCTTCTAACAAATAAAATGTAGCCCGGTCTGAGCTTCCAGCGAAATCCGAGAGGTTCGAGGCACTGCCTCCCCGGGTTTCGCTGGAAGCTTAACCCAGGCTACACGCTATCTTCAATGTAAGTCGAATTAGAAATAGCTTTGGTCTCACTAGGTAGATCGCATGCTTTAATGGTACCTAATCCACAAAAAAGACGCCCTATAGGCGCCGCCCAAAAATCAGTTTTTCTCACCATCAAGCGGCCTACAACCTGGTGAATATCTCCTCAAGAATCGCAGGCCCTTCAGTCACATTGATCGGCTTTAATACATAGCCACTCATGCCCAGCTTGCTGCATTCCACAATCGAATCTTTATCGGCCTTGGAGGTGACCATCACTACCGGTAGGTCTTTGTTAATTTCACGTATTTTTTTCAACGCCTCTTTACCATCCATCACCGGCATCACAATATCTAAAAAGACAGCGCCGATATCATGCCCACCACTCTCAACAAATGCCACTGCCTGCTTGCCATGTTCTGCCTGCAAGGTATTTTCATACCCCATTGACGCCAGCACACGGCGCAGTCCTTCCCGCATCATCATCGTATCATCAACGATTAAAATAGCTTTTTCTTTATCCAACATACGACCAGCCCTTATTATTGTTATCGTACAAGAAAGCTTAAATAGAATCGGCCCGAATCTTCTAAGTCTAGCGGCACTGTCATAATGTTTTTTACGCCATCTAACAAAAATGCACTGTCCTCTTTATTATATAAATATAGCGGGACACCAAAAGATATTTTGTGATTAGTTTCGTTAATCTCGCGAGTAGCTAAGCCAACCACCGTATTCAAAAACTCAGCCAGCGCTTCTTTGTTTGCTTCATTTAACGTTGCGTCCACCTCATTAGTGCCAAACATAACGGAGCGTACCTTATTACCAATCACAATCGCCGTCTGCGCATCAAAATTCATCACTACGTTATTGGTAACGCCATTGGTAAAGGTGGCATTGATAGAAACAGCGAAATCTTTAAAGGCAAAAACATCCAATGGTTCATGATAAGTTAATAGATCACTTGAACCCTTTAAATTTGCCATCGTTTGCAAGACGTTAATCGTCTCGCTAACAAAGGGTAACAATACAGAGTTGCGGATATTATCCGTTGAGATCGCTTCAAGTTTCATATTACCAGCGCTACTATCGGTTATCTGATAATCATCTATCGTCTAAAGCAAAGCTAACTTAAGCGTTTTATGAGTCCAACCCACTGATAACACATTAAAAGCATACAAACCATATGGAGATAAATCGTGACCACAAAAAAGGCGCCATAAGGCACCTTCTTCAATACCAATTGTCACGAAACAGACTAGCAGCCCTCGCCGCTACCCTCATCAGTCGCATCAGCGCGGCGTGCCGAGTTAATCACCACAGGCTCAAGTGGTACGTTCTGATGACCGCCATTATTACCAGTCTCTACCTTGGAAATCGCGTCGGCAACATCCATTCCACCAACCACTTTTGCAAATACGGCATAACCAAAGTCACGACTGCCATTATCAAGAAAATCATTATCCACCAGGTTTAAGAAAAACTGCGAGGTTGCACTATCAACCGCGGCGGTACGCGCCATCGACAATGTGCCACGCTCATTCTTCAAGCCGTTGTCTGCTTCATTTTTGATCTCGTCACGGGTCTCTTTTTGCGCCATATCCGCAGTGAAACCACCGCCTTGCAACATGAAACCTGGAATCACGCGATGAAAGATGGTGCCATCAAAGTAGCCGTCATCAACATATTGCAAGAAATTCTCAACTGTAATGGGTGCTTCCTTAGGGAACATTTCAATGGTGATATCACCATGCGATGTTGAAAAAATAACCATTTTCGACCTCCACGCGATCTTTCTGTATAAGTTGGCGCATTGTAACGGCTGAGCGTTTTCATTAACAGGGATAACCGCTATCATCATCAAGCACAGCCATTATTCTCCGCCACAGGACTATAAAAATGAAAATTGGCACTCCATTATCCACCTCCGCAACACGAGTGATGTTACTCGGCAGTGGTGAGCTCGGCAAAGAGGTGATCATCGCTCTGCAGCGCCTTGGTGTTGAGACCATTGCGGTAGATCGCTATGCTGACGCACCAGGACATCAGGTGGCTCATCATAGCCACGTGATTAATATGGCCGACCCAGCAGCACTGCGCGCGCTGATCGAGCAGGAAAAGCCGGATATCATCGTGCCGGAGATTGAAGCGATTGCAACCGATATACTGGCGGAAATTGAGGCCGAAGGCATTGCCGAGGTGATCCCCTCCGCGCGAGCCACACAACTCACCATGAACCGAGAGCGGATTCGTAAACTCGCCGCTGAGGAGCTTGCCTTGCCAACCTCACGCTACGCTTTTGCGAAGAGCCTGAATGGACTGCGCATGGCAATTGATGGCGGCGTTGGTTATCCCTGCATTGTGAAACCCGTGATGTCATCCTCCGGCAAGGGGCAATCAACCATCAATGAACCGGAAGAGGTTGAGGGCGCATGGGACTATGCAATGAGTGGCGGACGCATTCAGGGCGGGCGCGTGATTGTTGAAGAGGTGATCGAGTTTGATTTCGAGATCACACTATTAACCGTGCGCGCACGTAATGGCGAGGGCGAAATTGAAACCCACTTCTGCGCACCGATTGGTCATCGCCAAATCAACGGTGATTATGTCGAAAGTTGGCAGCCACAACAAATGAGTGCAGCAGCACTGCAACGCGCACAGCACATTGCAGCGGCCGTTACCGGCAATCTCGGCGGTCGCGGGATTTTTGGGGTTGAGTTATTCATTAAAAATGACCAGGTGTGGTTTAGTGAAGTAAGCCCTCGCCCGCATGACACTGGTATGGTAACGATGAGCAGCCAGTATCAAAATGAATTCGAATTGCATGCGCGCGCGATTCTTGGTTTGCCGGTATCTATTAAAATGAATGTTGAAGCGGCGGCTAGCGCGGTAATCTACGGCGCGATGGATGCAAAAGGAATCGCCTTTGAGGGGCTCGACATTGCATTGCAAGATGCCCAAACCGACCTTCGGTTATTTGGTAAACCAGAGGCGTTTGAGCGACGCCGCATGGGTGTTGCATTAGCCTATAGCAACAATACCAACGATGCTCGGCGGCGTGCAGGCCACGCTGCCGAGCAAGTTAAACCAATAAAAGAATAACCAATGTCAGCTAAACTTTTTCAAGTGCCTGGCTGATATCCGCAATGATGTCATCCTGATGTTCGATGCCAACTGAGATCCGTACCAACTCCTCACTAACGCCTGCAGCCTTTAATTCATCCGCACCAAGCTGACGATGTGTAGTGGAAGCAGGGTGACAGGCAAGTGACTTTGCATCACCAATATTCACCAGCCGTAGAATCATCTGCAGTGCATCGATAAAACGACCACCCGCCTCTTTACCGCCCTTAATGCCAAAACTCAAAATGCCGGATGCCTTACCTTTAGTGATTTTATCAGCGGTATCTTTATAAGGGCTATCGGCTAATGCGGCGTAATTAACCCATTCGATCTTCGGGTGTTTTTTCATCCACGTCGCAACGGCTTCAGCATTCTCGCAATGGCGCTCCATACGAAGCCCCAATGTTTCAAGGCCCTGCAAAATCAAGAAGGAGTTCATCGGTGAAATAGCAGCGCCGGTACTCCGCAATGGCACCACTCGGGCTCGACCAATATAAGCCGCTTCGCCCAGCGCCTCAGTATAAACCACCCCATGGTATGATGGATCTGGCTCGTTCAGCATTGGAAAGCGCTCTTTATTTTTTACCCAGTCAAACTTACCTGAATCAATAATGATGCCGCCGATAGAGGAGCCATGACCACCAATATATTTGGTCAGCGAATGCACCACGATGTCTGCACCAAAATCGAATGGGCGACATAAGTAAGGCGTTGCAACCGTGTTATCGACAATCACTGGGACGCCATATTTATGAGCAATCTCGGCCAGCCTTTTTATATCGACAATATTACCGGCAGGATTGCCGATGGTTTCACAAAACACGGCACGTGTTTTGTCATCGATCAATTTTTCAATGCCATCAAAGTCGTCATACGATGCCATTCGCACATCGATGCCCTGACGTGGAAAGGTGTGTTTAAACAGATTATAGGTGCCACCATAAAGCTGGGAGATAGAAACAATATTATCTCCCATCTCGGCGATGGTTTGAATCGCATAGGTAATAGCAGACATACCTGATGCCAGGGCCAATGCGCCAATACCGCCTTCCATTTCCGCCAGGCGCTGCTCCAGTACCGACGAGGTAGGGTTCATGATCCGGGTATAGATATTACCGGCAACTTTTAGATCAAACAGGTCTGCGCCATGCTGCGTATCATCAAATGTATAACTAGTTGTTTGGTAAATCGGAACGGCTGCGGATTTCGTGGTCGCCTCAGATTCATACCCGTGGTGTAAGGCTAGTGATTCCAACTTCATGTTTTCTTCCTTTCAGTAATTTCAGTGGTAACACAATAACAACAGACTCAGCCATCAATGGAGTGACTTATTCAAAACCTGTTTTCAGGCGATTTTTTAACTCTTTCGATGTTTCTCGCATACGCAGCTGCATATCACGTTGTTGCTGCATCACCTCCTCCATACTGATTTCAGGCATGGCATCAATCTGCTCTTGAATGGGCTTCACTCGATCAGCAAGGCGTTTACGCATTTCAGCACGGCTCAATAACTCATAACCAGCGGGGATCGTCATTTCTTCATTGGTTAACAAGCTATGTTGATTGATATGTGTAATCTCATGCGTCACCATTCCTTCACGATCCATCGAACGCATCGGCAAACCTTTCTCGGCGTATTCATCATCGATAATATCGGCAGCGGCATCACACATCTGCTCTTCACCAAACAGTGATGCCATAATGATGGCATCCACGCCATCTGAGCCACGCGCCATCGCTGCGACAAAGTTCTTCACGATCTCATTTTCAATCGCCGCGGGTGCGAGATATTCATCAGAACAATGAATGGTGTCGTTAATCATCACCCGATAATGAACCGTTGCAAAGCCATTCACCATCGGACCATCGCCCTGTTTTAGTAGCTCAACCTTCGGCATCATGCGATCTTTGATGGCGTTAGTAATATGTTCGCTAGTGGCAACTGCTGATTCAAGATCAATCACCACTCCTTCGAGATGATTAACGGTGTAAGTCTTACCACTAGCGAGATCCATCAATAGGTAATCATCAGCCGAGCCACTATCGATCCGTGCACGCGTCGCTTCAATGCTAACCTTGCTATGCATTTGATGCTTATTAACACTCTCAATCACCACCCCGGCATTGACCGGCGATGCGGTAACAACCATGGAAGCCACCATTAGACATGGCACTATAATCGACCTGGATACGCTCACAAAACCCCTCACTACTAATTAAAAGCATTCCGCTAAATAGATAACGAGCCCGTTCAATACAATCAAACAGGCGCGCGCATGGTGCGCTGCTTAGTCTAGCATGAGAGAAGTACCAGATTGGAAGACTATCCTGATGCAGAGCATCGAATAATCATCCTTAATATAAGGGGATTACCAGAAGAGGCTTGCCGTCTCAACAAATTGAATACCAGCCTCTCCGATAACCTCTTCACGAGAAAATTTGTCTTTCTTTAGTCCTGTAGCCACCCACACAGCGCCATCAATCTCAGTCTCAGGCACCTTGACTTCACAGAAGGCTCCCAACTCCGATTGATTAGCCAAAACATTCGCAATATGTACAATCGCGGCCTCCATCTTAGCCCCCTTGGCTCTCCCAGGCTGGTGATGAAAAGCGACCGCCTCCTGCAAGCTTTCAGGCAGCGTCCACTGCTTTAGTAATTCACCACCAAGATCCGCATGGGTAAAACCCAGCTCTTCAGACTCTATCGCAAATAGCATTTCTTCATCGCCATTGGCCGTGTCCAGCATTCGTTTTGCAATATCAGGCACTCGATTATAAATCACTAGACTGCCGATATCATGTAACAATCCTGCGATAAACAGACGCTCGGTATGTAACACATTGCAACGCTTGGCCAGCAGGCGAGAAATGATACCGCAGTAGATACTATGTCGCCAAAAGGTATCCATATTAACCACGTCATTAGGAATAGCCGAAAAAGATTTTACCGCTGATACGGCAACCACCAGACTATAAAGCTCTCGTAACCCCACTATCGCCACGGCACGTGAAACCGTATCGATACGCGAGCTAAAATTGTAAAAGGGGCTGTTGACGATTTTAAGCAAACGCGCCGTTAGGCTCGGATCCTGACTAATAATCATCCCCATATCATCGGCAGTCGCCGTTGGTGACTCCATTAAATCAAACACCTTCACATAAACATCCGGTGGGGAAACCAAACCAGAGACCTCACCAAGCCAACGTGACGAGACTTTGCTTGCAGCCGCATCTTCTTGATCTTTAAGAACATTCATCTCGCTCACTCAATTCTCCAAGGTTTAAGCGCTACGCGCATACCGTCACACATCACATACACTTTATGATATCGATCGCTAAACAGAATTATTGAGCGTCGAGTCACAATAAAAAATAAATAGTTTTGCTATAAGTGACTATCTCAGTAGGGATTTTACATTTTCAGGGCTAGAATTATGACCACAGATAGAGACTCCTCCGCTTTACTTAAGCGTCCACAAGACGCTCAACCGTCAACCGCCAGCAAGGAATTTCAAGAACAGTGCCTGGCGGCCGCAGAACGCTTTTCCGAGCACTTCATGTCAATCATCGATGGCCTTAGCGAAACGCTCTATCAAATGGCCGATCAAGCTGATGAACACGAACTGCGCCGCGCCTATTTTACCGCATTACAAGAGGTCTATAGCACACGAAGCAAGTCTAAAAGCGACTTCAAGAAACAGTTTTTGGCCGCAATCAAAGCTGAAATCCAATTACAGCCCAACGACCAGTCGGCCGCTTTATTTACTAATGCTGCACTGACAGGCATTGAACAAATCACTCAAATAAAGCCTCAGTCCGAGCCTCAGGAGGAAGCGATGCCGACACCACCAACCGAGCATGATTCTGAAGACGATTTTACTCAAATCGCCAGCACACTACCTAAGGGTAGCTGGGTCGACTTCCACTATCCAGACGCACCATCACTCAAAGCCCGCTTTACCTGGGAAAACCCGGCGACCGGTGTCTATCTGTTTATCGATCGTGATGGGAGAAAGGCCCCAGACAAAACACCAGACGAACTTGCCAGCGCATTTCGTAACGGCCACGCCTCTCTTATTCAAGATGCCGCTCAACTTGCACGCACTGCCAATAGCGACTCACGCTAAAGCGCCGCCTCTTAATTGACTTCCACTAACTTCACTGGCACACTGCGCGCCATGAACAGAACTCTCAATAAACCAATGTGCGTGATTCGCGTCCAGCAGCCTAAATGGCTGGTGGCGATTAATCATGCGCGCCTGAAAGCAGAGCACCTGATGTAACAATAAATTTCATCAATCTGTTTTATCGAAAAGGCCGCCGAATGAAAATTCCGCGGCCTTTTTTGTTGTTAAACTTAAATAAATATGGAGAAATAACCGTGCAAGTTCCCGCCGCCTTTGCGGCCGTTGTACTCATCTGGTCAACCACGCCACTCGCCATTCAATGGAGTAGCGAAGGTCAAGGCTTCCTTTTTAGTGTCTTTAGTAGAATGGTACTGGGAGCAGCACTGTGCCTGCTCCTCGTTAAAGTAATGAACATCCCATTACCTTGGCATAGGACTGCCCGTGAAGCGTACCTTGCAGCCACGCTGAGCATTTATGGCGCAATGTTGTGCGTCTATTGGGGCGCACAATTCATCCCATCTGGAGTCGTCTCTGTGTTGTTTGGCTTAACCCCAATTGCAACAGGCGTTATAGCCGTAATTTGGCTAGGTGAACGTAAATTTACGACCACCAGGATCATCGGCTTGTTGCTAGCGATCTGCGGACTGACCGTCGTCTTTAGCGCTAGTTTTGCCTTGGGTGAAAAATCCACGCTGGGAATTAGCGGCGTCTTGCTGTCCATCGGTTTAACGGCGGTCAGTACCGTATGGCTTAAGCGAGTTAATGCAGGCATATCACCCGTTGCTATCACGACTGGCGCATTGATTTTATCGACCCCACTCTATGCGCTGACATGGCTGTTGTTTGATGGCCAGTTGCCAATTGAGATTCCGCTTCGTGCGCTCAGCGCCACTATTTATTTAGGTACCATTGGTTCTGTGGTTGGTTTTATTCTGTTTTTCTATTTACTGAAAAAGATGGAAGCCAGTCGTGCAACACTGCTCACGCTAATCACACCAGTGCTTGCGCTACTGCTTGGACACGCGTTAAATAACGAACGGGTTGGCATCGAAGTGTGGCTGGGTACCGGCATGATTTTGACTGGCTTAATGAGCCATGAATGGGGTGACATTTTACTCAAAAAAACAACGCAGAGATCATAACGCTCTGGTGCCGTCTAACCATATCCAGGTAGCCTTTCGCTGCCTGGTATTTTCAACATCACTATCGGCTTATCTAATTACTCGCGCTTTGCAATGGCATGCTATTACGCGCAGCACAAGCATAAAAAACCTTAATGGCATAGCTATGCGGGGTATCATCCCAAAGATAAGCGGCAAGAATAGTATTAAGCATGCTAGTCGAATATTCATCTCCCCTCGCGACACGCAACGATGAGTTCAAGCTTAATCCTAGTGCATGTTCCGCAGGTACACCGAGACGAGAGTTAATCACTGAATCCATTCCAACCATCGCCTGCCCATAACAACTATTTTCAGCCATGCCAACCACATGACTATCGAAAGCCTGCGAACTACCTGCCAATAACATCAGCGCTACTCCAGCGAGTGTGTTTATTGCCTTTTTCATTGTAAATGCCTCCTGCCTTACCGGGGCCAAGAAAGCCCTAAAAAAATAACAACTCTTATCATTGTTATCGGCGTTTACAATTTTTGTTTTAGCTAAATATCGTCTGTTAACTATATGTAAAAGTAGAATATTTTTAATCACACTTTATTCTTGTCAGATGATTACAGTGCTGCACTAAAACCCTGCTCTTGCAATGAAAAAAATGCCATTAATAACATAAAAAAATTAAAGAAGGAGAGTGCACCCAGTACACGCAATGCCATCACAAAGATTTTTTTGTCGATCCAGTGGCTTAACGGATTCATCCCCGTCACTAGATGGTTTTTCTAATGTAACGGCAGCGCCCGTAGCTGAACTGCTTCAGGTCGTTTAACGAAGTACCACCCGATCACTAGAAAACTGACTACGTTAACAGTTCATTCATTCACTTAAGCACAGCATCAACTAACCGCTCTTTTTGAGCACAACAACTCATCCTAGCCATGCTCCCTCTCATGCGCGTACAATAAAAACTCATCAATAATCAAAAACGTGACAAAACCAACTATGCCGTGGCAAGAGCTTACATTTGATGTCTCACCCGCCGAGGTGGAGACACTTTCAGAAATTTTATGCACAGCAGGTGCCGTCTCTGTTACCTTCAAAGACAACGCTGATACACCAATCTATGAACCTGCGGCGGATGCCAGTGATCTATGGGCCAGTACTTGCGTGGTTGGTCTATTCGATGCGGAGACAGACTTTGATGCTGTACTCATATTAGTCCAGCAAACGGCACTGTTTTCTGCCCTGCCACCTTACCGTATCACCGAATTAAAGGAACAGCAGTGGGAGCGCCTCTGGATGGATGCGTTCAAACCGATGCGTTTTGGTGAGCATCTGTGGATTTGCCCAACCGAAACGGCACCGCCCGAACCCGATGCCCTTAATATCATGCTTGACCCCGGCCTCGCCTTTGGCACTGGCACTCATCCCACCACGGCGCTCTGCCTGGAGTGGATCGATCAAAATGATCTCGACAATAAAACCGTGATCGACTTCGGCTGCGGCTCCGGTATTCTTGCCATTGGCGCGGCCATCAGTGGCGCTATTTCAATTGAGGCGATCGACATCGACCCTCAAGCACTACAGGCCACCAATAGTAATGCCAGCCAGAACAATGTCAGCTCAAAAATCACCACAGCGCTAGCCGATGTGGCCTCTGAACTATCAGCCGTTGACTGCCTGCTTGCCAATATTTTGGCTAACCCAATCATAGAACTAGCCGACTATTTCTCGACACGGGTAAAACATAACGGCATTATCGTGCTATCGGGTATTTTAAGCGAGCAGGCAGCACTGGTTATCACTGCCTATGCAAAGTGGTTCACGTTTCAACCCATCGCCGAAAAAGAGGGCTGGGTAAGGCTCGTCGCCACTCGTAACGCGCAGTAACCAACTGCCCACCATTTTTTAAACGTAGATTGACCACAGGAACATGACAGAGATAGATGTTTACCCAATGCCCGCAGTGCCATACCAATTTCAGCATCAGTGACCAGGACCTCACGGCCGCTGGCGGCAAGGTACAGTGCGGCAAGTGCAGCAACACCTTTAATGCGCTCTACACACTCTCAAAACACCCGCTGAGCAACAGCGAGCCGGCTGAAATCCTCGAGATCTCGTCAATCGATCGCCTTAGCAATGACAATATTGCCGAAAGTTACCAGCTTACCGACACACTCACACCACAAACGGCCAGCCCATCCAAAAGGCCAGCCAGCCTAAAGTGGAGTGTGCTTGGGATACTCTTATGCGCATTGCTCTTTACCCAGGCAAGCTATTTCTTAAGCGACAAACTCGCACAGGGCTACCCAATATTGCGCCCATGGCTTGAACAATTTTGTGCTGCGAGCGGTTGCCAGCTTTCACTGCAGCGCGCAGCCGATAAAATTAGCATCATCAATCGAGATGTCCGCAGCCATCCAACGGTTCCCAGCGCGCTATTGATCAATATCACGCTGCAAAACAACGCCAGCTTCACCCAACCTTATCCGCTGCTCAAACTGAGCTTTTTTGACATCAACCAGACGCTACTCGCCACCCGCGCCTTCCAGCCAGCCGAATACCTCTCGCAAGAGATTGATATCACTAGCGGTTTCCCTGCAAGTAAACCATTAAGCGCCGTTCTCGAACTGATCGACCCCGATAAACAGGCCGTTAATTTCGAATTCGAACTCAAATAATCGATCAAAAAAGCAACAATTTCTACTTTATCCGTACCCTTAGAGCAGGTATCATGTGCCCTCTGTATTTCCCTCCAATCGACTCAGAGCGAGGTGGTGGAAATCAATAATATCGCGCTAAAGAACATGCAAATCGGACCCTACAAACTAGCAAATAATCTCATGCTCGCGCCCATGGCGGGAGTCACAGACCGCCCATTCCGCCAGCTTTGCAAACGGCTAGGTGCTGGCATGGCCGTGTCTGAGATGATCTCATCGAATTCACTACTGTACGGCAGCGCGAAGACGCTACGACGTGCCAATCACGATGGCGAAACAGAGCCTCGCTCAGTACAGATCGCAGGCTCCGACCCCTTAATGATGGCCGAAGCGGCCAAACACAATGCCGACAATGGCGCTCAAATCGTCGATATCAACATGGGCTGCCCTGCAAAAAAGGTCTGCAATGTCATGTCAGGGTCTGCGCTACTGCAAGATGAAGATCTCGTCGCTCGCATTCTCAACTCAGTGGTTAACGCCGTTGATATCCCGGTGACACTCAAGATTCGTACCGGCTGGGACCTGGAAAACCGCAACGGTGTCGCCATTGCACGCATTGCCGAACAGGCCGGTATTCAGGCACTCGCCGTGCATGGCCGCACCCGTGCCTGCGCTTATCGCGGCGAGGCTGAGTACGAAACCATCAGCCATATCAAACAAGAGATCAATATTCCGGTGATCGCCAATGGTGATATTAATACCCCCGAAAAGGCAAAATGGATCCTTGAACAGACCGGTGTCGATGCCATCATGATCGGCCGCGCCGCCCAGGGTAGGCCATGGGTCTTCAATACAATTAACCACTACCTTGCAACGGGCGAGCACCTTGCTGAACCGACCATCAGCGAAGTGAGCACCATCATGCTTGACCACCTTGAGCGCCTGTATGAGTTTTATGGCGAGTACATCGGCGTTCGTATGGCGCGCAAACATATCTCCTGGTACAGCAAGGGGCAGGTTGGTGGCGGGGCATTTCGCCAGCTAGTCAATCGTGTCGATAGCATCGAACAACAACTGGCACTCACCCGTGAATTTTTCGAACAACTAGAAAATGCAACACAGCAAAAATCAAAGCAACCCAACCAGGAAGAAGCCGCCGCATAATGAATACAGACAAACAGGAACGTCGCAAACAACCCATCAGCGCTTGCATCGACAGCGCACTAGAACGCTATTTCCATGACCTTGATGGACATCAGCCTGCCGACCTCTACCGCATGGTACTGAACGAAGTAGAACAACCCCTGCTCAAAGCCGTACTCGATTATACCCGCGGCAATCAAAGTAAAGCGTCTGAGATTTTGGGCATCAACCGCAGTACCCTGCGCAAAAAACTAGAAGCCTACGACCTCAATAATTAATCGAACTGAATCGACATCACCGCCACATGATTCGATATCGATTCAGTCCCGCTTGTTTCACCAACTTAAAGATCCCAACAGCCCATGACTATTAAACGCGCACTCATCAGTGTTTCGGATAAAACCAACATTCTCGAATTTGCCCAGGGGCTGCAGTCGATGAAGGTAGAGATACTCTCTACCGGTGGTACTGCCAAACTACTGGCTGATGGCGGCGTCAAGGTGACAGAGGTCTCTGACCACACCGGCTTTCCAGAGATGATGGATGGCCGCCTTAAGACCCTTCACCCAAAGATTCATGGTGGTATTCTTGGCCGTCGTGACATCGATGGCGATGCGATGGCGGAACACAACATCGCAGCGATTGATCTGGTAGTGGTTAACCTCTACCCCTTTGAGCAGACCATCGCTAAGCCAGACTGCGACCTGCCACTTGCGATTGAGAACATCGATATTGGCGGCCCAACCATGGTACGTGCAGCGGCCAAAAACCACCAAGATGTTGCCATCGTTGTGGATGTTAATGACTACGCAGAAGTACTGGAAGAGATGGCTGAAAACGACAACCAGCTCAGCCATGCGAGCCGTTTTTCACTGGCCGTTAAGGCCTTCGAACATACCGCCGCCTACGACAGCACCATCGCCAACTACCTCGGCAGCATCACCGATGGTGGTGTTTCAAATGAAAACCGAGCAACATTTCCGCACAGCTTCAATGCCCAATTCATCAAGTCGCAAGATATGCGTTACGGTGAAAACCCGCATCAAAAAGCGGCATTCTATATTGAAGCACGTGCCCAAGATGCCTGCGTGGCGACGGCAGCACAACTGCAAGGTAAGGCGCTATCGTTTAATAACATCGCCGACACCGATGCCGCACTCGAATGCGTCAAGCAGTTTGAGATGCCCGCCTGCGTGATTGTTAAACATGCCAATCCTTGTGGTGTTGCCGTCGCAGGTTCATTGATCAAAGCCTATGACAACGCCTATAAAACAGACCCAACCTCTGCCTTTGGCGGCATCATCGCCTTCAACCGTCCGCTCGACACCGAAACAGCTCGCGCCATTATCGACCGCCAGTTTGTTGAGGTGATTATCGCCCCCTCTGTAACCGAGCGCGCGTTGGCGATCATCGCGGAGAAGACAAACGTACGCCTGCTTGCCTGCGGTGAATGGTCACTAGAACGTACTGTTTCACTCGACTACCGCCGCGTCAATGGCGGCATGTTGCTACAGACATCCGATTCAGCCATGGTGAGCGCTAGTGACCTTAAGGTCGTGACCGAAATCGCACCATCAGATGATGTGATGAAAGACCTGTTATTTAGCTGGAAGGTGGCCAAGTTTGTAAAATCGAATGCCATTGTCTATGGTAAAGATCTCACCACAATAGGCGTTGGGGCGGGGCAAATGAGCCGCATCTATAGCGCCCGTATCGCGGCAATCAAGGCAGCCGATGCCAACCTGCAAGTAAAAGGGTCTGTGATGGCGAGTGATGCCTTCTTTCCTTTTAGAGATGGTATTGATGCCGCGGCGGAAGCGGGCGTCACCGCAGTGATTCAGCCGGGCGGCTCAATGCGAGATCAGGAAGTCATTGACGCGGCTAACGAACATGGCATGGCAATGGTTTTTACCGGCATGCGTCACTTCCGCCACTAAAGAGAAAGGCGGGCTTGCGGGCGATGTTAATGTAACCTCGTCCGCGTGCTGCGCCAGCGCAATAACAACCCGAATAAGGCCAGCAGCCACACCATTAAACCACTCGCCCCTACGCCACTGCTACTCACACTGCTAAAGGTAAAGGCGTAAACCTCAAAGCCGGAGACCTCTTCGTTCCCCAGCTCATCAATCGAGAGAAAGCGCAGTACCGATGCCGATGAAATTGCAATCGGCCCCGTGTAGACCTCCGTTGCACCACCGGTTCCCACCTCGGATGGTGTTGGCAGGCCACCGCCAATCGTATAATAAGTACCGCCCTCTCGACAGCCAGAACCAGTCGCCGCGGTCATCACACCGGGCGGTAGGTCACTAAAACCAGACACCGTATCGCCATAGTCATAACATTCCAACACCACATGAACCTCTGTGGTAAATACATTACCCCCTGTATTGGGTGTTGCCTGTGTTTCTGGCGCGCCGATATCCACATAGTAGATCTCACGCTTCACGCCAGTATCAATCGCCTCACTATTACCCGCCCTATCGATAGAGAAAAACTTCAATTCAATAAAGCCATACAATCGTGTTCTCGGAATAAATTCAGCCGGGATCTGCTCCAGCGTGATATTTTTTCTTATCACGGCATCAAGCACCACATGATTATCCTCCTCGCCCAGCACCCGCTGAATCAGCGGCACCTGAGAGGCGGTAATATAGGTGGGCGGAGGTGCCACCGATGCGGGGATATCTGCCAATGAATAGGCGAGCCTTGAAATTGAACCCAGGGTAATTTGAGTCAGATTTAGATTCGCTAGATCAATATCGGCAAACGTCTCTGCCCCGTCGGGGATGTCGGCTGCCACAACCACGTTGGCCAATATATTCCCAGGAATCGAATCAATCCGAATCGCTGCTAAATCGACATATTCAAGCACTCGCGACAACTCGATACTATTACGCGCAACGGCCACGGGAGGAATATCCGCTAATGTAAATTTGGTTAAATCGAGACGAAATCTGGCTTCCGCTTCCGAAGAGACAATATCAGCCAACGTCATCTCCTCAAAAATATTCTGCTCATCACCCTCCAGATCATCCAGGGTGTATGAATCAAGCGGCAATAGTTGTTTTGGTGTTAGCGGCAACAGATATAGCTGCGCACCTTCACTGGGGGTACCATCGTCGTCATTGGGTGCCGACCCATCCGTGGTGTAGTAGGTCTTATCACAGTTAGCACCGCCACTATCTTCACACACCAGTGCAATTTCGATGCCCGTGTTTGAAATTTCCTGATAACCATCTCCATGTAAAATATCTTTTAAGAGAACATTTGGCTGAGCGGTTGTCGTTGGATATTCACCATCAATGCCGTAGTTCGCTGAATTAATTTCACTGACCGTGCCATGTGCATCTTTTGCAAAAAACGTCACCTTAGCATCCACTGCAATCGTCTCTATTCGAGGTGGTGGTGGTGGCTCAGGTGGCGCGGGTGGTGGCTGAACATAGATCTCTGACAAAGCAGACAGTTGTTTCGGTTCGGTACCATCTAACGTGTAAAAAATCGTGCATGGCCCTGCAGTGCTATTATGTGCGCACGAAAGAATCACATCCAATGAAGGAGTATTGTAAAAACCACCCGCAACGTGATTGGTGACGGTAGGACGCTCAGTATCAAAAACAGCGAGATGATTGCGCAGTGTCACTGGATTAGGAGCAGCACCAAACTCGCTAAAATTACCACCAACAATAACCAGGGAGTCATCGGCATTTCGTTCCACCGCATAAACCATCATGCCGGTAGAGATATCAGGGTTCCATTCAGTTAAATCATTGGGCGGTGCCTCAGCAAGATTAAGTCGTGCTAAATGATTTCTGTTGACGGTTGTTGTTGGCGTCTCTCCCACTCCTACCGCTGTAAAATCCCCCCCAAGCCATAACATTTGATCATCACTAGAGAGCTCAAGCGAATGAACACTTGCACCGGTTATGATATTGGGGGCTACTTTTGGGTCTGTTTGACTTGCTGGATCGGCTGGATCTATTGGCTCATCATAGGTAACAACATTCCACTTACTACTAATCGCATCAACCTCAAGCGCTGCAACCTCAAGCGCTGCAACACGGTTGCTAGGGTAATCGACAGTATTTTCATCTGAAATCAAAGTAAAGTCACCGCCTAGATAGAGCGTCTCATCATCACCGCTCAATGCGAGACTGCGCACGATGCCATTTACATTTCCCACTGCCCATAAATCATCAGAAAGCGTGCCAGCCAATGACAGTCCACTTGAGACATTTAATGCCGCGATGTTTATATTTGGTCTGCCGCTAATCCGAGTAAACTCACCGCCGACAAAGACGAGCTCGCCATCACTGCTTGCCACCAACGCGTACACCTCACCGTCGGCACCTTCATTCGTACCTATCGCATGATTATTCAGTACACCCAGCCCATCAATGCCTGCCACAGTCAAATTCAACGCCGCAATATTATTACGGCTCTCACCCGCAACCTGTGAAAACAGCCCACCCACATAGAGCGTTTCCTCCGGATCAGGTGAAAATGCCAGCGCCCTCACTTTAGCAGTCGTGCCACCCGTTATCGATGGGTTCCAGAGCTCAACATTATTAGAAGAGGCGCTTAGTAAAGCAATATTATTTCTATAACCTAATGGACTAACCACCGCTGAGAATTGGCCACCCACATAGATCCCTTGGCCGTTATTCGTTGATGCAATGCTATACACCGGTCCATTAACAAACGTACCCCACTCGGTCGCCATACCTCGCGTGCTGCCATCGCTTAAATCAAGCTCTGCAATATTACTTCGAATACGGCCACCGCCCGACTCAAACGTTCCCGCAACAAATATTTGGCCATCGGCCACCGCAATGGTATGGATTAACCCACCACTGGTATCAGTCGACCAGGAAACGGCGCCTGACCCTGGGTTGCGCACCGCCACTCTAGACACCGCGCGGTGAGATGAGTCGGTATCAAGCTCTCCGCTCGAAGCAACATAGATCCAGCCACCTGTCGCTATGATTTTCCTCACGCTGATTGTGGCTTCCTCTGCACCGGTAAAAGGGAGCTTAGTTCCATTCCAGGCAACCATGACAAGCGACGGCAGAGCAGACACATTGCTGATTGCAAAGCCAGGCCAACTGACCCCATTGATGGTAGAAAAATCGCCGCCGATATAGAGCGAATCACCTAACAAGGCAAGCGTTCGTACCACAGCATTAGCATCTGGATTCCACCCCATGTCGTACTCTCCCGCCACGGTGGCGGTGGTATCTAATGCGGCCAAGCGATTACGCGAATTGGCAAGCACTGTATCAATGCTAGTGAACTCACCGCCAACATAAAGCCGGCTATTGACCGCATCAAGCAGCAGTGCCCGAACAATTCCCTCAACATTTGGCGCCCAGCCAGTGACGATATCGTCACTGGCCACAATCGATAGATTGAAATGTGCCATATTATTTCTTGCCGCCCCACCAATGCTGGTAAAGCTACCGCCCACATAAAGGTTCTCATTGCTGCTATCCCATGCCATGGCAAATACCGGGCCACTCGCATTCGGATTCCAGGGCATCACAGTATTATCAGACGTCTTGAATGCGGCTAACCGATTGCGCATTGTGCTGTTCACTTGCGTAAAATCGCCCCCCACATAAAGCGCGCTATTGGGCGTATCAAGCAGCAGTGTTCGAACAACGCCATTAACATCAGGGTCCCACGCCGACACCACATTACCATCGACATCTATCTCGGCAAGATTATTACGCGGTTCAGCGCGGCCGTCACCACCGACCACCGCATCAAAATCACCACCGACATACCAACCACCATTGCCAGATGGGATCGTCACAAACACGGCACCGTCAACCTCGCCTTTTAAGAAACGATTAGAAAAAACTGGACTACCTTGAGTGGGCCCACTTGTACTCACGGCAGTAGCATTACCCGAGTCAGGACCAACATAGGTGAAATCACCGCCAATAAACGCGCTATTGGCCCCGTCACCCCGCACCATCTCCACCGTGTAAACTGGGCCATTAGGCTGCCATACGTCATCCAGCGGAACGGCAGCCGCCTTAAGCGCCACGTTAAACAGCAATGACAGACACATTAGCATCAGCAGCGATAAACTTTTCATGCGCAAATTCAATGACAACATCATATCAAGCCCCTATCTCGACACCCTTGGGCGACTAAATGTAGGCGACGGAATCGCCAATATAGCCATGGTAGCAATAACAAACCGCCGCTCAGCGGCCCAATAGCGCCAGCATTTTTACTATAGTTTTTTACATAACTGGCACGTTTTGGTGTCGATATGTTACCGATATGATCTACCGCAATGAATTTTACCACCGAGCTATCTGACAGGTGAATCGGCCCCGTGTAGAGTAACGATGCTGTTGTTGGCGTTGAATCATCGAGCGTGTAGTAAATCCCACGACACCCCGTTATCACACGATCATTATCATCAATGCTCTCTGCCGCTCCCGTCGCCGGCGGGTCATCCGGCTGTGGTGGATTACTTGCATCAGGAATATCGCCAATGGATGCCACCGTGACGTCAGTGTCATCACTACATAACAATGTCAGATCAAGATCTTTGGTATAAAACACTTGTGTTGGCGGGTCTGCCACCACGGTAGGGGCGGCTAGATCAAGCCAATACACCTCTTTGTTTATCACTGTGCCGCCATTAGACTCATCATTGCGCGCTTGATCAAATGCAAAATACTTCAATATTGTATTTTGACCTAGGGTAATCGGCCCCGTGTAAACCGTTGATGCATCCGTCGGTAGAGAGCCATCAACCGTATAATAAATCTCCGCGCAACCCGCGCCACCGGCATCAATGCAGTCCAGCACAACCTCCAAGTCATCCGTGCCACTCAGTATCTTGCCGTCTGGCACTAGGCCGGGAGGAAAGGCGGTTGTTGTGGGGGGCTGTATATCAATCACATAAAGCATCGTCTGTATTTCAGATTGATTACCCGCATCATCTTTCGTAATAAGCTGAAGCGTTGTATTGACCGAGATATCAATTGCCTGCGATGGCGCGGTGCCAACAGCGACGGGCGCCACATTACTATTAATGGTGTAATAAACTTGCCCACCACAATCTCTTGGCACATCAATGCAACTCACTATGACTGCATTAACAGCCGTTAATGGGTCTTTATATGCACCGGCAGGCGGGTTAGTCACCACCCGAGGAAAACCCACATCCACTGCCGTCAAACCCTCACGTAAGTAGGTCTTCATGGGCGTAATGGTAGCCGTTATCTGCTTAAAATCGCCGCCAACAATCATTCGGTCATCAGCGCCACTGATTCCCAGATGCCGTACGGTTGTATCCGCCCGCAAATCCCACCACGGAAGCGGGTCGCCATCGACAAAATCAAGTGCGGCTAGCCGCTCCTGTGGAATACTATTAATTTCAGTAAAATCACCACCGACAAAAACAGCATCATCCGTTAATGCAATCGCCTCGACCTTGCCATTCGCTAACGGCTTCCAATTGAGTAGATTAAAGGCGTTAGCGGAGGTATCAAGGGCAGCAAGATAGTCTCGCTCCTGAGTGATGCCGCCATCATTAATAAAGCGAAAATCCCCACCGATATAGAGCGTGGAACCCGCATTCGCCATGCCATACACTGGGCCATCGACAGCAGGCGCCCATGCTAATACATTATTGATGTCCTGAGCCGTATCTAACGCCGCGAGGTGTGAGCGAAATGCATACTGGCTATTCGTATTAACGTTAGTAAAATCACCGCCAATAAATAAAGTATTACCATTTAGCGCAACCGTATACACCACCCCACCCACAGAGGGGTCCCACTCAGTACCGCTGCCACTCGCGGCATCAATGGCACCCACATTATTACGCGCCGCGCCACCTATCGTCTCAAACTCACCCGCCACGTAAAGCAACTTTCCATCCGAGGAGAGTTCAATATCATGCACCGTTGTCGTCAATGAACTGCCATCTATATTAGGATTCCAGGCCCACGCACTGCCAGTTGCCGTCTTTAACGCCGCCACATGGTTACGTGACTGACCGCCCACAGAAGTAAAGTCTCCCCCCACATAAAGCGTTTCACCATCGACACTTAACACCATATCTCTTACCGTCGCATCTGATCCCACATTAAAATTGGGGCTCAGAATTCCGCTGCTCGCATCGATTACAGCCAGGCGCTTGCGAGTGACGCCGCCGACAGAGGAAAAAGCCCCGCCGATAAATACATGGGTTGCGTCATCAGGCGACAGTGCGTACACGGTATTACCAACGGAAGGGTTCCAGCTTTCGGCAACATCACCGCTGGCTTGTGACGGCCTGAATGCTGCCACGCGATTACGCAGTAATCGCCCTATAAATGTGAAATCACCCCCCACATAAAGCGTTGAAGCATTAAACATTAGCGCGCTAACACGGCCATCCGCATCAGGGTCCCAGTCAGTGGCAACATCCTCATTATTCGCATTTGCCATATCGAAGTGTGCTACGTGATTTCTTGTTCGCTGTGTTAGCTGACTACCCATGAGTGTAAAATCACCGCCGACATAAACATCGTCGCCATTCACGGCTAACGCCCGCACGGCACCATTGGCATTGGCGTCCCAACCGGCATCCACGACACCGACACCTGCATTACCGATCAATGCAATATAATTTATTGCCACACTACCTACCGCTGTAAAATCACCGCCCGCAACGATATTTGAACCACTCATCGCTAATGTCCGAACAATATCATTGATATTGGGGTTCCAATCAGCATCTGCCACACCTGCAGGCGTATTGATCAACGCAATATGATTTCTTGTTGGCTGTGGTGCCTGGCTGCCAATAAGTGTAAAGTCACCGCCCACATAGACATTGTCACCACTAACGTCTATCGTCCGCACAACATCATTGGCATTGGGGTTCCAACTAGCATCTGCCGCACCTGCAGCCGTATTGATCCACGCAATATGGCTTCTCACCTCACCACCAATATTTGCAAAGTCACCCCCGACATAAAGACCTGCCGTGCCAAGCGCCATCGCCCGAACAGGTGCATCTGCATTTGGATCCCAGCTAGCATCCACGGTTCCAACATACGAAATATAGGCAATGTTATTCCGCGCAGTCGTGCCCACACGCGAAAAGCTACCGCCAATATACCAACCGCTACCATCACTAACGACCGTATAGACATCCCCATCAATCTTCGGCCAGTTGAGTGGCACCTCGCCAGCAGCGCTTACCACCACCCCGCTGCCTGTATTCGGCCCGATATAGGTGAAATCGCCGCCAATATAAAGGCGAGATTCGTCCTCCACTAAGGTGAATGCTCCGCCTGCAATCAGAACACCGCCGCCGAACTCAACCGCAAGCGCCATCACTGAGCCGCTTATTGGCCTTGGATTCCACTCAGTTATCAGCGTACCGTCCGCGATCAGAATTCCAGCCAAATTAGCAAAGCGGGTATCATCCCCGACCTGTGAAAAATCGCCTCCCACATAAACCGCTTCATTCGTTTGTGCCAGTGAAGTCACCACGCCGCCCCTGAAATCCACATCCCATGAGGTCGCATTATTGACCGCCAAATGGGTATCAAGCACCGCAAAGTTGTTGCGCGCCTGTCCACCAACACGCTCAAAATCCCCACCAATATACAATAAATCAGTCTCACTCCCGGTCGCTTCATCGACACCAAATTCTTGGAGCAACATTGCTTTGATTTCTGTCGTCTCCATCACGCCTGTCTCACCGGGGTTCCATGTCGTCAATATATTAATATCACTGGTGACATCAAGCTCGGCAATGCTCTTTCGCGGGACATCATTGCCCGCGCCAGTGTTAACATTAATCGCAATCTGCTCAAAGTTACCACCAATAAATAGCCGCCCTCGATCCTCCGCCAGCACCATCGCCCATACTGGGCCATCGACGTTAGGGTTCCATTCACGAACCACCATTCCGTTGCTTGTTTGATTTAAATCAAGGGCGACGATGCTCTGCCGAAGGTCGCCGGCCGCGGGATATGTTTGATCGAACGGCGTATCTAATGCGACCCCAAAAAGATCATATTTGACGTCTATCGTTGGATCCACATTGCCATCACCATCCACGTCAATGTCGATACTACCATCGCCATTCACGTCAATGTCGTATACCCCATCAGCATCAATTTTCTTCGTTATTTCGAAGATTCCATCGCCGTCCATATCGATACCCACCCACCCATTGATATCGACATCTAGCTGACCATCTCCATTACTGTCACGTGGCCCAGTACCTTGCACCGTGGTAAAGGCACCGCCTATATAGACCAGGCGATCTTCTATTTCATCATCCGCATCAACCGTCACTATCGCATACACAAAACCATCCAGATTTAGCGTTAACTCAAGCTCAGTCACCGGTTTAGAGATCGACCCGGTGTGAAGCTCGGCGAAATACCAACGCGTTTCATCATGTATTTCAGTAAACTCACCACCGACCAGCAGGCGTAAACCCGCTCCGCGAGTATGGAATTTTAATGCATGAACAACACCATTAGGGTTGGGTCGCCAGCCACTACTGACGGTGAGATCAGATTGAATATAGGCAAGATTGGTTAACGCAAGCCCGCCCACATGGGTGAAGTCACCACCAATCACCCAGCCACCTAAACCATCCGCCACGATGGCATTGATCTGCCCCGTGCCATCTGAATGCGTGACTGTTGGGAAACCCGGAACAATCAGCGCCGTAGCCAGATCAATGGCAACGCCATGGCCCGTGGCTTCACCCGTGCTTGAACCAAATGATGCGCTCGTTAACACCGGGCCATTGGTGACCAAGTTATTTTTATCAGGAAATACAGCCTCAATATCCGGCGCGGCGAAGGACTGCATGGGAACAGAGAATAAGAACAAAGAAGCACAACACCAGCGCGTAATGACGCCTCGTGACTGAATGATTTTTTGCTGGCGCTGCGTAGCCGACATACTTAAATCCTGCTCATATGATGGAATAGAGTTTCTGAATGAATTTTTAATGACTGAGCGACCAGAAATAAAGACCCAGACCGACTAAATACACTGTTAATATACCATATTTTCCTTTTTATTTCAATCGATTAGACATTATGTATAACATTGTAAAACAACAACTTACACGCCCGAAGAGAATTCCATCGCCGGTGCCGCGCGAAGATGGCCCGCCACCCTTGAATGCGTTACTCTTACGCTCTTGAAAAGAGAGTGAGCACAGATGGGCCGGGCACCGAATCTTATCAAGGCAAAAAACCATCTTGCACAATGCTTAATAGCGTCATTTAAACCAATATTATAAATATATATTAAATCATGAAGGTACTCATTATTGGCGGCGGTGGCCGCGAACACGCGCTAGCCTGGAAGGCCGCGCAATCGACGCGCGTCGAAACCGTCTACGTGGCGCCAGGCAATGCCGGCACCGCGCGCGAAGCGAAACTCGAAAACATCGCCATCGGCGCAGAGGATATTCCCGCACTGCTTGCCTTTGCCAAAAAAAATAACGTTGACCTCACCATCGTCGGCCCCGAAGCGCCACTGGTTGCGGGCGTGGTTAACCGCTTTGAAGACGCCGGTCTGCGCTGTTTTGGCCCTAGCGAAGGTGCGGCTCAGCTGGAAGGCTCCAAGGCATTCACTAAAGACTTTTTAGCGCGCCATCACATTCCAACCGGCAGTTACCAGAACTTCACTGAGGTCGCCCCCGCCATTGCGTACGTGCGCGCACAGGGCGCACCGATTGTGATCAAGGCCGACGGCCTTGCCGCTGGTAAAGGAGTGATCGTGGCGATGACCCTCGATGAAGCCGAAACTGCCGTCAACGATATGCTCGCGGGTAACGCCTTTGGTGAAGCGGGCCATCGCGTGGTGATCGAGGAGTTTCTCACCGGTGAAGAGGCAAGTTTTATCTGCATGGTCGATGGCAAACATATCCTACCGATGGCTACCAGCCAGGACCATAAGCGCGTTGGTGAAGGCGACACCGGCCCCAATACCGGTGGCATGGGGGCGTACTCGCCTGCGCCCGTCGTCACCGATGAGATTCACGTTCGCATCATGAAAGAGGTGATCGAACCAACGGTTGCAGGCATGGCTGCGGAGGGCAACCCCTACACTGGTTTTTTGTATGCAGGGCTGATGATCGATAGTGACGGCTGCCCCAAAGTGATCGAATACAACTGCCGCTTTGGTGACCCAGAAACCCAGCCGATCATGATGCGCCTCAAGTCAGACATCACCACATTATGTGATGCCGCACTCGATAAAAGGCTTGATCACGTCAGCGCCGAGTGGGACAAACGCGTTGCACTCGGCGTAGTGATCGCCGCCGCTGGCTACCCTAGCAGCTACCCTAAAGGCGATCTCATCAGCGGACTGGATAATGACACCGAAAGCAGCAAAGTGTTTCATGCCGGCACCCAGCTGGATGGCGATAATGTCGTCACCGCTGGCGGCCGCGTGGTCTGCGTCTCGGCACTCGGCACCACTGTGAGCGAGGCACAAAAAAACGCCTATGCACATGTTAAAAAGGTTAGCTGGGACGGCGCCTTTTATCGCCACGACATCGGTTACCGTGCCGTGGCACGCGAACAGAACTAACACTAAATCGCGACTAAAGAAATGGCTATATCCAAGGAATACGCTGTCAACCGCTGGCACATTCTACATGCCGTCGACATGATTCGACGTGGCGGTGTAATCGCCTACCCGACCGAGGCGGTTTATGGCCTCGGCTGCGATCCTCACAGTAGCGATGCGGTTAAACACCTACTACAACTCAAACAACGCAAGCTGGAAAAAGGGCTAATATTAATCGCCTCGACATTTGAACAGATCGAACCATACATCCTCCCACTCGACATAAAAACACGTCAACGCATCGATAAAACATGGCCCGGCCCCACCACCTGGCTGCTGCCCGTGCGTTCCGAGGTGCCGCACTGGATTACCGGTGGCCACAAAAAAATCGCCATTCGCATCACCGCCCACCCGCAGGCCAATGCACTGTGCGAAGCACTCGCAGGGCCGCTGGTATCGACCAGCGCCAATCGCCATAAACAACCCGCCGCACGCACCATGATGCAGGTACGACGTATCTTTACCAACCAGCTCGACTATATTTTACCGGGCAAGGTCGGCACCCAAAACAACCCAACTGAAATCAGAGACGCTGAAAACAATCAAACCGTCCGCGCCTCTTAAGCAGATAGATAAATCAAACAACACATCACTATAACGACAACAAAGAGAGCCACAGAGATGAGTGACATACCCAATATCGACGACGTCAAAGCTTACCTGTTAGGGCTACAAGAAAGCATCTGTAAAGCGCTAGAAGCGGAAGATGGCGAAGGGAAATTTATAGCCGATAGCTGGGACCGCACCGAAGGTGGTGGTGGCACTTCAGGCGTGATGACCAATGGCAAGGTCTTCGAACAAGCAGGCGTTAACTTTTCTCACGTGATGGGCGACAAACTGCCCGGCTCTGCGACCGCACATCGCCCTGAACTTGCAGGGCGTCGCTTTGAGGCGATGGGCGTGTCACTGGTGATTCACCCACACAACCCTTACATCCCAACCTCACATGCCAACGTACGTTTCTTCATCGCCAGCAAAGAGGGTGAGGCACCGGTGTGGTGGTTTGGCGGCGGCTTTGATCTCACCCCTTATTACGGTGCAGAAGAGGATGCAATTCACTGGCATCAAACAGCAAAAGATGCCTGCACTCCCTTTGGTGACAACGTTTACGACGACTATAAAAAATGGTGTGATGACTACTTCTACCTCAAACACCGCGATGAGCCACGCGGCGTCGGCGGCCTCTTTTTTGACGACCTTAACGAAGGTGGTTTCGAACGCAGCTTTGCATTCATGCAAAGCGTTGGCAACCACTACATCGACGCCTATCGCCCAATCGTTGCGCGTCGTAAAGACAGCCCCTTTGGCGAACGCGAACGTGACTTTCAGCTCTATCGTCGCGGCCGCTATGTTGAGTTCAATCTTGTTTATGATCGCGGCACGCTGTTTGGGTTGCAGAGCGGCGGACGTACCGAATCAATCCTCATGTCGCTACCACCACTGGTGAAATGGCGTTACAACTGGCAACCAGAAGCAGGAAGCCCAGAAGCAGAACTCTACGAGGTCTTCCTTAAGCCGCGTGACTGGCTCGCTAGCAAGGCATAACATCAGTCGATAATATAGGTGACCAACTAATTTAACGAGGCGACACATGCAGACTGAGTGGCTCATCCACAACGTCAATATTGCAACCATGCAGCAGGGGGATAAACCCTACGGTACGATTGTCGACGGCCTGCTTGCGATTGCTAATGGTAAGATCGCCTGGGTTGGCCCGCGCGGCGCTGCACCAACATTTGATGCCGACAACACCGTCGATGGTAACGGTGGCTGGCTCAGCCCCGGGCTGATCGATTGTCATACCCACCTGGTCTACGCGGGCAACCGCTCCACTGAATTTGAACAGCGCCAACAAGGCATTAGCTACGCTGAAATTTCAGCCCATGGTGGCGGTATTAATGGCACGGTCCTCGCAACCCGCAATGCCTCCATTAGTGAGTTGATGAACAGCGCACAACAACGGCTTGCATGCTTACAACGTGAAGGTGTAACGACGGTTGAAATAAAATCAGGTTACGGCCTCGACCTTGAAACTGAACTGCGCATACTGCGTATTGCGCGCGCACTTGGCGAGCAAGGAGCCATCACCATCAAGACAACCTATCTCGGCGCACATGCGCTCCCACCTGAGTTTAAAGGCCGATCAGATGACTATATTAATTTCATCTGTGATGAAGTACTGCCAGCCGTGGCCGAAGAAAATCTCGCTGATGCCGTTGACCTCTTTTGTGAATCGATTGGCTTTACCATTGAACAGTGCACAACGGTTATTAACCGCGCACAACAATTAGAGATTCCAATAAAAGGCCACGTTGAACAACTAAGTTACATGGGCGGCGCAAAGATGATCGCCCATGCCAACGGCCTTTCAGTCGACCATCTTGAATACCTGCCCCCCCACGACGTCAAAATACTTAAACAACACAACACCGTTGCCGTATTATTGCCGACCGCTTTTTATTATCTACATGAAAAACAATTACCGCCGATTGATGCTATGCGCCGAGCACAACTACCGATCGCCGTGGCGACAGACTGCAATCCAGGCAGCGCGCCCGTGGCATCATTGCTCACCGCGATGAATAAGGCCTGCGTTCTATTTGGCCTTACCCCCGAAGAGGCACTCCGCGGCACCACAATCAATGCCGCATTGGCACTAGGTCTAAAAGAAAAAGGCCTGTTAATCACCGGCCTCGATGCCGATCTTCTGTTGTGGCAGATCGATTCACCTGCTGAATTAAGTTATGCGATCAACATGCACCAACCCAAACAGACATGGGTTGCAGGCCAACATGTTTAAGCCGGCGGACATCTCGCAATGGCAGGGACGCATCGATGATGAAGCCGATGCGCTGCGCTGGCACCAGGCAATCAAACCACTCAACGATGATCTCAATATTGAAAACTCATCCGTGCTGCTCGGTTTTGCCTGCGATGAAGGGGTGCGACGCAACCACGGCAGGCCCGGTGCAAAAGAAGGCCCCGCCGCCATTCGCCGCGCACTCGCCAATCTTGCGTGGCATCACAACAATCCCATCTTTGATGGCGGCGATATCATCTGCGAAGGTGAGCAACTTGAGGTAGCACAACGACAACTGGCAGAGCAGGTCACATCAATCTTGCATAGAAATGCACGGCCCCTGATTCTCGGTGGCGGCCATGAGATGGCATGGGGAAGTTTTCTCGGTCTTTCAAATTACCTGCAACAGACTGCCATTAAAAAAAATCGTATCGGTATTATTAATTTCGATGCCCATTTTGATCTGCGCGCACCCATGCCGCAGGCAACATCCGGCACACCCTTTCGGCAGATTGCACAACAATGCAAAGATCAACAGCAACCCTTTAACTACATGGTGCTAGGCATTAACCCACTTGCCAATACAAACACGCTGTTTGAGTTCGCAAAAAACCACCATGTTACCTGGCGGTATGACACCGACTGCACCCAAGACCAACTACCGTCAATCACACAACAATTCGATCGTTTCTTAAAAGAAATCGACGAGCTCTACGTCACCATCTGCCTGGATGTCTTCGCACCACACATCGCACCCGGTGTGAGCGCGCCTTCAACCATCGGCATTGAACCACTGTTTGCCTTAAAGTTGATCGAGACCATCAAGCAACGTTGCACGCAACATCAAGTGAGATGGCGCATAAGCGACATCGCGGAAATGAACCCCATTTACGATATCGAGCAACGCACAGCGCGTCTTGCCGCGCGCTTAATCGAATCAACTGTAAAATTCCACAATCGCTAATGCTAATGCTAAAAAAATACCTTTTAATTACAAACGACTAACAGCGATATTGATGGAAAAACAATCCCACAGGCACGCAACACTTCATATATACTGTGTGAAAAATAACAGGTTAATGTGATGGCGCAATTCAATAAAAAACTGATAACACTTAGCTCACTGTTACTCGCGGGCAGTGTCAATGCTGGTGAGCCTGGATTTAATAATATTAATATCGATGTAGACGGCGATCTTGTTATTAACCTCAACGCGGACACAACGCCAATATTTGATAATATTAATGTAGACGGTGATCTTGTTATTATCCTCGATGCCGACACAACACCAATAGTTGAAGGCGCTGGCTTTCTACAGCAAGAAGTGACGCTGGGCACCGAGGCATATATCCAGACGGTAATTATTGATCCGTTAACAACAAACCCAGCTAACAATATTGATCTGTCAACACTAGCATTTTCTGATCTCACCTTTGTTCAAATGGCAGGCTCTGCTAATGGCATCACCTCACTGCGACTAATAACACCTCCCCCAGAACAGAATAATATAATGGTCACCTGGATCGGCCAGCGGGTCGTTCCAGGCCAAAGTGGCTCTTCAATATTTGGCTTTCAAAGTGTTAATGATATCAATGATGCTGAGGATGCCATCAGTACATTCTCAACAGACACCGTTGAATTCCCAACGGCCTCGCCTTTCGCATGGGATACTACAAACTTTGGGGAACCACCCACTCTGGGTAGCGCACCGCCACCTGCGCCATACCTCGTTCTCGACAGACCGGTGGTAACGATCACCGCCGAAGGCCCGGTTACTCATATAGACTCAGCACTGTTAGGTGGCTATAAGGTTTACCACCAAAATGGCGCTGGCAACATAGAAATACTGCTGTCAGAAGAAGCAAGCAGTGAAACCGGCTCTTTTGGCTCTTTTTTGCCTGGCGCCCACTATCTCAGCTGGGTAGTACCCGCACAAAGTGGGCTTAGTGCCGCACTATTCGCAACACAGGCACTACATGTGCAGCCCCTCATTTCCTTTGGCCCCGCTACTGTAATCCCAGCGGGCAAAGGAAGCACCGTGACCTTGCCACTCTTTCTGAATGGTAAGGCCGCCACGTATCCTGTTACCGTTGAATATAGCATCAGTGGCAATGCCAACTACCCTGAAGATCATAATGCAACTAATGGCATTGTCACGATCAATTCTGCCCACAAGGGAAGCATTACCGTAAACATCGCAAGTGATTCTACGGCTAACGAAATCAATGAAGAAATCATCTTCACCCTTCATTCGCCTCAAAATGCAGGCCTCGGAAAACAACTATCGCAACGCGTGCTCATCACAGCCGCACACCTGCCACCTCAGTTAGACCTCCTTGTTTTACAGCAGGACAAGGAGACCAGGCATGTGCACCACAATGAAGATAGCGCAAACGTGATCGCAGTCATTGATATCAATGCCAATAATGCCAGTAGCCGATACCGGCTTGACTGGGGTGACACTGACAACCTGCTGCTCTCTCAAAGCACCGCATCAGGTTTTACTCTGCAGTTTGATCCTAATGATGTCCCACCTGGGCGCTATCAAATTAGTGTCGAGATTAGCGACTTAAATGACTCTGAAAACAGACAGTACAACATCACAAAACTCATTAATGTCATCGGTAGTCAAACTGCCGCTGCTCAACCGTTACCATCCACAGGACTCTCGCAGCCTGTCTACGTTCACTCAATGCAACATGGCGCTTCTATCAACTGGCCTCACAGTGACTCCGACATGGAGGGCTTTCCATTATCCGCCCATGTTTATGAAGAATCCCTGCTCTGGCCTGCAGGCCTGAAGGTCACCAGTGGCGATACCAGTACGGCGATAAAAAAAACGGGGCATTACATTACAGCAGATGACCTTGCTTCACACGGCGGCCCCAATGGTGAAGCCGCTCTTTATGCTACTGATGCTGGGCAACTGCCGAGGCAGATTGTCGATTTCGAAATCTCAGGGCTCACCACACCCGGCCAGAGTGTCAGCATTGTGATCCCCCAAGAGAGCCCTATCCCCGAAAACCCTGTCTACCGAAAATACATGTCACATACAGGCTGGATGACGTTTACTGAAGACGCGAAAAACAGTCTCGCCAGCACCATCAAGATTAACGGCATCTGTCCCGCGCCAAATGATGCTGCATATACCGCTGGGCTAACGACCGGAGATAACTGCATTCAGCTAACGATTGAAGATGGCGGCCCGAATGATGCCGACCAACAAGCCAACAGCCTCATTAAAGATCCAGGTGGCGTCACCAGTGAAATTACCGCGACTACAAGTGTGAGCGCTAACGCTGATTCAAATAGTGGCGGAGGCGGTGCTGCTTTGAGTTTATTATGGCTACTACTAACACTGGCCGCAGCTCACGTATACCGCAAAATAATCAACACCAAATGAACACAAATGAAATGGGGCCAAATGGGGGCCTAAATGGGGTCGGAGGTACATGAGAATCATTCTCGTGATGTATTGATCAATTTTCAATCCCTCCCTCCCCCTTGCCTAGCGCTAAACAAATCGCGCCTGCAGTCCCAACGGTATTGATTACCCCCAGATTCAACGACGCTGAATTAATTGTACTGGTTATTAAGATTGCACACCGCATGCACAAATAAGTGTGTTTATGGCTACACTTTACGGTTCCTTAGCTATTTATAGGCGTTAAGCAGCGCCCCTTCAGATAAGGGTTCCGCACATACTTAAGATATGGTCGAGAAATGGAGAGAGAAGAAGGCCGCAATGCTAGCGTCCCTCTCACTATTTGCGCCTAAATTCTATTCGGCATCGTAGCCCATGTTCGGTGCCAGCCAGTACTCGGCATCCTGCATCGACATCCCTTTACGTTCGGCATACTCTGCAACCTGTTCGCGATTAATTTTACCAACACCAAAATAGATCGCCTCTGGGTGACCATAATAGACACCACTCACCGCCGCCGTTGGTACCATCGCCTTTGATTCGGTTAACCAGATACCGGTGTTTTCGTTCACCTGCATCAGATCCCAGATCTGATCTTTCTCGGTATGATCAGGGCAGGCAGGGTAACCCGCCGCCGGACGAATCCCCTTGTACTCTTCTTTGATTAGCTGATCTCTTTCGAGCACTTCGTCACTGGCGTAGCCCCAAAACTCTCTGCGCACACGCATGTGCATGCGCTCTGCAAATGCCTCGGCAAGGCGGTCCGCCAGCGCTTTAATCATGATTGAGCTGTAATCATCATGATCGGCTTCATAGGCGGCGATACGTTCATCGATACCGACACCGGTGGTGAGCGCAAAGTTACCGATGTAATCTTTAACACCACTCGCTTTCGGCGCAACAAAGTCTGTCAGGCAGCGATTCGGCTTCCCACCCGCCTTCTCCTGCTGCTGGCGTAGGTTGTGAAATGTCGTGATCACCTCGGTACGCGACTCATCACGGTAGATTTCAATATCATCCTCAATACTGTTCGCCGGGTAAAGCCCAATCACGGCTTTGGCCTGCAACCACTTTTCATCGATGATTTTTTGTAACATCGCCTCGGCATCAGCAAACAGTTTTGTCGCCTCTTCACCCATTTTCGCATCATTAAAAATTTTCGGGTAACTGCCTTTCAACTCCCACGAATGGAAAAATGGGGTCCAATCGATGTATTCCACCAACTCCTGTAACGGGTAATCATCAAACACTTTGGTGCCGATAAAAGTCGGGGTTGTCGGTTGATAGTTTTGCCAGTCAATCGGCATCTTGTTGGCGCGCGCCTGTGCTAGCGTTAACCACCTAGCTTCGGTCTGGCGCGCCGCGTGACGTTCGCGCACACCCTGGTATTCTGCCTTCAGATCATCCACAAACTTCGTGCGTAGATCTTCTGAAATCAAACTCTGCGCCACACCCACCGCACGCGAGGCATCTTTCACCCACACCACCGGATGCTCATAGTGCGGATCGATCTTCACCGCCGTGTGCGCCTTGGATGTTGTCGCGCCACCCAGCATGATCGGCTTATTCATCCCCAGACGCTGCATCTCTTTGGCGATGTGTGTCATCTCTTCCAGTGACGGTGTGATGAGTCCCGACAACCCAATCACATCGACGTTATGTTTCTTGGCCTCTTCAAGAATGGTGGCCGTCGGCACCATCACGCCGATATCAAACACCTCGAAGTTATTGCACTGCAACACCACACCAACAATATTCTTGCCGATGTCATGCACGTCACCCTTTACCGTCGCCATCAAGATTTTACCGTTACTCTTCGCGGCCCCGTCAGACTTCTCTTCTTCGATAAATGGAATCAGGTGTGCAACGGCCTTCTTCATCACGCGTGCAGACTTCACCACTTGTGGCAGAAACATCTTACCGGCACCGAACAGATCACCGACTGCGTTCATGCCGCTCATCAACGGCCCTTCGATCACATGGATTGGGCGTTCGGATGCCTGACGTGCCTCTTCGGTATCTTCCACCACATAGGTATCAACACCTTTGATCATCGCATGTTCGATGCGTTTACCCACCGACCAACTGCGCCACTCAAGGTCTTCTTTTTTGGCAACCGCACCATCACCTCTATATTTATCCGCAATCTCCAGCAGACGATCGGTACCATCGTCACGTCGATTGAGAACCACATCTTCAACACGCTCGCGCAGCTCTTGCGGCAAGTCATCATAAACAGACAACTGGCCCGCGTTAACGATCCCCATATCCATGCCCGCTTTGATCGCATGGTAGAGGAACACCGCGTGAATCGCTTCACGTACGGGGTTATTACCACGGAATGAAAATGAGACATTTGAGACCCCACCCGACACTTTTGCGTATGGTAGATTCTCTTTAATCCAGCGCGTCGCATTGATAAAATCGACGGCGTAGTTGTTGTGTTCTTCAATGCCGGTTGCAATCGCAAAGATATTCGGGTCGAAAATAATATCCTGCGGTAGGAAGCCAACCTCATTCACCAGAATGTCATATGAGTTTTTGCAGATCTCAATCTTGCGTTCATAGGTATCGGCCTGTCCCTTTTCATCAAAGGCCATCACCACGGCTGCCGCACCATATTTTTTAATCAGGCTGGCGTAGTGAATAAACTGCTCTTTACCCTCTTTCAACGAGATCGAGTTCACGATGCCCTTGCCCTGAATACATTTCAAACCTGCCTCGATAATCTCCCACTTGGATGAATCAACCATCACCGGTACCTTTGAAATATCGGGTTCTGATGCCAGCAGGTTCAGGTAGTGGATCATTGACCCCTTACCATCAAGCATCGCTTCATCCATGTTGATGTCGATCACTTGCGCGCCATTTTCAACCTGCTCGCGGCAGACACTCAGCGCCTCATCAAACTGGCCATCAATGATCAAGCGCTTGAATTTAGCTGAACCCGTGACGTTGGCACGTTCGCCCACATTGACAAACAGTGACGTTTCGCTGATGTTAAAAGGTTCTAATCCGGCGAAGCGGCTCTCGACCACAATCTCTGGGCGCTTGCGTGGCGCAACGCCATCCACCACGTCGGCAATCGCCTTAATAAAGTCGGGCGAGGTGCCACAACAGCCACCGATGATATTCAGAAAGCCACTCTCGGCCCACTCCTTAATGAAACCCGCCATGTTGTCTGGTGTGTCGTCATAACCGGTTTCGGCAAGTGGATTTGGCAGGCCTGCATTCGGATGCGCGGAGACATAACAACCCGCAATGCGTGATAGCTCTTCCACATACTGGCGCAGCTCGTCGGCACCCAGCGCACAGTTAAGACCAATCGAAATCGGCTTGGCATGTGCCAGTGAATTATAAAATGCCTCGGTCACCTGGCCGGTCAGGGTGCGGCCCGAGGCATCGGTAATGGTACCGGAGATCATAATCGGCAACTCCATACCGCGCGCTTCAAAGACGCTCATCACTGCAAAGATCGCCGCTTTGGCATTGAGCGTATCAAAGATCGTTTCGATCAAAATGGTGTCTGAGCCACCATCAATCAGCCCATTGGTCGCAACAATGTAATCTGCCACCAGCTCATCAAAGGTGATTTTGCGCGCCGCCGGGTCATTTACATCAGGCGAGATATTGGCGGTTTTGTCAGTGGGCCCCAGCACACCCGCCACAAAGCGCGGCTTGTTATCGGTGGCCAGTGCATCACAGGCCTCACGCGCGAGCCGCGCACCCGCTACATTCATCTCATAACAGAGTTCCGCCATGCCGTACGCTGCCAACGTGGTTGCGTTAGCACCAAAGGTGTTGGTCTCGATGATGTCTGCGCCCGCTTCCAGGTATTCAGTATGAATAGCGCGGATGATCTCAGGCTGAGTCAACACCAGTAGATCGTTATTTCCCTTAAGGTCCGATGAGAAATCAGCAAAGCGCTCACCACGATAATCCACCTCTTCCAGTTTGTAGCCCTGGATCATCGTACCCATCGCTCCATCAAGAATCAGGATTCGTTCGTCGAGAAGCTGTTTAAGTCTATCCATCAAGTTACCTATTGGGTTAAAGCGGCGCTGGCAGTCTATATCTGTCGGCTATATATAGAATAGCCTGAAAATCTGTGGCGCGAGTCTAACATGCCTCAGTCAAATTGTAGACAAGCCCCCCCCCTTTAACTGACTGTTCCATAAGCCCATTACCAATAAAATACTGCGAACTCTAAAATTATATAGAACAATACCTAAAGGGGCGCGACTGCTAAGCAGGAAATCACTTGGCGAACCCACACCCCATAGCTAGTTGAAATACAAATAAAAAACAAAAATATTAGTGTTTGTTAAATTAATAGATTAAACTTTAAATCATTAGAGAGCCAGATTTCAAGGAGATATTAAATGGCCACCAAGCCCAAGATTCCACTTCGCGAACGGAAATATGCCCGCACCAAGCTGGCCCTGGTTAACGCCGCCATTCAACGCCTGGAAGCGACCCCGATGGAAGAGATCACTGTCAATTCACTGTGTGATGACATTGAAATTTCTGAAGCAACCTTCTTTAACTACTTCGCCAAAAAAGGCGACCTGCTCGACTACTACGTGCAACTGTGGACATTAGAAATCACCTGGAAGATTCGTAACAGCGGTCAGACCGGTACCGCCGCTATCGATGCCCTGTTTGCTACCGCCGCCCAGCAATTTCAACAGCACCCGGGGTTAATGGGTGAAGTACTGGCTCGGCTCGCGCGTCTACGCGAAAAACCAGTACCACAACTCATTGGCCGCGCCGAGCGCCATCGTGCCTTTGAAAAAGTGATCACCGAAGAAAATGCCAGCGAAATCGAAGCACTGGATGTCAGCGGTCTTGACGCCATATTAGTACCCGCACTTCAGCAGGCAATCAGCAAAGGCGAACTGCCCGGCAACACACATGTACCCACTGCAATGCTAGGCTTGGTATCGCTCTTTTACGGCATACCTCTATTGCTACGAATGAGTAATCCGGACGCCATTCCGATCAGCTATCGCCAACAGCTCGCCATCTTTTGGCAAGGGATGCGCGCAGCAAGCCAGCGCGCCCAATAAATCATTTAAATACCAAAATAGTCGCGCACCAAGCAAGCAATTTACACGTGACGTGTGACAATAAAAGATAACAAAAAAGCACCTTTATAATGCTGATTGTTGACTCAAGTTATTCTACCAAAACGAATAATTAGGCGTTTACTATGGGAATAGGGTATAGTGTTTTTGCTTGCATTGGCTCAAGCTGGCTTTCTTAGAACACCATACGGCTACCTCTCTGAATCCTCTATACGTCATCATGCACGCTAATTATAATGATAATTTAAGTTTGAGGATTTCAATAACATGAATACTGGTACCGTGAAATGGTTTAACGAATCTAAAGGTTTTGGTTTTATCAGCCCAGCAGATGGTGGCGACGATGTATTTGTACATTTCCGCGCAATTGTTGGCGATGGTTTTAAAACACTGGCCGAAGGTCAAGCCGTAAGCTACCAAGTCGAAACCGGACCAAAAGGTCTGCAAGCTGCACAGGTTCAGCCTCAGTAAAAAATCGCTATCGCTATGTAGCCTTGCAATGCCAGGCTACATAGACTTTTATCCCGCTTGATCCCATATCAGGCCACTGCTACTAAAATAGAATTCCTGATTCTATAAGGACATCACCATGAAAAAACTCTTTGTTGGTAACCTGCCTCCTTCGACCAATGAAGTTGAGGTCACCGAACTCTTTGAGCAGTTCGGCAAGGTACGTTCTATTAAGCTAGCAACAGATGTTTTCTCTAATAAGTGCAAAGGGTTTGGCTTTATCGAGATGGAAGGACACGAAGCGCGCGCTGCAATATCCGGTCTTGACGGCAAAGACTTCAGTGGAAAATCACTGCGCGTGAACTTTGAAGAGCCTAAGAATAAACGTGGTGGTCGTCGCTAGTCTCTAGCATTTTAAAAATCCTGCCGGGTGCCAAGGCATCGCCTCATTAGCACCCAGGCAGAATGCCTCGTTATTAACGCCTAACCCTGCTGTGCAGTAATCCCCAACCACTGCACCCACTCATCAAACAACTCTTTATTAAGCGCAGCCACTGCAGAGCGCGGTTCAAGACTGACGGATAATACCGGCTCACCATCAAGCGTCATCGAATAACCACCGGCTTCATGTAACACCAGACTGGCCGCACCATAATCCCATATCCGCTGTTTACCATGCAGGTAAACATGAGATCGGCCCGCAGCCATCCAACACCACTCCAATGCAACAGCACCGATATTACGCTGTGAGCTAAAGGGTTTTTCGTCGATAATGCGTATCGCCAATGCTCGCGGCAACCGTTTGAGATCGATCATCCCAATCCCTTTGGCAAGTGGTGGCTCAGGCATACGCTTACCCAGCAATTCACCATTTAGCCATGAACCTTTCCCCTTGATTGCGCTGAAACATTCATCACGCATCGGATCATAGACAAGCCCCATCAATACATCACCCTCTTTTAGCAGTGACAATGAGACCGCACAAAAAGGGATTCCTGCGGCAAAATTGCTGGTGCCATCGACCGGATCAAGACACCACACCGCCTGTTCTTTGGTATTAAGCAAGGCAAGCTGTTTCGCCTCATCCATCTCCTCACCCACAAATAGAATTTCCGGCCACTGATGTTTTAATGCCTCTTCGATCACTCGCTGTACTGCACGATCTGCTTCGGTAACAATACTGCCATCAGATTTATAGTCACGCTCGCTATGCGTGAAACGTGGATTCAACTCCTGCTTTGCGGCATGGATAACAATCTCAACAACAGCATTTAAATCGGGTAATAACATCACTCGTCCTTGGCTTTTAACGCAACAGTATCGAAGGCAATACCACCCCAACCATGCTGCATAAAGTGCCGAATGTTGGCGTGCTCATTACCGTCAGTATTTTGCAATACATCGACTCGATAGTAGTCACCAAAACAGTTAAGCACCTGCGTTTTATCAAGTGCTAATAATTCCCCCAGCGCAAAAATCTTGCATGACCCCTCATTGGTGCCCGCCTCATTGACGGTCTGACTACCACCCACGCCATTTGTAAAGCGACTGGGGGTGTAGTCAAAGTGATTGTCGATTAACGCTATCGTATCTCTGAATGCAATTGCATCTGGCGTATTGCTTAGCTTTTTTACAAACCCTGCTACTGACATTTTACTTTCTCTTTAATCCGGCAAACGCTGCGCCCATCGCGGTCTGCTGCTTCGGTTGCTGTTTTTGCGGCGGCGGCCGCCTATTGGATGATGGGCGTGAGCGCTCTTGCTTAGGCATATCATTATCAGCGCCCTGCGACTTCATGGTTAAGGCGATACGTTTACGCGGCAGGTCAACATCGATCACGCGCACCTTCACCACATCCCCCGCTTTAACCACTGCTCGCGGGTCACTGACAAACTTATCTGCCAGTGCAGAGATATGCACCAGACCATCTTGATGCACACCGACATCGACAAAGGCACCGAAGGCCGTCACGTTGGTAACAACACCTTCAAGCATCATCCCCTCTTTAAGATCACTCAGCTTTTCAACGCCCTCTTTAAAACTGGCAGTGACAAATTCAGGACGCGGATCACGGCCCGGCTTATCCAATTCGGCAAGAATATCGCGCACCGTTGGCTCACCAAATTTTTCATCGGTGAACGCTTTTGGGTCAAGCTTTTTCAATAAAGCACTATCACCAATAATGGTGCGCACATCACCGTTATTAAAGGCTGCAATGCGTTCAACTACAGGATAGGCCTCGGGATGTACTGCTGAACCATCCAACGGATTCTTACCATTCATCACACGTAGAAACCCGGCTGCTTGTTCAAAGGCCTTAGGGCCCAGGCGCGTCACTTTCAATAGCGTTTTACGGTCCTCAAAACGACCATTCAGATCACGGTAGTCAACAATGTTTTGCGCCAACGTAGTATTCAGCCCGGCAATGTTGGCCAGCAGCGCGGCCGATGCCGTGTTCACATCCACACCGACCGCATTCACGCAATCTTCGATCACCGCCTCCAGGCTACGTGCCAGACGCACCTGACTCACATCATGTTGATACTGACCCACGCCAATCGCCTTCGGTTCAATCTTCACCAATTCTGCCAGTGGGTCTTGCAGACGTCGCGCAATCGATACCGCACCACGAATCGAAACATCAAGATCAGGAAATTCACGTGCTGCCAATTCGGACGCGGAGTAAACCGATGCGCCCGCCTCCGATACCATGATTTTGGTCAGACCCAGACCACTATGCTGCTTGATCAGATCACCGGCCAACTTATCGGTTTCACGCGAAGCGGTGCCGTTACCGATACTCACCAGATCCGCATTATGTTTCTTTGCCAATAGCGATAATGTGTCGATCGATTGATCCCACTGATTCTTCGGCGCATGTGGATAGATCGTTGCATAATCGACCAGCTTACCGGTGTTATCCACCACTGCCACTTTGACACCCGTCCGCAGACCCGGATCAAGGCCAATCGTCGCCCGTGGCCCTGCGGGTGCGGCAAGCAACAGATCTTTGAGGTTACTGGCAAAGATATTGATTGCATCTAATTCACCCGCTTCACGCAGGCGCTTCTTCAGCTCAAGATCGACATGCATCGAGAGCTTTACGCGCCATGTCCAGCGCACGGTATCTTGCAACCAACGGTCAGCGGAACGGCCTTCATCTTTAATCCCAAAGCGGCGCGCAATCTTACGCTCCCCACTGGTCGGCTCACGCTTGGCGGTCGCCTCTTCATCATCGGGAATCACTAATGCCAATTGCAAAATGCCCTCACTGCGACCACGGAACATCGCCAGCGCCCGGTGCGATGGAATCGATTTGATCGCCTCACGCTTATCGAAATAATCAGAGAACTTTGCCCCTTCATGTTCTTTACCGGCAACAACCGTTGCGTGCAGTTGGCCATTTTCCCAGAAGTGTTCACGCAGCTCACCGACCAGCTCAGCATCTTCGGCAAAGCGCTCCATCAGAATTTGACGCGCGCCATCAAGTGCGGCCGCCGCATCCGCCACACCGTTATCAGTATCGACATAATTGGCAGCGACCTCTTCGGGGTTTAAGGTTGGATCCGTAAACAACAGGTCAGCTAATGGCTCCAACCCTGCCTCTCGCGCAATCTGCGCCTTGGTGCGGCGCTTTACCATGTAAGGGCGATAGAGATCTTCGAGGCGTGTTTTGGTATCGGCCTCCAGAATGGACTGTTTCAATGCGGGTGCCAATTTACCCTGCTCATCAATCGCCTTGAGTACGGTGGTACGACGCTCATCCAGCTCACGCAGATAGGTAAGACGCTCATCGAGCAGGCGCAGCTGCGTGTCATCCAGCCCGCCAGTAACTTCCTTCCGATAACGAGAGATAAATGGCACGGTATCACCACCATCCAGCAGTGTAATAGCCGCCGTTACCTGCTCTTCTCTGGCGTTTAACTCAGTGGCAATCCGGGTCTCAATCGAGATAATGCTACTCGTCGACATATTAGGTACGCTTCCTCAACAACAATAAAGGAGGACATTATACGTGACTCGAACCCACTTAGGCGGGCGATAGACTAAATTCAGCCAATCTGCGGTGGAAAGCGCCCCCGCTTGAATAGCCGACGCACAGATTCATACGCCAGTACCAGACGCGGTGCCAGCGCCAGCGCCAGTGCATCGACCATCACATACCATACCGCGACGCCACTCGGTGGGTTGCCCTGCGACAACCCTAACACCGGATCATACTGCACCCAGTACCAGGTACCACTCCAGGTGCCGACCACCTCCAGCCAGGTGGTGATGAAAAAAGCCCCCAAATAAACCAGTGGTGAGCGCCCTTTATAGAGGCAATAGACAAAAATGACGAATAACAAGGCACCGGCAGCATCACTTCGTTCCGCAAAAAATAGCCCCCAGATGGACCATATGCCACCAATCGCCAACACCAACCAGGTGATTTGCTGACGATAGAGGATAAACAGCCCTTGTCGTGCCATTACCACTGCGCTGAGATAGACCATACCATGGCCCGGCGGCACATAAGCGGGGACATTTTCAAAGCGATAGATATAGGCCCCCAAATAAACAGAGGCAAAATATTCGCCGATAGTGGCAAAGGCGATTGCCACCACCACCTGCATGCGTACCGCCATGCTCTCCCCAAGCAGCATCAAGCCGAGAAAGAACCAAGCGCAGTAACCCATGGTATTTTGCAGCGCAAGATTGGCACTGGCATCCAGATAAAGTGCCAGCGCGACAAAAAAGAACACACTGCCAATAATAGCAATATCGCGCCCACCTTCAACTGTATCAGCCAACAACCGCCCCATAACGCCCCCACGTGTGGAAAATAGTTGTGTAACAAAGATTTAGATCACCCTCCCCCGAAGGTGCTGATATAAACTACCGTAAAAAGAGGCGCGACTCCACTATCGAAACAACGAAGTGCACGCAAGTGGATAAAAATTTTGCATCACAGCCGCATTCCCCTAAAATACGAGGAGACTTCGCGACTAAGACAGAAATGGCTCAATCACACATCACTACAAAGCAGCGCTATTAATTCTGAGCGAGGCAGATTGAATGCCCAATGCGTGACATCAAGGCGTCAATAGCAGGTAATACCCAAGGGGCACACCGTAGCGGGACTATTGCCAAAATTGGCAACGCTGATATAGCGGATTGGGGGTTTAAGCGCTGCGTTCATGAATTAATAGAGCTGCCCTTAAGATGCTTGACGTTGAGTTCCACCAGCAGAGCGCTGAGATGGGCGATAACTGGCCCGATTAACCTAACACTAATTGATATAAAGAAATTATGGCTGTGCGCATTTTTAATCTTCGCAATGTCCCCGATGATGAAATCGAGGATGTGCGTGAAGCATTACAACAAGACAATATTGATTTCTATGAAACTCCCGCCGGAAACTGGGGAATATCCGTGCCTGCATTTTGGGTGCGTGATGATGCGGTAGCGCCTCGCGCCAAGGCCGTCATCTCGGCCTATCAAAAAGAACGCCAGATAAAGGCCAAGGCTGAGTATGCCAAACAGAGAGAAGCGGGTGAACATCGCACCCTAGCGGATAATATCAAAGAAAATCCGCTGCGCTTCATCGTCTATACGATTATTATTTGCGCTCTTTTATACATTTCAACCATGCCGTTCATTAACATGGCGAAAGGATAACACTGTCGACGCTGTCAGCAATTCAGTGCTATCTGCCGCACCATTCCGTCATATATACCCTTAGCGATGGAGATTTAGGTTTCATGGCACGGCATCAAACTCAACCTACCTTGCTATAGCCCCTCTTATCTGCTTGGCTAGCAGGGCTACGCTCATCATCCAGAGTAAAGAAACCAACAATTTTTTGTAGCTGCTCTGCACTCGCACTTAGCTCTTCAGCTGTTGCGGCAAGCTCTTCAGATGCTGCTGCCGACTGCTGGGCAACCTGGTCCAACTGGCCCATCGCCGTATTCACCTGGGAGACACCCGTCGCCTGCTCTTCAGAAGATGCACTAATCTCTTGCACCAGATCGGCTGTCTTACGAATATTAGGCTGCATCGTTTCAAGCAGCCCACCCGCTTTCTCTGCCACCTTCACACTATTGCTTGCCTGCTCGCTAATCTCCTGCGCGGACACCTGACTACGCTCTGCTAGCTTACGCACCTCGTCCGCTACCACCGCGAAACCCTTACCATGCTCACCCGCGCGCGCCGCTTCAATCGCAGCGTTCAATGCCAGCAAGTTCGTTTTGTAGGCAATGTCTTCAATCAGGCTGATCTTGTCTGCAATTTGGTTCATCGCTATCACCGTTTCAGCCACTGCCTCACCACCCTCAACAGCTTCTTGTGCCGCTCTAGTGGAAATGCCATCGGTCACCTTTGCATTTTCTGTGTTTTGGCTAATCGACGCGCTCATCTGCTCAAGTGACGCACTTGTCTCTTCGATACTCGCCGCCTGCTCTGAAGAGCCCTGGCTTAAACTCTGCGCAGAGGAATTCACCTCTTCAGAGGCGGAGGCGACCGCCTCAACTGAGGTACGCACATTCACCAACACACCCTGAATTTTTTCGATAAAAGCATTGATAGCACCACATAACTGCCCCACTTCATCGCTAGAACGAATTTCAATGCGCTGAGTAAGATCCCCTTCACCCTCCGCAATATCTTTCATTCTAGTCAGCGCCTCATTAAGCGTACCCACCACACCCCGAACAATCACAAAGACAAAGAAAGCGGTCAGTAAAAGGCCAATAGTCGCAATTGCCAGGTGGAAAATAAATCTCGTTTGCGATGTTGCCGCAATCCCATGCGCTGCCGCCAACATATCTTCACCAATTTTATTTTCAACCTCTTTTAAGAGATTAATGCGCCCAGTCGCCGCCTTAAACCAATCGCCCGCATTGATACCAAAGCCACCCTCACTCACTTTGTCTACTGCAATCTGCCGTATGCGAGCCACCTCTTTGACCGCCTCACCGCGCATGGTCTGTTCATAAAAATTCTTTTGCTCTGCTGACGCAAAAGAATAAAAGACATGCATGTAAGTCTCCTGGCCAGATTCCAGTTCAACAAATTGCTTAAAGACACCCGCTGAAAATTTATCAATGGTAAAAACACCACTAAGCACAGCACGTTCAATACCCGCTCGCTCTTTGCCCTGCAAAAAATTGGCATAAGCTGCCACTTTGTCTGCAATCTCTTTATTGGTGCTTAGGATCGCAATATTCTCAACAATCGCAAGAAAACTCGCATTAAGCTTGGTGTAATAAGCAATGGCATCCTTTACCGCCATCGCCTGTGATCTGACATTCTGACGGACATCATTAATACGCCCCAACTCCGTCATCGTGTCATTTACCTGGGCCTCAAAATTCGCCCCATAATGAGCAGTATCAAAACTCGCCATAAAGGCGACCACTTCATTAACACGCCCATCTGTAGCCGTATACTGCATCGGCAATTCAGTAACAAATTGAGTCCCTTTAGAGGCTAAAAATAGCGCTGTGCCACCGCGCTCTTTTTGCAGCTCATGCACCAGATTACTACCTTTATGAGCATAGTCCGCTAAACCCTCAATGCTCTCCACCTCAGCCATCGTTCGATATTGTAAACTAACATCCGTAATCGCAAAATAAAGCAGCGAAAGAACAGGAAAAACCAACATTAATACAAATTTGTTACGCATAGAAAGATTGCTTATTACTTTCATCAACTAACCTCCAGGTACTTTACAAAACTGCCTATTATTTTTCATCTCTTATTGGGCATCTACAATAAAACACCCGGTATCGTTTTTCCTAATGACTTACATGAAGTCACTCAGTTCATTTAATGTTATGGTTTTAAGTATATTGACGGCTTGATCATTTTTACTGCTGAACTAACGCCGTTTAATGTTTCCGAATGACCAATCATAAAATAACCACCAGGGCGAAGATGACGTAATATTTTCTCCACTAACACCTGCTTTGTTTTTTGATCAAAATAAATCATCACATTGCGTAATAAAATCAGGTCAAACATCCCCATGCTTGATGGCCACTGTCCATTCAAATTAAGTGAGTTAAAGGTCACATTATTGGTCAGTTTTTTATCAATCAAAAACATTCCATCCTGCTCTCTAACGCCTTTTAGACAAAATCGATTAAGATAATCCGCTGAAATTTTTTCTGTGGCACGCATCGGGTAAAGTGCTTGCCGGGCCTTAGCAAGAATTTGCTGACTGATATCGGTACCAACAATTTCCCATCGGCCAGATTTATATTGATCCGCAAACAACATTGCCATTGAATAGGCCTCTTCCCCAGATGAAGATGCACCACTCCAGATTCGGTAAGGGCTCCCATGACCACTTTTAGGGATCACCTCACTAGCTAAAAAATCAAAATGGCGTTGCTCTCGAAAAAAACTGGTCTCATTGGTAGTCAACATATCAATTACAATTTGGCGCTCAGCAACATTACCTTTGTTTTGTACCAACGCAATATACTCTGCATAATCATTGAAACCATAATGCCTCAGTCGCTTTGCCAGCCGCCCTTCTACCAGTGATTTTTTCTTGGTGCTCATTGAAATTCCGATTTGTTCGTAAATCATCTGCTGAAATACGACAAATTCATCATCCTTAATGGATTCCAACATCACTGATTTATTCACTACTGCCGTCATACCTTACTCCCTGACATCCTATTAGTGATTAGCCGCTACGCTAACTATGTTCCGCCAAATCTGAGTATTCTTGTATCGATATTTCATCGATATCCAGCACTTTAGCAAGCTCCAGTAGCACTACAAACTTTCTCTCTATTCGCCCCATCCCTTTAATGAATTCGGTAGGAATATTTGCGCCAAATGCAGGTGCATGCTCAACATCTTCTTCGCCAATTTCATAGACCTTATTAACAGCATCAACCACTAAACCTATGTCCATTGATTCATCTTGCACCAATACATCAATAATAATAATGCAGCTTCGCTTACTCTCCGTTGCATCGCCTTCAACACCAATACGTTGCGCAAGATCAATCACCGGCACCACATTGCCACGCAGATTGATAACACCACGGATATGGCTCGGCACCATCGGAATATCACAGACACTGGCGTATTCGATGATCTCTTTAATTCGTAACAAATCGATACCGAAATTAGATTCGCCCACTCTAAAAGTCAAATATTTATCCAGCTCTCGAGTAACATCGACCACATCATCCCCATCCTGCGGTAAGACAACACGGGAAGGCACGCCTTCGTCCACCATTAGCTCACTCATGATTTTCCTCCTCTATCAGATTATCATCAGCTTGAGTATCTGCAGCCATTTGCGGCATGGCATTACCAGCACTACTCAACAGGTTGAGATCATCAAGCGACAATAGCCGATCAATATTCAGTATTACTACAAAATCATCGCCTACTTTCCCCATCCCTTCAATAAACTCTGTCGATAGATTTCCACCAAAACTAGGGGCCGCTTCAATTTGATCAGGGGCAATATCAGCCACCTGATTAACCGCATCAACCATGATACCGACATCCATGGAGGCCTCGTGTATCGACACTTCCATAATCACAATGCAAGTACGGCGGCCAATGGAAACGCCGTCCATACCAAGGCGCTTTCCCAGGTCGATGACCGGCACCACCTTGCCTCGCAAGTTAGTCACACCGCATAAAAAATCAGGCATCATCGGGATAGAGGTCACCTCCATGTGCTCCATAATCTCTTTGATACATAGAATGTTCGCTGCATAGCGTTTTTTACCGAGCCAGAAGCAGAGGTACTTATCAAGCTCTGTTACAGGTTGCCGCGTCGCGGCTACATTACTCACCATGACTGCATCCTCCATTCAGTTAACCAGCCTTACCAAATGGCACAAAATCAGGATTAGCCGTAGATGGATTTGATCCATCATCTTGCTCATGGCTCTGATTAAAATTCCCACCGCTATTCTCAACCCTTGCCACTGAGACCTGCTGGTTATCATCCAGTTTGAAAAAACCGATAATTTTTTGCAGCTGCTCAGCATTGGCACCCAACTCTTCAGAGGTTGCCGCAAGCTCCTCAGATGACGCTGCTGAAGATTGCGAAACCTGATCAAGCTGTCCCATCGCAGTATTCACCTGAGAGACCCCTGTAGCCTGCTCTTCTGAAGAGGCTGAGATTTCTTGTACCAGATCAGCTGTTTTACGAATATTAGGTAACATCGCCTCAAGCAGACCACCCGCACGCTCCGCTACCTTGACGCTATTGGTCGCTTGTTCACTGATCTCTTGTGCCGATACCTGGCTGCGTTCAGCCAGTTTGCGCACTTCATCTGCTACCACCGCAAAGCCTTTGCCATGCTCACCCGCACGCGCTGCCTCAATCGCCGCATTCAATGCCAGTAGATTGGTCTTATATGCGATGTCTTCGATCAAGCTAATCTTACTGGCAATCTGATTCATCGCTTCAAGCGTCTCAGCCACCGCTTCACCGCCCTCAACCGCCTCCTGGGCAGCTCTGGTTGCAATACCATCAGTAACTTTCGCGTTTTCAGTATTTTGATTAATCGATGCGCTCATCTGTTCAAGTGACGCACTGGTCTCTTCAACACTCGCGGCTTGTTCAGATGATCCCTGGCTCAAACTTTGAGCAGAAGCACTCACTTCCTCCGAGGCAGCAGCGACAGTCTCAACCGAGGTACGCACATCCAGTAGTACATTTTGCATTTTATTAATGAAGCCATTAATTGAGTTTGCAGTCTGACCGATTTCATCCGTGCCAAAACCTGGTAGGCGGTAGGTCAGGTCTCCATCGCCTTTATGAAGATCATCTGCCGCCGCAAGGATTTCGTTCATAGGGCGCGTAATTGAACGTGAAACGATCACCCCTAACAATAAACCAATCAGTAAAGCGGTGGCACCAATCCCCATCACCATCATCTCTGTCTCTTTCACATCATTTTCAGCCTGCTTAGCGGCGGCATCAGTGAATTTTGAAATCTCGGCTAGCACCCCCTCTATATGTTTGAATAGCTGCTCTTCTTCATGCGCTACTGCCTCGCCACGTTCATAAGCCGCCTGCACATCGCCTGCTTCAAATAACTCAAACACCTCTTTCACATGACGAGATACCTCAAACGCATCTTTCTCAACGCCCTTAAGCTCTATCAATATATTTTCGAATTCTGCTTTTATGGCATCATCGTGCGCATCGTTAATAGCTACTTCAGCCATCGTTTCAGCCACTAATATTTCTTTATTCACTCTCTCTTCCATATTTGAAATATCATTCATTAGCGCATTAAAAATTTCACGCGACTTTTCATCAGCGCTAATTTCATCACCAAACCTCAGGCTACGTTCAAACAAAATAGCAATCTCAAGCTGATGCTCCGTCATTGATGTCATAGCCTGCATCAATGGGATATCTGTTTCTGCGATACCCACAATCTCAACTTCAATTCCTTTGAGCTTATAGACAGAGAAAACCAATACCGATGTCAGAAGTAAGATAGGTATTCCCACTGCCATGACCATTCTTTTCGCAATTTTAATGTTGTTTAATTTAATCATCGTATGCTCCTTGTATATCGCCATTACTAACTACTATAAATATTTCCATCAAAAATAATTAAGGTTCCCTTTAAAATAAAACACCTAATGCACTATATTTGATTCATTTTTATTCACACCACCTGCTGACGGCAGGTGTCCGCCAGCGTCTGCTACCTGCTTAACTAGTCCAGGAACATCCAAAATAACAGCCACCTCACCACTGCCAAGAATGGTTGAGCCACTGATCCCTTTAAGCCCCTGAAAGATGCGCCCCAGCGGTTTAATCACCGTTTGGAATTCACCGCGCAACTCATCAACTATTAAGCCGGCCTTTATCCCGCCACACTGCACCACCACAATATTTTCACGCCCATTACTCTCTCCATTAATATTGAAATTTTCACGCAGCCTCATCAACGGCAACACCTCATCGCGTAAATTAATATAATTCTGCTTACGTGCCTGCTGTCGCTCCGCATCACTCAACTCAACACATTCGAAAACCATATCAAGCGGAATGACATATGATGAATGACCCACCCCCACAAGAAACCCATCAATAATGGCAAGTGTCAGCGGCATACGAATAATAATCTTCGTACCGACGCCAGCTTCACTTTCAATATCAACTAGCCCCCTTAAGGCCTCAATATTTCTTTTCACCACATCCATTCCGACACCTCTGCCAGAAAGATTGGTCACCTCTGTCGCCGTTGAAAATCCAGGTTCGAATATCAGCCGGTAAATTTCCTGATCCGTTAACACCTGGCCACTCGAAACAATGCCTTTTTCCTCGGCTTTTGCAAGAATTACATCACGCCTGAGCCCAGCACCATCATCTTCAACCTCAATTACAATGCTGCCAGAATCATGATAGGCATTCAGTTTCAATGAACCATATTCAGCCTTACCCGCGGCGGCCCGATCCTGCGCAGATTCAATCCCATGATCCATCGCGTTTCTAACTAAGTGCATCAGTGGGTCACCAATTTTCTCAACCACTGTTTTATCTAGCTCAGTCTCAGCACCAACAATCTCTAATCGAATATCTTTACCCAGTTCACTGCTAACATCACGCACCACTCGGTTAAATCGGTTAAATGTTTCACCAATCTGAACCATTCGTAAACGCAATGCACTATCTCTAATCTCTTCCACCAGGCGAGACATTACCGACATTGATTCAACCAATGAATCATCACCAAGCCTTCTCGCAATCAAATCAGTGCCCGCACCAGCAATCACCATCTCACCCACTAAATTCACCAACGCATCCAATTTTTCTGAGTCAACGCGGATTGTTTTGGCCGAGCTATTCAGCGAGCGTACACGCTGCTGTTTTGCAGCAGCGGCTTCTACTACCTCTTTTGGGACCATGCCATTTTCTTCAACCAGCTCACCCAATTTTAGGCTGTTAGTTTTTACGTCTCCATCTACTGGAGTAAAACTACTCTCTGTCTGTGCATCAATCACACCTTCAAGCTCGGCCTTAGTTAAAGCACCACATGAAACCAAAATCTCACCAATCCTTTTATCCTCTTCTGGCAACGCATTAATCATATTAATATAATGCTTAATTTTTGCACGGGGCGGCAGGATATGAACTAAACAGTCATCTTTTATAAACTCAAATGCACTCTCAATCGCCTCTTTGTCTTCATCACTAAGCAATTCAATTTCCAGTCCTATATGACAATCAATCGGACTTAACTCCTCACTATCATCCTCGCTAAATATGGTTACTACCTGCTTAAGATCACCCATGCCAGCCAGGTAACGAAGTATTGAGAGCGGATCCATGCCATCTCGTAGTGCATCCTTTGAAAATCTGATTGATAAGTGCCAATTATCATTCGAAGTGCAAGCGCCCGCCTCCTCGCTCTCATCCTTGTTGTTAACTTCACTTTCATCTTTTTGAGTGCCTTCATCCACTTCACCCCCAGTGAGTGCCAATAACGCAGCTAATAGATCATCATTCTGTCGCTTAACCTCACTAGAAAGTGTTTCACCATTTACCGCATGCTCGACCACAATCTCCATCTGGTCTCGTAATGAGAGAAATACAGCTACCAATTCAGAGTTAATGATTAAATCACCCGAGCGTATTGTATCCAGTGCATTTTCGACCACATGTGTAAATTCAACCACATCATCAAAACCAAATACGCCGCCGGTTCCTTTAATCGTATGAGCCGCTCTAAACACCGCATTAATCAACTCACTATTTTTCGGGTCATCCTCTAATTGCAGCAATGCACTTTCCATTTCAACCAATAGCTCATTGCATTCTGCCAGGTACCCTTGCTGTGCAGAATCAAGATTCATGATGACTCTCCAATACATCGCTCATTCCATATAACTGGAAGACCTCGCTCACTGCTTCACTTGCTCCGCAAATCCTTAACTCAATACCGCTGTCACTCGCATATTTCTTGCCAAAAATTAACGCCTGAAAACCTGCAGTATCAAATTCAGAAACATCAGATAAATCAACATCGATATGTTTCTTTTTGGAAATCTCTGAAAACAAATCCTGCTTAATGCTTTCGGCGGTATATATTGTCATATCACCTTCGAAGCTCATTACTTCTCGATCGTTATTAATTTCATTCACGATTCATCTCCCGATCCATTTATTCTTAAGGCATAATTAATTTCGATACGGCATTAAGCATTTGGTCTGGTTTAAATGGCTTCACTACCCATGCTTTAACACCGGCAGCTTTCCCCTGTGACTTAAGGTCATCACCCGCCTCTGTGGTTAACATTATGATCGGTGTAAATTGATAACTTGCCATTGTCTTTATTTCCTTTACCATTGAGATTCCGTCCATATTTGGCATGTTCACATCACTAATAATGAGATGAACCTTTCTTCCATCAAGTGCCTGAATTCCTTCGCGGCCATCGCCGCCCTCAATCACGTCGTAGCCAGCATCTACCAATGCAATTTTCACCACATTCCTCAATGAGGAAGAGTCATCTACTATTAGAATTGTTTTCGCCATGGGTCACCTCAATTTTCTTAAAACCACTTCTAAAAAATAATCATTAACTTCAAAAGAACTCAATTTCATTATCTTCTGTTTTTTCTACCGCATTTTTACCGTTATGATTAATTAACTGTTCTGTTGTCGTATAACTCTTTTCTAACTCTGCCAGTAACATATCCACATCAATCGCCTTATGCATACCATTTTCATCCGGGTTATTAATTGACACTTCAATTTGTTCACACGTACGTGACAGCGTTGATTCCACCGAACATAAAATTTGGCTCATTCGGTCCTGAAATTGCAGTGATACCAATATGTCTGATATTTCATTTCTTATGTCCTTGCTCGAGCATTGCATTTTTTCAGCTGAGCCTGAGATCGCATCAGTCAACCCTTTTAGACCAGCGAGTACACTCGCGATTGTTTCTTTTGATCCATCCATTACGCGCTCATCCTGCTCACAGGTTTGATCAACCATCTCTAACGTGTCATTGATTAAACATTCAATGTCTATCACCCGCTCCTGCATCTCTTTGCCAGTCTTTCCTGACTGTATTGAGAGTGAACGAACCTCTTCGGCGACTACTGCAAACCCCCGTCCATATTCGCCGGCCCTCGCAGCTTCAATAGATGCATTCAACGCCAATAGGTTGGTCTGGTCTGATATTTTCGCAACACTGGCTGACATTGCTTGTAAACTTTCTATTGAGTTTGATAAACCACGTATTTTTTCAAACAAAACAGTTTTTTCTTTAAGCGCATCTTTATAGGTCGCAATGACATCATTTAACTGGCTCTCACTACTATTAAAGGTTTCAATAATCCCACCGTCACTCGAGGCTCCATTATTTGCACTATTAGCATTTTTCACCGCCTCATCAATTTTAATTACCAACACTGAAAAGCGATCTGATAATGTTATAATCGCTTCTTCGGTGAGTAACCGTGATGTTTTAATATTTCTATCAATCACTGGCAGAATTTTTTGACACGCTTCATCCAGTCCTTTCGGCGAGCCCTCATTCAAGCTGGCTTTAAGTAATGCCTCGAATTCTTCGGTAAGTTCATCTATCACTCTTTTTTGTTCTTTTTTATGAAAATTCGCCAACAACCACCCGCCAGCTCCCCCTGTAATCACCACTGCGGCCACCAAAAGCCCGCTGCCAATGTTTAATGTATCCTGGGCTAGCACTACACCAGCACTTATCACTCCCATTGCAGTACATACGCTTAAAAATGGCCTCCCCGTCACGCTGCCATACAACTGCTCACCTAGGATTATTTTCATCGCCTCACCCCACTTGTTATCAATTCACCAAATAACGTATCCATGCTATTTGCTTAATTGCCCGAACGAAAATACCGATGTTTTTGATAGTTATTCTCGATGATTTTATTTATCGGCAGTTTTTTGCATGTCGAAATCGGACAAAAGATGTATTTAATAGTAAGATTTAGATGACGTCACGTACTCATTTGTCTTACAAGTACATGCTGAGATGAGTATCAGATAAGCTACTCTGAATCAACATTAACAAATTGATTTTAAAGTGAATTTAATGGGGACAACTGAGGGGGAAAAGAGCGGAGCTTATTTAATTAAGCCTTGTTTGATTACATAATGGGTTAATTCTGCATTGTGCCGCATCTTCATCTTTTTTAAGATTCGTGCTCGATAAGTGCTGACCGTTTTAACGCTGAGAGAAAACTCACGGGCAATTTCCGATACTGAGTTCCCTGATCCTATGCTACATAACACTTCATACTCTCGATTAGAAAGGCCTTCGTGCGGCGCTTTATCTGCAACCTCGTCTAGCGCATAAGCAATTTTCTCAGCCAATGTTGAGCTCACATACCGGCCACCTGTCAATAGCTTTCCAATCGCGGCTTCAAGATCCCCTGGGGCGCTCGATTTACACAGGTATCCCTGAGCGCCAGCCCGCAAAGCACGCACAGCATAGACATCCTCCGGATAGACACTCAAAATAAGGATCGGTAACTGTCGTTTTTTTGCCCGAAGCTTCTTTAACACTTCAAGACCGCTCATATCTGGCAGGTCAATTTCCAGAATAGCCATGTCATAGTCAATCTCATCAAGCAATGCCAGCGCATCGCTGCCATTTTCTTCGCTATCAACCTGATAATTATCACAAAAACTTGTTATGAGCCGCTTAATGCCTTCTTGCACTATTAGCTGGTCATCAACAATTAATAACCTAACGAGTGACAAGCCACGAATACTCAAGCTAAATCACCAATTCCGTCGTCACAATTGTTTTCATTATTAATTAACATAAAGTTTTAATCGGCCATTCTAAAGGTTTTATAAGCCCGTCAAGTCCTTAATTCTCAAACATTAATATAATAAATTCTTAATAACTTAGCCCCAAACTTCATACTATTCCCATGGTTATTGGATCACCTCCCTGATACCAAACCTAGCTATACCTCGATCACTAATAGCACTCACCCAAATCAGCTAGACAACCAAACTCTCCGCGTAAAACATCATTATAAACCACCCCGATACACAGCTTTATTCGTAATACCTCGCTTATTTGCTAAACATGATTCATCTCTAGGACAGCTTAAATATCAATCATCCACCAGCACATTAGCGCTTCACTCACAAAATTAGCGCTAAATATATTCCTAAAATCGGCCGATATATGTTCTATGGAAAATACATAATACGAATTAAATTAAATACTTATCCATGGACTGGCGGACATTAATTTAAAAACACGGGTTCAATAGACTTACATGCAATGACAGGTATTAAACAAAACAAGGCTCTACCTTATACAAACGGTCTCATAGGCTGCTTACTGCTATTAGCCATCTTCCAGCCAGCGCTCGCATTTAATTTTACGGTCAATAGCAGCGATGACATTGTAGATAGCACACCTGGTGATGGTATTTGCGAAACCGGCCCCGCGAATGGCATCTGCACGTTACGAGCCGCCATTCAAGAAAGCAATGCATGGCCTGGCAAAGACTCTATCCACCTCCCCTCTGCTACTTATACGCTGACATTGATAGGCCCTGACAATACAGCGATCGCTGGTGACCTTGATATTACAGATCACGTCACGCTACGTGGCGTCAACCAAGGCACCACCATCATTCAAGCAAATAATAGCGCACGCCCATATTTCGATCGTGATCGCATATTAGACATTCACAACGTTGATGTTCAAATTCAGAATTTGACCATCCGAGATGGAGTCGCTATTAACAATATTGGTGGCGGTATCCGAAACATCGCTGGTGCACTCACCATTCGTAACGCCACATTCGACAGCAACCAGACAACAGACCTTGGCTTTGGCGGCGGCGGACTTCACAACACTGGGCCACTGATTATTGATAACAGTACTTTTATCAATAACAGGTCCTCCAGAGGTGGCGGCATTATGCATTTCAGCAATGAGATGATGATATCCAACAGCCGAATCAACGACAATGTTGTTGACCTCGGTGCCGGTAGTGGCGGTGGGATTTATGTACAGACAGAAGATAGCACCACTATTATCAACACCACCATTGACAGCAATATCGCTGCGCTCGGCGGCGGCGGGGGCATATATTCTGTGAATGGCCTTACACTACTCAATAGCACTGTCAGTAACAATAATGCACTGCTCGTTGGTGGTGGCGGGATCTATGACATTGGTCTTCACCCGCTGATCATTACCAATAGCACCATCAGCGGTAACTTAACTGCGGGTAATGGTGGCGGCCTTCAAACAAGGCAAAGCCTTGCCATCATTACCAATAGCACCATCTATAATAACCGTGCTTTTGGCACGCACAATCCAGCTGAAGGGACATATAATGGCCATGGTGGTGGGCTCTATGTGCCACGCGGACACAGCATCACATTAAATAACACCATTATTTCTGGCAATAGCGCCTCTATACTTGTCCCTTCTGGTGATAATTGCTATAGCCAAAGTGATGTCGGGGTTTTTTCACCCATCCAAACCATATCAAATTACACTATCGCCAGCGACAGTTCCTGTGAATTAACGGGGCCCAATGATCAATCCAATGTAAACCCGAGTTTAAATAACATACTGGGCACTAATGGTGGTCCAACGCTCACCCATTCAGTTGCTTCCCCTAGCATCGCGATCGACCTGGGCACTAATATAGAGTGCCCAGCATCAGACCAACGTAACTTTTCTCGCCCAGTTAATGGTGGCGGCAGCCTGACTTGTGACATTGGATCATTTGAATATGACCCAACACCCTCCACTGCTGATCTTGCCGTGACCCTTGAAGATTCTATGGACCCAGCCATCACTGGCAGTCCGCTGTCATACCGTGTCCTTGTCACTAATCACGGCCCAGATCCTGCCACCAGTGTCGTTCTCGAGAACAATCTAGATAGCAATGTGAACTATAATTCTAATGATTCATCTTGCGATATTGGCACTCAACCTTTAATAAGCTGCTCTCTAGGCACGATCTTAGCTGGCGATAGTAGAGTTGTTAATATCACAGTATTACCGACAACTATCGACCTGCTTAACAATACTGCATCTGTATCAGCTAATGAAATCGACCCCAATATGAGTAATAACAACGCGGCAGAAACAACGGATGCCAGCTCACCCACCGACCTGAATATAACGATAACAGGCTCGATTGACCCCGCGATTGCTAATGTCCCAATGACCTATGAAATAATTATCACAAATAATGGCGCAAATACGGCTAGAAGTGTCATTGGTGCCATCAATTTTGACAGTAATATTAGGCTGCTGAGCGCAACCCCCAATATAGGGAGCTGTATACCGGCAAGCTTTAATTCGCTGCCATTTTGTGATCTCGGCGACCTCGCCAGCGGCGCATTCATCACGATTGATGCGCTGGTAGTTCCGTTAGTAGTTCCACCATTAACTGAGTCCGTCACCAGTAAGGTGTACGCATCATTTAATGGCTACGACCCCATTATGAGCAACAACGTTGCCGAAATAACAACCGCCGTGGACGCCGATGCAACGCTCTCCATTAGCACCATTGACTCGCCAGACCCCGCTTTTCAAGATGCCGATATCTTGTATAGTTTTACAGTCTCTAACAGCGGCCCATCCACCACACATAACACTCAACTCGTCGTAACATTTCCCGCGGGGATGTCGCTTAGCCCAGCCAGCGGGGCATCACCACTCTATTGCTCAGGCGCTGAGATTGTCACTTGCGACCTCGAATCCATGACTGCCGGTTTCAAAATAATAACACTCGCTGCCCAGGCTGAGTTCGTTGGCACTTATACTGTTAATTCTTCAGTGACAAGTACTGAAACGCCTACACCGGCCACAGATACCGAATTTACCGAAGTAAACGCACTACCTGCGTCACCTCCGCCTATCGCAGACCTTTTAATCAACATCGTTGAAGCCGCAGACCCCGTTGTGGTCGGTAATACGATTACTTACAACATTACTGCAACGAATAATAATGGCCCTAATGTCGCGCAAAATACCATTGTCACCGTCACGCTATCTAGCGCGACACTGTTCATCTCGGCCCCATCAAACTGCTCTCATAATGGCGGCGTGGTCACCTGTAATGTTGGCGCACTTGCAATCAACGCCGCTACTGATATTACCATCTCCGTCCAAACAACCCGTGAGGGCACCTTTAGTGCTTATGCGACCATCAGCGACTCTGTCGGCAATGATCCAGAACTAACCAATAACACCATGTTACAGACCACCAAAGTTAATGCGGACGGTGGTGGTAGCACCACTGGATCCCGGCTAAACAGCGGCGGGGGAAATACCACTATATCCGAGCTCGGCATATTATTATTCATCGTCACCATGTTATTTTGTAGGCGCAGAACCACTCTATAATCTGACGCCTGACGATAAATCCCAGCGCTTCTCTAGGTAAATTACCTACAAATTTCTTACAGCCCATTGGCTTGTTCAGTATATTAATATATACTGAACAACATGGAAAAACGAAACGAAAATAAACGCTACATCGCGGCTTCGCATAACCTGCGCTCAATCTCCCACCCGCTAAGATTGGCGGTGCTTTGCGAGCTTACCAAGGGCCCCAGGAATGTTACTGAGCTGTTATCAGTCACCGGCGTCTCTCAGCCGAATCTTTCACAGCATCTAGCAAAGCTACGGATGTCCGGCGTGGTGACAAACGAGCGTAGAAACCAGCATGTTTATTACAGCATCGCCAGCCCGGTTATTACCGAAGTGATTAAGAATCTTCGCGACATTTACAAATTAAGCATCAAATAGGCCATTTCCTACATCGCAAGAGAGTCCGCCCTGCGTAGTATAAATAATCGGCACAAATTCTCTACTTTGGCTAACATTGCGTGCAATGAACCGCATAAGCCCCTACTACGCGCATGAATCATACGGTAGGCGCTTAATTTTAAAGGCCAAACAACACTCGACTCAGCGCCCCCCTGCTCTTTTAGCTAATAAGTCTTTCACCATGTAAAGCGCAGCGATGCTACGCGCCTCAGTACACTCCTCCCGCTGAAACAATTCATCCAACTTTGAGAGCTTCCACGGCACCACCTCTATCGGCTCAGGCTCATCACCAGGCAAGCGCTTCTCATATAGGCCCTCAGCCAACACAACATGAGTCAATTGGCTGGAATATCCAGGCGAGGAGGTCAAGCCCTTAAGCAAGGTTAGCCGCCCTGCCCCATACCCCACCTCCTCCATCATTTCTCGGTTTGCAGCGTCCAGCACATTTTCATCTGCCTCAATTCGCCCCTTTGGCAGTGCAAGCTCATAACGGTCGACACCCGCAGCATATTCGCGTATCAACAACACCGTTTCATCGTCGATCATTGGCACCGCCAACACTGCGCCGTATGAACTCGTCTTAAGTCGCTCGTACTGCACAGCCACGCCATTCGAGAATCTCAGATCAAGCGCTTCCACTTGAAACAAGCGTGTTTTTGCAACTATTTTAACATTTAATATGTATGGTTTTTTGGGCATCACCAATCCTTTATCATAGCCGCGATCGGGTACCACAGTACCACTACTTTTCTTGATATCAACCTATACTAGAGCATCAAACATGGTCAACTGGAATGACATACAAAACGTACTGTTAGATATGGACGGCACCCTGCTTGACCTCCATTTCGATAACCATTTCTGGCGCGAACACCTCCCCATGCGTTATGCTGAAAAGCATAACATCGAGCTGACCGAAGCAAAATCCCATCTCTTCTCTCGCTTTGCAAAGGTCGAAGGGACAATGCAGTGGTACTGCCTCGATTACTGGGCCGAAGAACTAGAGATGGACATTGTTTTTCTCAAAGAAGAGGTCACACATTTAATAGCGGTACACCCGCATGTGATCGATTTCCTCAGGGCAATGCGCCGCTCAGGCAAGCATATCGCTCTGGTCACCAATGCCCATCAAAATAGCCTGGCGCTAAAAATGAAACACACCAGCATCGGCGAATACCTGGATGCAGTGATTTCATCTCACAGCATTGGCCTGCCTAAAGAAGACCCAATGTTCTGGTTAAAACTGCAAAAACAGTTACCGTTCAAGGCAGAGTCATCACTGTTAATTGATGACAACACCACCGTGCTGCGCTCAGCAAGGACCTTTGGGATTGCTCATCTACTGGCGATAAAAAGCCCAGATAGCAAACAACCACCCTGTGATCATGGCGAATTCGAAGCCATTCAGAGCTTTCTCGACATCACGCCATCGTAACTAAGCCGCAAGGCTACTTGCCCCAGCGCTTATAGCGTTTTTTACAGTACTTCAATAATGCATCGTAACCATCAAAAAATAACTCAAAGCCATTCACTGCTGATTCATCCAGTTCACAGTAATCATTGCTATATTCACGGCAGACTTGCGGCCGCGTATCATAAATACCGCAGATGCCACCTTTACCCAGATGCATACAGATATTGTTGATCAATAGAAACCAGCCATCTTCATCTTTATAAAGCTGCACATCACGGTGCGCTAGCTGCCACAATAGGTGATCGAAATCCTGTTTAGAGCGCGGCGTATCGACCTGCTGTGTAATATACGTACAGCACTTTGAATTGGTACAATAGCTACACTTGGTCTCTGGCGTCACATCCGCCGGTACAATTGGAATCGTCTTTCTACCCATGATAATGCACTAACTCTTATGATTATACTGACACATTGTGGTTCTGATTGTGAACGAAGTCACCACAGAATAATAGCGCTAGTCACAGCGCACTTGCTCACCCAGGCAAGCGCTCGAGTCAATGAAAGAGTAAATAAAAGGGCAGAACGGTGATCAATATCATCACTGCACTACAATGCGAAGCTCGCCCATTGATTGAATATTATAAACTGCGCGGCAACGCCCGGCACAGTGCATTTCGCTGTTATCAGAATGATGAAATCCAGTTGACCATCAGTGGTATCGGTAAATTAGCGGCCGCCACTGCCACTACCTATCTCGCAGCAAGCAATCCAGGGGGAACGTCCTGCGCATGGCTAAACCTTGGTATTGCCGGTCATGCAAAAACATCCATCGGCAAGCCAATGCTCGCGCATAAAATCATCGACAATGCCAGTGAACGGCAGTGGTTCCCCGGCATGGTAATGCCCATCACCTGCGATAGCGAAGTATTAACCACCGTCGACAAACCTGAAAAAACGTACCGCAAGGCCACCATGGTCGATATGGAAGCCAGCGGCTTTTATGCCGCAGCCTCTCGCTTTCAGAGTTGCGAACTCATACACTCGCTCAAGATTATCTCCGATAACCAACAATACACATCAGAGCAGATCACTGAAAAAACGACCCTCGCAATGATCAACGATAATATAACAACCATTGATTCAATCATCCAACCACTGCTTGAGCTCAGTTCAGAACTAAACACTATCGAGCAGCCACCGCCTGAAATGTATGATTTTATGGCGCAGTGGCACTTTACGACCTATCAACAAAATGAACTCCGTCACCTACTTCGCCGCTGGCATGCACTGTCATTAAGCAACAAACCATCACACCACGACTTTTCCCGCCACACAACCAGTAAAACAGTACTGATCGCAATTAAAGTCTTTCTCGATCAACAGCCTGTTTCTTTTAACAATAAGGCGTGTCAGTAATGCATCGCCTTATTTATATCGAAGAAGAAGTGGCAGATCATCCACGCACCAAAGCAATCTGCGATCGCTTTCCAAAGGCGACGAAAATTTATTGTAAATACTACGGTGAGGTCTTTAATCGAAAGGGGCAAAACTTTCGCCTACAGAAACAGCAGCCTGCATTAATCCTTGCGCGCAAACATAAAAGACATGTCCTTAATGCCCCCGATGGCTACGGCATTGGAGGGCGACATAACTACTATTTTTCACATATGCTTAACTGCGTTTACGACTGTCGCTACTGCTTTCTTCAGGGCATGTACCGCTCTGCAAACTATGTCATCTTCGTCAACTACGAAGACTTTCAACAAGCTATTATTGAGACTGCTGCGCAACATCCGAATGAAGAGACATGGTTTTTCTCTGGCTACGATTGCGACAGCCTTGCCTATGAGCCTGTGACAGATTTCACCCAAGAATTCCTGCCTACCTTCGCCCAGCTACCCAATGCATACCTTGAGCTGCGCACCAAGAGCCTGCAAATTCGCACATTACTAAAATCAGAACCCATTAAAAACTGCGTTGTTGCTTATAGCTTTACCCCCGACGAAATATCAAAGGCGCTTGAACATGGTGTGCCATCTGTTGAAAAACGTATCGAGGCGATGATTAAACTACAGCAACATGGGTGGCGACTTGGACTCCGCTTTGACCCCATGATCTACCAGGACGGATTTGAAGAGAACTATAAAAATTTATTTGAACAAATCTTCTCACGTCTCCCTGCTGAGTGTATTCACTCGGTTAGTCTGGGTACATTTCGCACGCCAAAAGCTTTCCATCAAAACATGGTAAACCTCTATCCTAAAGAAAAACTCTTTGCAGGCAGGTTTGATGAAAACCGTGGCATGATCACTTATCAAAAAGAGCTCGAAGTTAAGATGACCAACTTCTGCTACAAGCAGCTCATGCAATATATCCCACAGAGCCTATTTTTTGCCTGCACCCCTCCCGAATAGAAAGGGCTATGATTTAATGAAATTGAATTCTCGAAAAGTATTAATCACTGGCGCAAGCTCAGGCATCGGCCGCGCAACCTGTAAAAAACTGCTCAATGATGGCTATCAGGTGATCGGTATTGCACGTGACTTCAGCAAATTCCCTTGTGATGACAATGCCTTCACTCCCATCTCCATTGATCTTGCAGCCGTTGAGATGCTGCCAAAACAACTGCAAGCACTGGCAAAGTCACACAGTGACGTGGATACAATCATCTGTTGCGCTGGGCGCGGCCAGTTTGGCTCACTAGAGGAGTTTTCATATGAGCAAATTCGCTCACTCATCGATCTAAATTTTATCAGCCAGGCCTTTATTGCGCGCGCCTTCCTGCCTGTTTTAAAGCGACAGCAAAGTGGCACACTTATCTTCATCGGTTCTGAGGCGGCGCTCAAGGGCAGCCGCAAAGGCAGTATCTATTGCGCCAGTAAATTTGCAGTGCGGGGCCTTGCGCAGGCATTGCGTGATGAGTGTAGTAAAAGCGGCGTTTCAGTCAGCATCATCAACCCCGGCATGGTGAAGACCGACTTCTTTGATGAACTCCCATTTAGCCATGGAGATGAAGAAGATAATTATTTATTACCAGAGGATGTCGCCGATGCCATTGCGCTGATCATTAACGCACGCGGTAGCAGCGTAATCGATGAAATAAATCTTTCACCACTCAAAAATGTGGTGCAATCAAAACCAGCTCATTAAACTTTATAGCGCCCGAACTATCTCAGGCGCTACGTAAACAGATCAAATACTGCGATCAAACTCTTTCACAAAACGCGCATCAAATGCGTCACGTGTATAAGAATGTTGTTGCGTACCATGATGTTCGATTTTGATACCACCGGCAAGTGATGCCAAACGACCAGTGGTCTCCCAATCCATATCGTGCATCAAACCATATAAGAGGCCTGCACGATATGCATCACCACAACCGGTTGGATCCGCAAGCTGAGAAGTTTTAATGGCAGGGATCTCGATGCGTTGATTTTTGGTGTAGATATGCGAACCTTCACCACCCAGGGTCACAATCAATGCATCGACACACTCTGCTATTTCATGCGGCGATTTTCCAGTGCGCTGCTGCAACATCTCCATCTCATAATCATTTACGGTCACCCAGGCTGCCTGCTCAACAAAACGCATTAAATCTTCGCCATCAAACATCGGCATTCCCTGACCGGGATCAAAGATGAATGGCACGCCCGCTTCCGCAAACTCTTTTGCATGTTCAATCATACCGTCGCGACCATCCGGTGACACGATACCGATCGATGCGCCCGGCGCATCAGCCACATGGTTCTCATGTGACATGCTCATCGCTCCCGGATGAAAGGCTGTGATCTGATTATCATCAAGGTCAGTGGTAATGAAGGCCTGCCCGGTATAGCTGTCGTTGATCACCTTAATATGCTCACGGCTAATACCACACTTATCCATCCACTCAGCATAAGGGGAAAAGTCACTACCAACCGTTGCCATCGGCAATGGCTCTGCACCCAATAATTTTAAGTTATAAGCGATGTTACCCGCACAACCTCCAAATTCACGCCGCATATCTGGCACCAAAAAAGAGACATTTAGCATGTGCACTTTATCTGGCAAGATATGGTTTTTAAATTTATCATGAAACACCATAATGGTGTCATAAGCGTAAGAACCACAAATCAGTGCCGACATTGTATTTCCTTTTATTAAATTAACATTTGATTTTAGTAACGCCGCTAGCCAATCATCACTAGCAACCACACCACAAAAACATTGATTAATGCAATCAGCACTGCAGCTGAAGCAATGTCTTTGGCTCGACCAGAAAGCTCATGGTGCCCACCACCAAAGCGATCAACAACGCTCTCTATCGCTGAATTTACCAACTCGACAATCAATACGAGCAGCAGGCTGCCAATCAATAATGCTCGTTCAACACCGTTATCGCCCAAGCATAAGGCAAGCGGCGCTAATATTAATATTAAAGCTAATTCTTGGCGAAACGCCGTTTCATACTTGAATGCCGCCTTTAGACCGGTCGCCGAATAACCGCCAGCAGCAATCACTCGCGCTAAACCTGTTTTACTCGGTTTGCTCATTTGGCTGCCACACAATATCCAGTTCACGTGCAGCACGCACATCATCAAGTCTGCGCGAAGGCAAGGTGTAGGGCGCAGCCTTCACCATATCGGCCTGTGTTTCCGCCTCATGCTGAATTTTTGCCATCGCATCGATAAAACCATCCAGGGTATCTTTATCTTCTGTCTCTGTTGGCTCGATCAAAAAACACTCTGGCACTAACAACGGGAAGTAGGTGGTCGGCGCATGGTAACCATAATCAAGCAGGCGCTTTGCAAAATCCATCGCCGATACATCCAATGTTTTCGCCTGGCGCTTGAGCGTCACAATAAATTCATGGGTTGCACGACGTGATGGAAATGCCAGATCAAAGCCTTTCTTCTGCAATTCCGCCATCATGTAGTTAGCATTCAATACTGAATACTCAGCAATGCGCGGCATCCCCTCGCGGCCCAATAGGCGTGCATAGATATAGGCACGCATCAACACACCGGCATTGCCGCCAAAAGCAGAGAGCTGACCAATGCTCTGCGGACGATCTTTCTTCGTCAGCCAGTGGTACTGCGCACCATCGTAACCCACCATCGGCACGGGCAAGAAGGGAATCAAGCGATCACTGACGCCGACAGGCCCCGCACCCGGCCCACCACCACCATGCGGGGTTGAAAAAGTTTTATGCAGATTCATATGAATCACATCAAAACCCATATCACCCGGCCGTACTTTACCGAGGATCGCATTCAGATTCGCACCATCATAATAGAGCAGGCCACCGGCATCATGAACGATCTTTGCAATTTCAGTGATGCGACGTTCAAACACCCCCACCGTTGAGGGGTTGGTTAACATAATACCGGCGGTCTGCGGGCCAATCACTTCTTTCAGGGCTTCGATATCGATGTCGCCATCAGCCTTAGTGGGAATCTCTTTTACTTTGTAGCCACACATCACTGCGGTCGCAGGGTTGGTGCCATGCGCCGCATCAGGGCAGATCACTTCACAACGGGTGCTGTCACCACGTGCATCATGATAGGCGCGGATCATCGCCATGCCTGCAAACTCACCCTGCGCACCCGCCATGGGCGTTAGTGAGACCTCTTTCATACCGGTCACTTCTTTCAGAATCTCTTGCAATTCATACATACAGGACATAAAGCCCTGGCCCGTTTCGACTGGCGCCAGTGGATGATAATTTAAAAATCCAGGCAGCATCGCCAATGTGTTGCAAGCACGCGGATTGTATTTCATGGTGCAGGAGCCGAGCGGGTAAAAATGGGTGTCGATCGAAAAATTCTTTTGTGACAAGCGTGTAAAATGACGCACCGCCTGCATCTCTGACACTTCTGGCAACATCGGTGGCGACTCTCGCAGCAATGCAGCAGGAATGACCTGGCTAACCGCAGACTCACGTGGTGACTGAGAGGCATTGATGCGGCCACTGCGTGACTTCTCAAAGATCACACCATCTTGATGGCTATTGAGATCACTATTCATTTCATTGCTCATGCAGCACCGCCTTTGAGCCTGCTCATCACGCGGTTTAAGGCATCTCGATAAATAGCGATGTCCGCCGCTGTTTTGGTTTCAGTGGCACAAACCAGAATCGCCTCGCCTAATGCGGCATAGTCGGCACTTAAATCAAAACCACCCAACACGCCGTCAGCCATTAATGCATTCAGCACATCGCCTACTGAGACTCCCTCAAGCTTGATCACAAACTCATGAAAAGTGGGCGATGAAAATGCCACCGTCACACCATCAATTGAACTCAACTGCTCACTCAGGTGTTGCGTATTTTGGTGCGATGCATTCGCCACTTTGTTCAGACCATGCGCACCCAATAGCGTCATGTAAATCGTTGCCGCAGCAACAACCAAGCCTTGGTTGGTACAGATATTCGAGGTCGCCTTGGAACGACGAATGTGTTGCTCGCGTGCTTGCAGTGTTAATGTAAAACCAGGTTTGCCATCAGCGTCAACGGTACGACCAACAATACGGCCGGGCATCTGGCGCACATGTTTCAAATTACAACACATAAAACCAAAGTAAGGCCCACCACCCGCTAATGGCACACCAAGTGGCTGTCCTTCGCCGCATACAATATCAGCACCCAACTCACCCCATTCACCCGGCGGCGTTAACAGCGCTAATGATGTTGGGTTGACCACGGCAATCACCAACATGCCGTGCGCGTGCGCCCAGTCCGTCAATGCATTCACATCTTCCAGCACCCCAAAAAAATTAGGTTGCGGAATCACCAGTGCCGCAATATCACCGGGATCAGTAGGCAGTGATGCAACATCAATGCAGCCAGCAGCCAGTGGATAGTCGACCAATTCTAGAGTAATGCCCTGATTCTCGACGATAGTCTGCGCTACCGAACGATAGGTTGGATTGACCGTGACTGGCATCAGGATTCGTTTAGATTTTGACTTACGATTAGCGCGCACGGCCATTAACACCGCTTCGGCCAGCCCTGATGCACCATCATAAAGCGATGCATTAGAGGCCTCCATACCCGTCAAATGCGCCATCATCGTCTGGTATTCATAGATTAACTGCAATGTGCCCTGACTCGCTTCAGCCTGATACGGGGTATAAGCAGAATAAAATTCACCGCGTGTGACGATCTCCCAGATTGCCGCCGGGATGTGATGCTCGTAGGCTCCGGCACCAATAAAACAAAGAGGCTGCGGTTGCGCTGCCGCACGTTCATGCATCAGGCGAGACATCTCCATCTCATTCAGCCCAGCGGGTATCTTATCTAAGTTGCCAATACGTAGCTCAGCAGGGATCTCATCGAACAGTGCCTCGATATCATCAACACCTATCGACGCTAGCATCTGTTTTACATCTGTTTCTGTATGGGGAATAAAAGGCATGGCTCAAAAATTTAATTTCATTCTATTTAAAACAAACAAGGCACTCTAAAGATAGCGTGCCTGCATAAAGGATTCTACAAGCCAAGCGACTATGGTGCTTGATCATCGTTAGTGGTCGTCGTCGCTACGCAGTTCAATATAGTCATCCGCCGACATCAACCCCGCCAACTCACTAAGGTCTGAAGCCTTAACCGTAAATAACCAGCCATCGCCATAAGCATCTCGATTAACCAGGTCGGGGTTATCAACCAGCGCTTCGTTGATCGCAACCACTTCACCACTCAGCGGGCTATAAACATCAGAAGCAGCCTTGACTGATTCAACCACCGCACACTCATTTTGAACGCTAACGGCCTGACCCACCTCTGGTAGCTCAACAAAAACCATATCACCCAGCAGGTCTTGTGCGTGGTCACTGATACCAATCCGATAGGTGTCATCACTCAGCGATTCAACCCACTCATGGGATTTAGCATATTTCAAATGAGATGGAACATTACTCATAGTCATTCCTTACAAATTACGGTATCTACCAACAAAACCCACTATTCGAAGCAAGCCTTACCGTGCCGAACAAACGGCGGTTTAACCACGCGCGCGGGCAACTGTTTGCCGCGCATCTCAACCAGTACCTTTCCTGAGACATCATGGGGAACACGTGCAAATGCAATCGCTTTCCCCAATGTCGGCGAGAAACTGCCACTGGTCACTTCACCCACCACTTCACCATCCACAATCACCCGCTGGTGAGCACGTAACACGCCGCGATCATCCAGTATCAAACCCACCAGCTTTCGTGCGGGGGTAGCATTATACTGTGGTTCGAGGGCCTCACGTCCAATAAAATTGCGATCTTGCGGCTCCCACGCCACGGTCCATTTTAGCCCAGCCTCTAATGGCGAGGTTTCCTCGTCCATTTCGGCACTATAAAGATCCATTCCTGCCTCAAGGCGCAGCGTATCACGGGCACCTAGCCCTACTGGATGAACCCCGATTTTGTGTAATCTGCGCCAGAAATCAACCGCCTGGTCTGCCGGCACCATCACTTCATAGCCATCTTCACCGGTGTAACCGGTGCGAGAGATAAAAAAACCTTCAGACTCAACGGCATTAAATGGCGCGAGTCCTTCTGCCTTTTCTCGCTGTTTTTCGCTTAAGAGATCATGCACTTTACTTCTTGCATCCGGTCCCTGAACAGCCAGCAATGCAACCTCGGTCAACTCTGTCACACTCACATCAAAGGCCGCCGCATGGCCTTCAATCCACGCCATATCCTTATCATGCGTTCCCGCATTGACAACCATTCGATAATAAGTCTCATCAAAGTAGTAGACAATCAAGTCATCCACCACACCACCCTTTTCATTCAGCATGCAGGTATAGAGCGCACGACCAGGACTTTTTAAACGATCAACATTATTTGCAAGCAAATATCGCAAGAATTCTCGGGCTCGCTCACCCTTAAGATCAACAAAGGTCATATGCGAAACATCAAACATGCCCGCTTCCCCGCGCACTTTATAATGCTCTTCAACCTGAGAGCCGTAATGCAACGGCATATCCCAACCCGCAAAATCGACTATTTTTGCACCCAAATTCAGATGTTCTTGATAAAGCGCTGTTTTTGCACCCATCGTCACTCCCCATCACTAAACAATAATAGACATCAAGCATGTACCCAATTTTGTTGTGCATCATGCACATATAATAGTGGCATCCTGCCACCTTTGGTTACACTATCGCTAATGCCTCCTTAAACCATTCCCTTAACCCACCTAAAGGAACCAATAACTCCCTTCACCCAATAAAAGCAACACCCAATATAACTGTCACTCCATTGAATTCCAAGTACTTTTTATGCACGAGGCTTATCAAATATCAGCGCATACGCTCTGCCCGCATCATGATCCATAAAGCTGGTAACGTACCCAGAATCAACATGAGTGCAGCAGGAGCGGCTAGTTCTAACATCTCCTCACTCGATTCGATCCAGATGCGCACTGGCAAGGTGTCATAACCGATCGGGCGCAATATCAGCGTAGCGGGCAGCTCTTTTATCACATCGATAAACACCAACACCCACGCAGTCACCATACCGCCGCGGATCATCGGCAGTGTTACCCGCCATAGATTTTCTAATGGCCCTGCCCCGAGTACTCGCCCAGCCTGCTCAATTGATGGTGTTAACTGCTGTAGCGCAGCCTCCTGAGACTGCACCGCCAGTGGTAAAAACCGCAGCACCAGCGCCATCAATAACACCGCAAGCCCGCCATAGAGGATCGGCATTTGAGTCAGCACAAATGTAATCACACCCAACGCCACCACCGGGCCAGGCAATACAAAACCAATACTAGAGAGATGCAAATAACTGGTACTCAACCATGAGCGTATACGTGTATGATAAAGCGCTACTGGTAGCGCCACCACCACCGTCAAAGTCGCCGCAACAAACCCCAGTACAAGCGAGTTCCGGGTGTAATCCCAAAATTCTGCGCCGATCAGATCCGCACTCCACGCCAGCCAGCTCCAGTGTAATACCCACACCAGCGGTAATATAAATGAAAATAATGCAATCAAGCCCAAGCATGCCCATATGAGCACCAACTCGCGCCCACTCGCCCTTCGTGCCTGGAATTTGCGTGCGCGACTACTGCTGAAGTAACGCTGTCGATTACGGAAGAATCGTTCCAGTACCAGGAACATCAGGCTCATTGTCACCAGCACCAGGCTAAGCCCTGCTGCGGCCTGATTATCCATCCGCCCCTCCATCTGCATGTAGATGCTCAGCGTAAAAGTCTGAAACTGCAACATGCTGACCGCACCAAAATCTGACAGCACATGCAAAACGACCACTGCCAATGCCGCCGCCAACGCTGGGCGAAGCAGTGGCAACTGCACCCGCCAAAATACTTCAAACGGGGTTGCCCCTTGCATTCTAGCAGCCTCTTCCATGCTAGGGCTCGACTGCAATAACGATGTGCGCACTAGCAAAAACACATATGAAAAACCCGCCAATGAAAGAATAAACGCCGCGCCCCAACCAGTGTAGATATCAGGGATCGCCACTGACTCGCCAAAAATAGCCAGCCAGGTCACCCCCAGCCAACCATCATCTGCAAGTAAAGAGGTGTAAATATAGGCAAATACATAGGTCGGGATTGCGAGTGGTAGCACCATCAGCCAGATCGCGAATGTACGACCGGAAAATTCTCTCCGCGCAATTAACCACGCCGATGAGACCCCCAGCAGAAGTGAACCAACGGCCACCACCAATCCAAGCCAAACAGTATTGGCCAGTAGATCAGGTAGACGCGTATTCCATAACCCAACCCAGCGCTCACTTGAAAGCTGGAAACTACTATAGACGACAAAGAACAAAGGGATAGCCGCCATTAAGACGACTATCCCCGTGACGCCAGAAAGTATTGAGAAGCGCTTTATCACCAGTGACTGCCTACTGTTGCCGCACGCCCATTAAGGCATGCCAACGGCCTCCAGTAGGTCAATCGTTGCAATACGCCGCTTGCCTAGCGTTACCATCTCAACATTGGAGGCGCGCATGGTATCTGCATCTGGAATCACCGCTGAAGCGTCCACGCCCTTGCGCGCAGGATATTCACGGTTCACTTCTGCAAATAGTGCCTGGCCCTTTTTTGATACCAGAAACTCAACAAACTTAATGGCGGCGGCAGGTTTCTGCGAATACTTGCTGATCGCAATACCGGCGACATTCCATGCAACACCCATCTCACCATCCCCCTGATCTGGCACAATCACCTTGATGGGTGCGTTTGGCGACTTATCCAGGTGGCGGTAAATATAGTAGTGATTCACCAAGCCAACTGCGCGCTTGCCACTCGCGACAGCCTTAACCACTTTGCTGTGCTTATTAAAGGTACGGCCATCCGCATTTTCTTTCACGCCCTCTAACCAGAGGCGCGTCTGTTCAACACCGGCAGCTTCCATGTACACGGTAACACCCGCAATAAAACTCCCGTTGCCGCTATGGGTCACCGCAATACGACCTTTTAATCTCGGATCTGCCAGGTCAAACACCGATTTGATAAAGCTCGTATCGACCTTAGTATTGGCCACTAGCACCCTGGCTCGCGCCGACAGCCCCACCCAAGTATCATCTTCAGCACGCAATTTTGGCGCTATCACATCAACAATATTTTTAGGCAGTGGCTGAAACAGGCCCATTTGGCTACCCAACTGGAGGTTCCCCGCATCATTACTCAAATAAAGATCCGCGTGGGTACGCTCACCCTCAATCTTTAGTTTATTCAGCAAGGCGGTCGATTTTGCACTGTGCAAAATCACCTTAATACCCGTTTCTTTGGTGAACGCTTTAACCACTGGCTTGACGAATTTATCGCTACGTCCAGAATAGACCACCAGCTCGTCAGCCGCTGCCTGCACCACTGGCATCGCCATCATCACACCCAACAGGGCTAGCCCTAGCTTCTTTAATACTTTCATTGCCTGACTCTCATAATAACAAAATCGAATAAAACACATAATCCTTAAGGTGAATTAATGATAATTATTCTCATTCGCAATTGCAACTATTTTATTATTTTCCGCTCAAAGCAAGCCAAACGCCACTATTACCCATTAAATTAATGTTAAGATTAAAATTAGACAGGGCTTTAATATTAAGCCAAGACTGATATAAAGGAGTCCCGCAAGGCTTGCTCAGAAATGTACTGCAAAAAAACCCACTGAAACTATATGATGTAATGAGAGAAACGCAGACTAAAATAGACGGTCACGCATGCCAACACACGCGATCGTCAGAGACACTTACTTCGAGGTTTTTTCTTCTGGCTGCTCACTTGCCTGAGGCGAGGCCTGTTCCGGTACCGGGGCTGAAGCCGAGACTTGAGTCGGCGCCGCTTGCTCGTCGCTCTTCACCTGCGCCTCTTCCTCAAGCGCTTCGTCGTCATCGTCATCGTCATCCGCCAAAATCACGTACTTCATAAAGCTGTATGCAATGAGTGCTGTCATCGAGATAAAGATCACGGGGAATACCCACTGAAACGGTAAATCAAACAGCGCCATCGTTTGTTGTTCCACACGACTATCCTCTATCAATACACATTGACTGGTTAGGTTGAAACAATCATCAACCACTCTGCTGATAGTAGTCTGTTTCCCTTTAAACAACCACCCTGCATGCGCAGCAAGTACAAATACGATCAATCCATCAGATTAATACAAGGATTGTTACCCAGCATAAAAGTTATGTCACAATAGCCTAATGCATGAATTTATCCTGATCCTTCACTTTCTCGGCTTGGCGATGGGTGCCAGCACCCCTTTTTATATGCTTGGATTAGCGCTACACGCACGCCGCCAGAAAGCGCCCGAGGATGCCAAAAAGATCATACTAGGTGCTGGGGCTGCCATTTCCGGCGTTGGCCTGTTGGGATTAATACTGCTACTCGTCAGCGGCTACTTTCTTTTGATGCAGTCCGGCATTGATATCAACACACTCAACTGGGCCTTCTGGATGAAGATGGCGATGGTCGCCGCGATCCTTTTTTATACCGTCACGATGAAGATATTTGCCATCAAGGCAAAACGAAGAGAGGGCGAAGAAGGCATTGCCGCCATGAAAAAGATGAGACGCTTTGCGCTGATTGGCCCTTTTCTCGCCTTTTTAGTAATCAGCTTTGCGGTGCTTGCCTTTCGCTAACCTAGAGTAAACCCACTCAAGAAGACTCCTCGCCGATGGCCTATCTGATGCAGGTTACACCACAATCCGAACAGAAAATTTGTTGCAGTTAAGCAAGCCTCAGGTCACTTTGCAACCGCACCATTTACCGGCCCCTGCATGAGATAAAAAGCAGCCGCTCAACGACCAATACCACCATCACCACGGAACAGAAAAACAGCGGATAGCCGGTAATGCCCAATTGTTCAAACCAAACCATCTATTCATACTCTCTCTTAATTCAAAGCAAACCGTACCGGCACCTGTACCCAGGCACTGGAGAGGCTGCCGCGGTAGCTTGCTGGGAAAAACTGCCATTTTTTTACCGCTTGCGCAGCGGCGCGGTCGAGCAGTGAATATCCAGACGACTTGACGATACGGATGTCTCGGGTGTCACCGCCAGCACTGACCAGTGCCTGCAACAGCACGGTGCCCTGCTGGTTGCGCCGTTTCGCCTGGCGCGGATAGTGTGGTGGTGCTGGCGCTTGACGAAAACGGGGGGCGAGGCTGACCGGCACCTCCATTTCCACGCCGGTGCGTGGCGCTTCGGCGACCGGCTCATGAGCGGCTTCTAAAACTGACGGTTGTTCCACTGCTACGCGCTCCTCTATCGCTAACGGTTCTTCGACCCACTTATTTTCTTCAACAATGGATTGTTCCATCAGTACTGGCTCTGAGAGAGATGCCATCTCTATCACAGAATCCAGCATTGGCTTTTGCAGAGCTTTTTTTGGCTTAACAGCTTCTGGAATGGCTATCGAATCGGCCACCTTTTTTTCACGCTGTGGCAACAAGGGTTTGACTGGTAGACTCTGAGGCAAACTGACCATGCTTAAACTCAGCGTTGTTGTTGCCGCTGGTAAAGTGGGCCGCACTGGTTCATCCATCACTACAAGCCAGGCACCATGTAGCGGTAGGGCCACCAGCATCGCCACACCCATGCGAATGTAATCTGCGCCTTGAGTAACAAACATCAGATTCATCGCCTACACACTGCTCATCATCGTCACTAATCCCTTTGCTTTGCATTCTTAGCGAGCCTGTCTTCCAATAAATGAGGCATCTGCGCCGCATAACGGGCAGTCGCCTCGGCAGAAAACAGGTAAGCGCGGGCTTTCATCTCATCACCCTCTGCCCTGGCTTTTGCGGCAAGCTGTTTCAGTTCATTGACCAAGGCGATAGTTGCACTGATGACAGAACCATCCTCAGGATGACGGGTAAACAACCCCTCACCTTCATGTTCTGCGTATTCTCCACGCGCCCAGGTAGTCAGCATCTCAATCGAATTATTAACAGAGTGATAAGCATCCTGCTTACTGAAACTAAGCGTTCCCTCTTCGGACTCGGCGAGCGCAACAGGAATAATAGAAACAAGAGAGGCACCGACAAATGCGGCAATCCATGATCGGGTATTCAACATATAAAGCTCCTAAAAAATATTCAAACCACTGTTTCTGGCTGGCTACCTTTGCTGGGAGGCATGGGGCGCTGGCTATTTTGAGACGCACAGGATGCGCCATACAACTATTTTGTAAGAATCAATTTCTCTTTACTGGTGATCCGCAAGCGGTACTCTTCACCATGGTGCTCAATCACAAGTACACGCTGCCCCGCCAGCAGTTCATCACTGCTCAGTCGCCGCACCGTAGGGGCATCACCTGATTGTGATGGCCTCGTAGCTTGAGGGGCAGCTTGGGGGGGAAGAAATTTTTTCTCTATTCGAATCTTTCATTTTTATAACTTTTCTGTAACGCCAAATAACGAGACGACACGGTTTTTAATATCGCTGTTTTTCGTCTCAGTAGAAAAAAACAAGGTTCTGCATTTCCATCACCCCACCTTGATCGACGCATGTTGTGCAACTGTAGTGGTCAAGTCATTTTGGCCACTGACTTTTGAGCTTCCCAGTGTCTTTTTTCCGCCACATCGGGTGCTAAACCCGCATTGTGAGAGGCATCACCTGATCGTAATGCCCCCGCAGACTGGGGTCATCAAACGACTTAGTAGTTCCAACTCACTGAGGCCTGAACATTGCGGGGTGCAGCATAAAATGACTGCTCCTTGTAGAGACTGCCCAGATATTTTTCATTAGTGACATTGTTTACGTTCAATGCCACCGTTACGTTAGCGTTGACGCCATACTGTACGGCCAGATCCAACCGGCTGTATGCTTTCTGCTCAGCTGTTTTGCTGGTGGTCTTGATGTCATCCTGCCATTTGAACGCTCCACTCACTTTTAACGCAGACACTGTTGGCACTTTGTAGGACGCAGACAGCTTTACCAATTGAGAAGGTATGTACTGCACCGCTTCGCCAAGCTCCTTATCTTTAACATCGACCAGGGTAAAACCTGCACCAACATTCAAGCCTGTCATCACTTCGCCGGAGAACTCCACTTCGAAGCCCTTACTTTCGAACTCTCTGGGTTCGTACAAGGCGGTACCGGTGGTCGCGTCACGGCTAACAAACTTCCCAAAGTTACCCAACTCAGCCTGAAACAACGCAACAGTCAGTATTGCTCGCTCGTTGTTAAAAGATTTTTTCAAACCTATTTCTGTATTTTCACCGTTAGTGGCACCCAAAGGCTCGAACGTGCTGTTGACCCATGCCTGCTGCCTGAACACTTCACTGTAGCTACCGTAAGCCATCAGTTCATCTGTCAGCTGGTAGGTCACACCATAAAAAGGCACGGTCCTTTTCGCGTCGGTATCAGAAGAAGCCCCATAGTTCGTTCCCTTCTGGGTGAGATCAACGTTTCTTGCACCCAACAAGATTGAAAGCTCATCCGTAGGATTCAAACGGGATGACACATAAAAAGATTTCTGTGTCAATTCGATGTTAGCGGTATCGGTCGCCGGATCATGATCAACAAAATTTGGTCGCGGCGTATTGCCTTCAGCCCAGTCACTGCCGAGCACGGGGAAACCGTTAGTGGAATCGTAGATTGATTTAGCATCCATGGTGGATTTAGAGTGGTTATAACCAATGACCAATTGGTGCTCACGATCAGCGAGTTCAAAGTCACCGGAAGCGAAGATATCGTATATCTGCTGCTCTTCCTGGCTTTCAAAGGCACTGGCCCAACCATTCAATCCCGTTTCATCTGCGCGTACAGGTGTACCCCAAACAAAAAACAGCTCCGAATCGTAGTCAACGATATTGTGTGTGAAAACACCATTAAAATTCCAGCCACTGCCTAATTCGTGCTTAATATCAAGGAAGGTTTGCTGCTCAATACTGTTGCCAAAGGTCCAATCTGGTGCGTTACTGGTAGCAACGTCATAGTCGGTTTGTGTGCCGTCATCGTAGACCAACGGCAATGCACCCCATAACACGCCGTTGGCATTGTTTTGGTCATAGACATGGCCAACAGTCAACAAAGTTTGGTCAGTGACATCCACTTCTAACACACCGTAGACCACGCTATTTTCTTCTTCATATCGATCCAGGTAAGACTTGCTGTCTTCTTTGGCGACGACCAAACGCCCTCGAACTTTGTCAGAAATCGCTCCCGATACATCAGCATCCACACGAACCCCACTCCAATCGTTGACCGAAAGTTTGGTGCCAATTTGTAGATCTTCGGTGGGGCGCTTGCGCACAAAGTTAATCGTCGCGGAGGGATTGGCCAAGCCGGTAATCAGTCCCGCAGCACCTTTAATAACCTCGACCTTTTCATAGATCGCCGTATCACGTTTCCCATAGGCCTGCCCGTAAACAAAAGGAACACCCAAACCATCGTATTGAAAATTGACGATGTCAAAACCGCGAGCGGTATAGACGGTACGATTGGTTTCAAATTCCTCAACCGTCACCCCCGGTGTGTAATCCAGCACATCGTTGACATTATCAAGGGCAAAGTCTTCCATTTGTGCCTCGGAAACCGCCGTCACTGTTTGTGGTGTTGCAAAGATAGATAGCTCCAGATGGGTAGCCGTATCCGTTTCCCCTTGCTCACCGTAAACATGGATCGCCTCCAGAGTTTTAATCTCATGCTCTGAAGGAATATTATCACTCTCTTGTGCGTGAGTAGCCGTTGCGTGGAAGCCCCCCGCCATGAGTCCAGCAATGCCCAGTAAAAGCGTTTTTTTATTTGTCTTGCAAAAAAGAAAATTGCCCATAATTTTTCTCCAACTGTTTTAGATAGTAATATCAATTTTTTCTAGCTGGCTACCGATACCGAAAAGTTGGGGGCTGGCTCAAATAAACGTTGCGCAGTACGCGCGGGTACATTGTCTGCTCCTTTTTGTCGGGACAGACAATGCACTAATACCCTATGAGTATTCCTATTTGGTGGTGCATATTAAAGCCCACCCTAAACACCTATTTCTACAACAGCTAACGTGGACGTTTTACGCGTTTTTAACTTGCGCGATGCCCACATGTAACTGCCACTGATAGCAAGAAAGCCCATCACTAATCCTGCTATACACCAAATTAATTTACTCGCAAGCCCGCCAAAATTACCGAAGTGCAACTCGCGAAAACTGTCCACCGATTGGCTAACAATACCGGCGTCGCGAATATCGTAAATCGCTTGAAACTCACCACTATCGGCAGCATATGTCACGGTTGACGAGTACTGACTGGCAAAGGGGTTAGCGTAAGAAATTTCACCAAAAAAGGTGATAGAGAAGCCCGGTTCAGTGGGCATCAACAAAAAGGTGGGCCTGAAGCTTTCCATGCGTGTTTGGCTATCTATATACAACGCATCAAAATCGATCTGATCGTTGTACATGCGCTCCGTCACGATGTAGTGACCGCCATCGGCATGTTCTTCCACCTCTTCAAGATAAACAATTAAATTGAAGTAGAGACCGGTGAGACCAATAATCAACAACACAGGCGAACACCAGATACCAAACAGACGATGCAGGCTGCGTATCATCGCCGTCATGCGTTTATCCCAACGCAGGGTGAAAAATTTCTTCCAGAACTTACGGTAAATAATAAGCCCGGTGACCCCTAATGCACAGAGCACCACAGCGAAGACCAAGCCAAGTATCACACCCAAATGAGGCATGGACTCAAACACGTCATTAAGCAAAAAGGTGTAATGGAGTTCCAATAACCAGTCGGTCAGAGAATCATTCAACGGTACTGGCGCATCCAAGGCCTCACCTGAATAGGGATCGAGATGCACCTTGTACCAGTGCTCGCTGCCTTTTTTAATCAGATAAACCCGGTCAGCCTCATCGCCTTCATTAAAAAACTCCCAACTACCAATTTCATATTTAGGAAAGTTCTGGTTAATTTCAGGGATGAGTTCATTAAAGCCAAGCCGTGTCTCGCCCTGTCGATCCAGCGCCACGATCTCCTGCATTAGCACACTATCGAGTTCAAACTTAAACACCAGTAAACTACCGGTGAGTACAATCAACAGCAACGGAATCACCGCCACTAGCGCCAAATAGTTATGAAATTTAAAAAGCGTCTTTCTCATTATACAAAATCATCCAACAACACGGTTCGTTCGCAGCGCGAGCTAGCGCAAACACCATGTAAGTAAAAATCGATTCGTCGGAAAAACAGCAATGAGCTAAGGGGTTAGACATAACCCGAAAAACATCCCGTACCAACGGTGTCCAAACTTATTTATCAAAAGGCTGGCTACCTTGGCCGAGAAATGACCTGGGGGGCTGGCTGTATCACGCAGAGTGATGCGCAACAACATTGCCGAATGATAATAAAAACCATTATCATTTGCAACACTTTAATGTTTTCCTTCTTTTTTGCTAAAGCCAGCCCGCCCCCAATCGACATCATGCTGATGTATATAGTGAATTTGAAAATAGCGTGGAAGGAAACCCTTGCGGCCATAAGAGCAACAGGGCGCTGCTTAGGAACGAAAATCGGTTCATCGCACATGCCAATAAGCAATGATCAACTAACCCCGATACTCGGCAATTGGATTTTCCAATATTCCATGAGTGTCAATCGGCGGGAAGTCCACATCGTCTTTGTAACCAAAGGTTAGCAAACGAATTCGATTGATACAGGCCCGAACAAATTCCGGCATGTAGATATCAAATTTTTCATATTGTGCTTGCTGATCAGGGAACCGCTTTTGGTAAGCGTCAACGGTTTGGTGAACTAATCGCCAAAATATCTCTTCATTAAAACCTTCGTAGCTTACCAATACATTGGAGATATAACGGAAAATCGCATCAAAAATACCAGAGACAATAAATAGCGGGAAAAAATCATCACTGTATTTCCACACCACCTGTTGAATCTGCGCGGGCATTCTGGCATGAACCTCCTCACTTAAATGGACCTCTTCAACAAAGTCCTTCATCACAATTCGCTGGGGCACATAATCCTTCATGATGAGAATCGTATTTTCTCCGTGAGGGGTGAAACATAGTCCGTAATGATAGAAGCAGTGCAACAGAGGGTTTAAATAGGCATTAAAATAATGTGTCAGCCACTGTTCGGTGGTCAGGCCCGATTTTTTTATCAAGCTACCGACCAAGGTATGACCCTCATCGTCTACATATAACAACGCTGCCATAGTCATCATACTTTCACCCGACCTTAAGCGGGCAACGGCACTCTCCCGCCAAATAACGCCAAGATAGTCGTAGTACTGATAAGGTGCCTGGGATATTTTGGAAAAATGGGGGTGGTCACACGCCACTGTTGCCACCTCCCCCAATAGTTCCATACCGCACGTCTGGAGGTAGTCATCATCTTTCAACATATCTACCGCCCACGCTGAAATCATGGGTGCCGCTTTAAGCTTTTTGGGATCAACCCCCCGGTAGACGGAGGTATTCAGAATAGACAGCGCGACTTTGACATAATGCTTATGCGGGTTATCAACATTAAAAAAGGTTCTAATGGATTGCTGAGGGCTATACCAATCTTCACTTTTACCCAACAGCACCGCCTTTTTTTCGGCAATCGCACCCGCATACAAATACACCAGCTTGTTGCGCCATTGCCAGTCATGTACAGGGATCAGATAGTAGTCGGCACTGTTGAGGCCCAATGCGTTTAGCCGCCCATTAAACTCAGCCAGTTTGTCAGCCCCTAGTTCCTGCTTAATGACATCTTGAAAACTCAGGCCGGTGGTGCCGGTAAACGTCGCGATCTCTTTATGCACAGCCAGCCAGGAAAGTTGTAGCTTTTGGTCGGCTTCCGGTGCATAACGTTCGTAATCATCAACATTAAAGCCTATCCTGCCTTTGTTAAAAATATACCAGGGATGCCCATCCTGGCGATGCTCGAAAGTTTGATAATCGCCATCAGCCATCTCGTCAGCCGATATACGCCCCTTGGCATAAATATAACTATCGGCGTGCAGGGTTTTATAAGTCTCTTCTATATAATGTGCCATCGTAAAGGAGTCCACACCCAGCTGTTTCTGAAATTCTAAATAGAATGCTGGGGCATCTATGGCCAGTGTACTCTGGCCATCAACCACTTTCATGATGGAGTCCATACGCACAAACCAGTAGTCCATCTTTCTAGGTTCGGCATCAAACGTATATTTGATGCCTGGGTTATCACTGTCCAGGATAAAACGGTGAACACCTCCGCTGGATGATACCTCCCTGGGGATCAGCAGCTTTTCGTGCATGAGTTCAGCAATCGAACGTTTGATGTAGACCCGGTTGGCCAGGTGCCAGTTTTTTTCGCCGAGGTTTTGTGCCAAACCCTCCACTGGGTCAATGTCTGATGCGATACTATCCATTATCATGCTCTCCTGAATGAGTTGTTATAAAAGGTTGTTTTTCCAATAACCGGATGGATGAAAGATTATTAACGCCGAAATTAAAAACAGTGTGCTAACAGCCATGCTCACGTAAAACGGCATGTATAAATCACTGAATTGAATGATGTAACCGAGTGAAAACGGAGCAATGATCAGTGCGCTGTTCATGCCAATGGCAATCAGCCGATAGTTCCAGGCCATATCTCCCGGCTTACTGTTTCTGAACAAAAGCAGATCTATGCCGATCTGGATAAGGAACAAAGCCAGGCCATAGAGCATGCGTCCCGCTACCATGGTGCTCATAACTTGTCCTGCCACTTGCATCCACGTCGTAACCACCACGACAGCCGCTGCCAGAATAATCACCCACTGGAGGTTTTTATCCAACCCCAACCGTTTGTAAAACAGCGCAACCACAATACACACTACTGCCGGCAAAACGAATAAAATACCCGCCTCCAAACTGTTCAAGCCAAACGGCTGTTGTTCTACAAAACGCGTGAAGTACGGACGGATCAGACTCAAAGCAGCGTAATAGAGAAACACCAGCCATAAAATGGAGTAGGCTGAGATATGCCTGCCCGTTTGCTTTTGAGAGGCTTCCAACGCCACCGTCTCCACCTGAGGAACGGCCTTTCGTTTAAGCAGCCACCAACTGATCAGCATTTGTAGCCAGTCGGAGATCGCCATAATTAGCAGAATATAGCGTGGATCCGAAAACTCCACCAAACTGCCCCCGATGACAGCAGCGACCAACGTTGCCAAATAGGTGATGAAGCCGTAACTACTCACGGCGTGAGTATGATTCTCCCTGCCAGCAAAGCTAATTATCAATGGATAGATCAGCAGATAACTGCTTTTGAATGCCACATGAACCATGGACAAAATCAGAAACAGCCACTCGTTGGGTGCCCACATACAGGCCAGCACAGCCACCCCGGCCATCGCCTGGGTATAGATGAGAATCTTCAGTGTGGGAATGGTCTTACTCAGTTTCGCCCAGGCCGGATAAGAAAAAATCATTACAAACCGGCAACAGGCAATCAAAATTCCTACATACTGGGGATTTTCGACACCGTATACCACTGAGAAATACTGGGGGTAGTATGGCACCAGTAGCATGTCAGCCATAAAGCCGACAAGCACACAGACATACAGAAAAACGAGCGCACTTCCACACTCCCCCCGCAGGGTTTTAAGCCACATTATTACGCCGTCCCCTAGGGCCTGCGACCACTAACAGGCACCCACTAACTTGGTTTCACTCTGTTTGTAGTTTTCCCTGCTTAGAAAGGTCAGATTGGCGGATTTGTGCGGCATATCAATCACCCGCTGGAACTCATAACCCACCTTTTTGAACAAGCCCAGGGCCGCCTTGGAATCACGGTGAGACTCACCAACACAACGCCACACTTCGGGCTGGGCAAATAGGTAATCCAGGATGGTACGAATCACGGCCATGGAATGGCGCTGTTCCCGGTTCTCGGCCGCGATACATATATGCATGCCATAATCAGCCGGTTTCGCATCATAGTACCTACTCACAGGATCACGCATAGACCAGTAATACTCAGTCACAAACGCCGCCTGGCCATCGATCTCACCAATAAAGGCATGAGAGTAATCCGAGGCATCCAGATTGATATAAAATGCTTCCAGCGCTTTTAAAGAGATATTCATCGCCCAGTAAGGAATAGTGTGTTCGCGGTGATACCACGCGTGTAGCATCGCCATATCCTTATCCAGGTCTAACGGCCTTAAGCTGAATTTCATCCCGTTATCTTGTTTGGAAAAAACAGACCCCAGGCCTTCAGGACTCATCAGCGCCTTGCTAAAATGGGTCACTAAAAACGGATTGGGATAATCGACATACACAGCATGGGTTTCCAATGGCCGCATCAGTTCGTCGTAGTCATGCAGGCGCGTAAGTAAATTGGCTTTCACCTCTAGGTCTCGGCTTTGGATCATATAGCTCACCCAACCCGTCTTATCCCCGGGCAAAAGTGCTTGCAGCGCTTCGCTCATCATTCCGACCAAATGCGTTTCTTCCACCAGCCGCGCACGGCCAATGGAATTGATCACGGTAATAATATTGTTAATCACGAAGTAATAAGTAAACTTAGGGTTTAAAAAACTAACGTCCGCAATACATAAGCTCTCATCACCCAATTCAGGCAGAAGCTGTTTCGCGTAATGCTCCCCGCCTTCGCGGAAAAAATAGCCCTGATTGTCGCGAAAATAGAAAATTGCCGGATAACCATTTCCATCCACTTCGAGCAGACAGTTTTGTCCATGCCCCTCAAGAAACAACCCATGAGTGTTGTACATTTTCACCAGGGGAATCAGGCTAATTTGTAGATACCGCTCAAACCAATCCAGTGCAACATTATTCACTGCCCTTTTTTCATTTTTTGCAATATCAATAATGGTCTTCACAATGCGGTTCTGCTGATACGGCAGGATAGGGTCCTGACACCAAGCGGCCAACAAACTGATATTTTTCTCCGGCATAGACTTAAACGGGTTGTTTCTTACCACCGTACTAAATCCATCAATCACCTTGCCTTTGTATCTCACCGCCATAAAACCAGGATCGGTCACGGCCTGAAAACGGGGGTATTGTTCCCCCAGGGTTTCACCAAACTCCGTTCGCATCAACTTGGCGAATTCATAGCCACGCATCAACTCTTTAGGCAGGTTGACACGCTCTGAGTTGGTGATTTGCACGTTTAGGGAAAACTTCAACATATAGTCGCTTTCATCGCTGTACAGCGTGCGAATGGACGAAGTGGCGGTATAAAGCGATCCGCACTCGCCCAGGCTGAATATCAGCTTGTTATCAATAAGCTCTTGAATCACCGCCTGCTTGAGCATATGTTTTGCTTGCCAGGGATGACATGGTAAAACCTTCCAATGATCCGAATCCGCAATACGTGCTTGCGTCTCTGCATCCATGTGCGGTTCCTGCATGAATTGATCTTTTAGCGTGCTACTCAAACAGGTATCCAGATGTTTTTCCCAAATCAGATCAGCCGATACCAGGAAATAATGGAGCTGGAATTTAGATTTGGTTTCCGGGGAATAGTCCACCAATTGTGCATCATCAAAACCGATTCGGCTCTTTGCCACAGGATGCATGGCATGGCCGAGAAGCAGGGACTGTTCGGCATCGATAAATGAAACGGTATCCGCAAAAATATCATCAATATCACCGCTTTCCATCTGGCGGTGACGAATAAATTTCGCTGTGTTTTCAACACTGTTATGGAGACGCCCCAGTAAGACATTCATGCCATCACGGGACTCTATTTCATTCTGTAACAAATAATTTTCGCTGGTCAGGCGGGAAAATTCTTCCAACGAAACCTCCGCAAACCCTTCACTGCCCACCTCACGCACCACCACAGGAAAACTAAATTTATGTCGGCCAGTGAATGAAAAATACTCCAGAGGGCAAAAAACCTCTTTATCCAGATGCTCAAGCCTGATCTTTATCAATTTATCGTGATGTATACTCCGCATATGTAAGGCCAAGGGTTCATCATACTTCGGGGTATGAAAAACTTTTCCCCAGGCCTGGGTTTCACGCAAATAACAGTTTATGTAAGTGCCATAAACAGCATCAATCGCAAAACGAACATAACTATTATTTTTAACTGAATTTAATTCCACCTTAATCGCTCCTAAATTTTATTCCAGGCTAACGCGCAAGCTAATCCGCAACACCTTCTATCGATGAAGCGTGTATTTAGCTCACCGTCTCTTCCGTTTTAATTTCACGTCCAGATGAAACAGCAAACGCCTGAAAAGCGATCTTGGTTTCAATAGGATAATATTCATAACCCAACATCTGACGAATAATGTGCGAGTTACGATAACAACACATGCCCAGATCCGGCGTAACAAATCCGTGGGTATGATGCTCGGCGTTTTGAACAAAAATATATTTGTTATCGTGGTCGATGGTGTAGTAACGATGGGTATCGTATTGCCCTTGTTCGTTCCAACGAATACGCGAGGTAATGCCTTCGAGATAATCAGGAATATGAAAGGCGTAGCCGGTGGAAAGAATCAATCCTTCAGTATCGTGGGCGTAACGCTTCTTCTCCTCCCACTGCAAAAATTCCATTTCGTATTGACCGTTTTTTTTATTGAACGTCACCGTCTCCAACGCCGAGTTGGTAAATAGATTAACCTTGATATCTTTTATGATGCGTTTTTCATAGAGCGTGTCGGAAATTTCGTTGATGGTGTCGCCGTTAATTCCTTTAGCCAAATGAACATGGTCACGATTGAGTTTCTCGCGTTTTTTCACTGGTAGATCATAGAAATAATCTACATACTCGGGTGAGGTCATCTCCAACGTTAGCTTGGTATATTCCAGCGGAAAATAACGCGGTGAACGGGTTATCCAACTCAACTCATAATCGTATTGATGAATATCCTGCAATAAATCAAGCACAATCTCTGCTGCGCTTTGACCACTGCCCACCACAGTGATGGATTTTTTAGCTTGCATGTTTGATTTCTCAAACAGATATTTCGAAGCGTGGATCACATCGCCTGCCAACGATTCACAACATAATGGCACATGAGATACCGGGCCACTGCCAAGTATCAGTTTTTTCGCACGGTAGATTTTGGCCGTACCTGTAGTCGTTGACGTTGATTGAATCACGTAACACAACTGTGCCTGGTCGTACTCGATATTCGACACCTCCGTGTTGTATACCAGATTGGAAAGCTTAGATGCTGCCCATTGGCAATATTGGTTATATTCATTACGCAACAAAAAGAAATTTTCGCGAATATAAAATGAATAGAGACGCCCTTGCTCCTTAATATAATTAAGAAATGAAAAAGGGCTGGTGGGATCAGCCAGTGTGACTAGGTCTGACATAAACGGTGTTTGTAAACGTGCATCGTCAAACAATAATCCAGGATGCCAATTGAACCTTTCGCCTTTGTCGAGAAAAATACCCTCCAGATCATTAATAGGGTCAAGCATGCAGGCCAGGCTGAGATTAAACGGACCGATGCCGACACCGACATAATCGTAAATTTTGTCGTTCATATTTATTTCCTTCTTTATGCAACGCGTACGGAGGCATCGTTAAAATAGCTTTCACCGTGCTGATTAATCAGCTTGATTACCGCCTGGATATCGTGAATGGTGGTCGTCGGATTTAACAGCGTAAATTTAAGATATTGGCGGCCTTTAACCTTAGTGCCAGCAACAACAGCCTCGCCTGTGCGTGCGAGATCTTTGCGAATGGCGATATTGGCTTCATCAATCAACGCCTCGTCGATATCAGTTTGTGGACGATAACGGAACACCAAGGTACTTAACTGCGGTTGATGAATCAGTTCAATATCGGCTTCCGAGAGCATCAGCGTATATGTCTGGCGCGCCAACTGGATCACGCGATCAAACCCTTCGCCAATCGCATTAACGCCCATAATACGTAACGTCAACCACAGCTTTAACGCATCGAAGCGGCGCGTCGTCTGTAGGCTTTTATTCACCAGGTTAGGCGTACCTTCTTTAAGCTGGCTTAGCGGATTTAGGTAATCAGCGTGATAGGTCACCGCGCCAAGGTGGCGTTTATCGCGGCTAAAAAAAGCACCACAACTAACGGGTTGAAAAAAAGATTTATGATAATCCACCGTGACGGAATCGGCCTGTTCAATGCCATCCAACCAGTGACGATATCGCGATGATGCCAGTAACCCACAACCATAAGCGGCATCGACATGCATCCAGGCACCATATTGATCGCACAGGTCAGCAATTTTGGGCAACGGATCAATACTGCCAAAATCGGTGGTACCTGCCGTCGCCACAATGGCCATGGGGATCAAACCATCATCACAACACTGCTGCAGCGCAGACACCAATGCATCCGTGTCCATACGGTAATAACTGTCAGCAGCTACCGGCACCACGGAATCGTAGCCCAACCCCAAAATAGCCGCTGATTTTTGAATGCTAAAGTGACTCAGTTCCGAAGTAAAAATACGCAATTTGTGATATTCGGGCGGCAATCCTTTTTCTTTAATGCAATGCCCCCAAAGGCGTTCACAAACGTGTTCCCGCGCCAGCAACATCGCCATCAAATTGGACTGAGTACCACCGCTAGTAAAGATACCGTCGGACCGTTGATCAAAACCGATCTTCTTTGCTGTCCAATCAATCAAGCTTTGTTCAATAAACGTTCCGCCTGCACTCTGATCCCAGGTATCCACTGACGAGTTAACAGAAGATAAAATCAGCTCGGCCAGGATGGCAGGAATAACAATCGGGCAGTTTAGATGAGCCACATATTTTGGATGATGGAAATAGACAGCATCGTCGAGATAAAGGCGTTGAACCTCGGCCAATGCATCCTCCAAAGAGGCACAAGAGAGATCCAGATCCACTCCCTGGAACCGCTCCGCCAGCTCGTGAGGTAACACGCCGCTAAACGGTTTTTCCGTTGTCGCAATATTGACCCTCACCAGCTCCAACCCCTGCTGCAATACCTGCCGGTATTGAGCAAGGTTGTGATCATTGAGAATAAAACTGCCTACGGATGCTGTCGCCGCCTGGCTTGCATCCAAAGAGATTTCTTCCATCGCCAATGGCGCAGTCTTGGTATTCATCGTAATTGCCCCCTATCTAAACAAAGTCCAGACCGGAAACAGAAAGGTATACTCAAATCCCCCAAGCGACATTGAATCGCCCGACGAAAAAAACTGGCGACTAAATAAGTTTGAGAAACGGAGTGTCGATGAAAGAAAAAACATTGCCAAAAGAAATGCCAGCACGTAGCTAGGCACATAAGCAGCATAAAATGTTCTTCGCCTTCCCTGTTCCAGTATTCACATAAAGTAGCTGGCTGCCTGGCGTTACATATCTGGGGGGCTGGCTTGTCTTTAAACAATAACGATTCTTGTTTGCATTAGCAACCATTTTTAAAAAATGGCTTTTTTCCTAGAAAACTTAGTTGGGCGCGAAAAGATCCAACTAATTCACCTAGGAGTCTGTCGGATTTAGCCCAACCAGCAAAGCATCACACTTCACCAGCTTAAGCATTAATCCCGAATTTTTGATGGCTAAAATATATTTCGCACGGCAATGGACTCGGTTTTTCGGGACAAGACTATCCCGTGCGATCCTCTCAGCCTCCCAGTGCATACACCCGTTTCAGATTCCACGTCATACTCGCTGGTTGGCCCTTTTGTATTAACTTGAGCTTTACGACAAAACCGGCGCATCTCGTCCAACGTAAAACAGGTGCCCGCAACGCTACAATGAAAACGGCGTTCACGTTCTCAGGTTTTTTTTACGCCGCACAGTAAGCGGTTTACTAACGAAAGATTCGCAGTCAACGCCCTTTGTTACTGATTCCAGATTGATGCACATAACAACCTCCTAAAAAAGCATCCAAACCACTGTTTCTGGCTGGCTACCTTTGCCGGGAGACATGGGGGCTGGCTTTAAAAAATAGACCTGAGACTGGAGACTAGAGGGTTTATTCCTGAAGCCTGTCGCCTGTAACCTGCTACTACTTTGTAAGAATTAATTTCTCTTTACTGGTGATCCGCAGGCGGTATTCCTCGCCATGGTGCTCAATCACAAGCTGACGCTGTCCCGCCAGCAGTTCATCACTGGTCAGTCGCCGCACCGTAGGGGCATCACCTGATTGTGATGACCTCGTAGCTTGATGGGCCGCATGGGGGGAGGAAACTTTTTCTCTATTCAAATCTTTCATTTTAAAATTTTTCTGTAACATCAAATAACGAAGCGACACGGTTTTTAATATCGCTGTTTTTCGCCTCAGTAGAAAAAACATGGCGCTGCATTTCCATCAATGCCTCTTGACCAACACAGGTTGTGCAACTAATACACTCTTCACTAAAGGTGGCTGATTTTGCCCGCTGAACCAAACTGATTTTGTCTGCACAAGAGAGCAGTATCAGTCGCTTGAACAGCCCCTGCCAATCACACTCCCCACTGGCTGAGTTGTCGCCACACCAATGGAGGCGTTCCTCGCCTGTCACCGCATCAATCAACGTCAGTGAGGGGGTTCCCCGCTCCAGCCTGGCGTCGATCATATAAGCCATCAACAGCACTCCTTTGATTTTCAAACAACCACGTCACCTTGGTAGAGTCGCGAAGAAATAGACGCTACTCTTCCAATTCGAGCAGTTTCTTCAAACTTTCGACAATTGTAATGAGAATCATTCGCATTAGCAAGAATTGATTTGCAACGATTATTATCGCCACTATTTGCGGGGGCTCACAGGATTACGGCACTTCAAAAGCCTGAATTGACCTAGAGGGTCCAGAAACTGGCCTGTAGCTTTTCGCGCTAACAGCCCTGACTACAAGCTCTCTGCATCAACTCCGGCTGCAACGTAATATGCTGGATATCAAAGCGCCGATCCAGCTGCACACTCAACTCACCCAGCACAGCTTCCCACTCATTCATGTCACGAATCACCACATGTGCAGACAGCGCCACCAGACCGCTGGATAGCGTCCAGACATGCAGGTCATGAATGGAATCAACCGCCGCAGGTTCGGTCATCGCCGAACCTATCTGATCATAATCAAGATTCAGCGGCACCCCCTCCATAATCACATGCAGTCCTTCACGCAGTAGTCGCACACAGGAATAGAGGATCAAGGTGCAGATCAACAACGACAACAGCGGATCGATCGGTATCCAGCCGGTAAAGTAGATCACCGCGCCTGCCACCAATGCCGCAACGGAGCCGAGCAGATCGCCCAGCACATGCAGATAGGCAGCGCGAGTATTGAGCGTCTGCTCACCGCGGTGCAGGATCATCGCCACCACAATATTAATCATCAGGCCGATGGCGGCAATCACCATCACCATACCACCCGCCACCGGCTGCGGTTGCAACAGGCGATCGATCGCATGATAGGTGATGGTAAAAACGATCACCAACATAAACAGCCCATTGATCAACGCCGCCACCACTTCTGCTCGCACCAGGCCGTACGAATGGCGTGCCGAGCGCGGCTGCTTAGTCAGCCACGCGGCAAAGGCGGCGAGCCCCAGCGCCATCGCATCTGTCAGCATATGACCCGCATCGCCTAACAGAGCAAGCGACCCGGAAATCACCCCGCCAACCGCTTCAACTACCGCAAAGCTAAGCGTCAGTGCCAACGCCCACAGCAATGCATTACCAGAACCAGGGTGATGGTGGTGATGTCCCGAATGATGATCGGCCTGATGCTTATGATGATGTTCAGTTGCGCTCATAAAGTGCATACTAAATTGTCTTACGGATATTTGCGATGGGTTTTAAATCGACAGCATAAACATGGCGCGATGCCATGAGCCACTTGAATGGAGCACAACGAAACCAGGCAAGAGAACCGCTGGCGACAGTACACTCAACCTGACGGACTCAGTACATGATTCCGGTGAAGAGTCCGTTGCGGACCCACTGCGCGATCTCAACAATGCGCTAATCAATCACATCTGGTGGCGCTAAAGCAGGTTAACACCACCTATCAGCGCCTCAATACTGGCCATTACGGTGAATGCAGTGATTGTGGCGAAGAGATTCAATGGGCCCGCCTGCTCAAACAGCCTGCGGCATACCGCTGTGTGACATGCCAGTCGTTGCGAGAGAAGACCTACGACGCGAATAGTCAGTAACAAACCCACTCATGTCATGGCGACATGAGCTGGGTTCAGCCTTAAAATTAGAAGCAAGGCTTCTCAGGTGTCTCTTCAAAACGCTTGATGCTAGAAACGATCTCTTCCTTTGCATCTTCAACACCGGCCCAACCTTCCAGCTTGACCCATTTGTTCTTTTCAAGGTCTTTATAATGCTCAAAGAAATGGGCAATCTGCGCCAGCAACTGCGGCGGCATATCGTCTGGCCCTTGCACATCTTTATAAAGCTCACAGAGCTTAGTCAACGGCACCGCCAACAACTTAGCATCGTTACCCGCTTCATCACTCATCTTCAACACGCCAACTGGACGGCATTTTATTACCGAACCACTAATCAACGGCACCGGGGTGACAACCAATACGTCGGTCGGATCACCATCTTCAGAGAGTGTGTGCGGGATGTAGCCGTAGTTGCACGGATAATACATCGCAGTGCTCATGAAGCGATCGACGAACATGGCACCGGTCTCTTTGTCCACCTCATATTTAACCGGATCACTGTGAGACGGTATTTCAATGATGACATTGATTTCATCAGGGACGTTTTTGCCGCCAGTAGACACCCTATCCAGATTCATCGCGATATTCTCCACATACAAAAAGGGGCACATTATACATCAAAGGCCAAATAGCAGGTGTTTGGAAGCAGGCCGATATGGGATAAAAATAGTTTTTCCGACAACACTCATCGTCAAATATCAGTTGTTGCGCCTTATTGCTGATTCAAATATGCTCAAATCGAGGTTCGGATCCGCCCATAGCTGCGGCCGCGCACCTAATCACGGACACGATTAAATACATGAAGTAGAAGGGGGAAAACATGAGTATCACTCACCTGTTACCACCAATACTGGGTGCTTTCGGCCTGTACGCGGCCTATCGTATCTATAAGATGGTCCTGGAATATCCCGGTGGTGAAGGCACCGTGGCAGAGATTGCCGAAGCCATCCATCGAGGATCAATGGTCTTTCTCAAGCGCGAATACATGGTGCTGAACATCTTTGTGGTCGTGGTTGCAGTGCTACTGGCAATGTCGCTGGGGGCTGGCACCACCTTCGCCTTCCTGCTCGGCGCCCTCTGTTCGGCCAGTGCTGGATATATCGGCATGCAAGCCGCCACCCGGGCCAATGTGCGCACCACGGTGGCCGCCCACAATAAAGGCGCCACTGAAGCGCTGACGGTCGCCTTTTACGGCGGTTCGGTGATGGGGCTAACGGTCGCGGCAATGGGGCTATTAGGGCTAGGGCTGCTCTATCTCTTTTTTGGCGGCGACCCTGACACCGCCCACACCATCCACGGCTTTGGCATGGGCGCCTCCAGCGTTGCGCTCTTCTCGCGCGTTGGCGGCGGCATCTTTACCAAGAGTGCGGATGTGGGTGCCGATCTGGTCGGCAAGCTTGAAGCCGGCATCCCCGAAGATGACCCGCGCAACCCCGGCGTGATTGCCGACAATGTGGGTGACAACGTCGGTGACGTCGCAGGCATGGGCTCCGACATCTTCGAGTCCTATTGCGGCGCGATGATCGCGACCATCGCGCTGGCCGCAACCCTGGCCGTCGATGTTGTCGACACCCTCGGCCCACGCGAAAGCCTGATGTTTCTGCCGTTGGCACTCGCCTCCGTCGGCTTGCTCTGCTCAATTGCGGGCATCGCCATCGTTAAAAAATATTCCAGCAAATCGCCCGAAGTGGCGTTACGGAGTGGCACCATCAGCGCGTCTCTCGCCTTTATTCTGCTGGCGGCAATCGTTATCTGGGGTGCTGGGGTCTCCTTTAATATCTGGGGCGCAGTAATCGCTGGTGCGGTGGGTGGCATCATCATCGGGCTGGTGACTGAATATTACACCGCAGGCAAACCGATACGCGACATTGCCAAATCGGGGGAAACCGGCCCCGCTACGGTGATGATTACCGGTCTCGCGATTGGCATGGAGTCGGTGGTCGTTCCAGTGCTGACCCTGTGCGCCATCATCTACGTCTCCAGCGAGCTTTGCGGGCTCTATGGTGTCGGCATCGCCGCCATCGGTATGCTCGGCACCGTCGGCATCACCATGGCAATCGATGCTTACGGCCCAGTGGCGGATAACGCAGGCGGCATCGCCGAGATGAGCGGATTAGGTGAAGAGACTCGTAAAATCACCGATTCACTCGATGAACTGGGCAATACCACTGCGGCCATCGGCAAGGGCTTTGCCATTGGTGCGGCGGCACTGGCGGCATTGGCACTCATCGCGGCCTATATTCAGGATGTCTCCGTGCGGATACCGAACTTCTCGCTGGATCTCGGTGAACCAATCGTATTAATGGGGATGTTCCTTGGTGGGATCTTCCCATTTCTGGTCGCCTCACTAACGATGACCGCCGTGGGTGATGCAGCCTTCGAGATGATCCAGGAGATCCGTCGACAGTTCAGAGAGATCCCGGGGCTGATGGAGGGCACAGCCAAGCCGGATAGTGATCGCTGTATCGATATCGCCACCAGTGCGGCGTTGAAAAAGATGGTATTACCGGGCGTGTTAGCGGTCTCTGCGCCGGTCGTTGTCGGCTTCGGGCTGGGGGCCTCAGCCCTCGGCGGCATGCTCGCTGGCGCGCTGCTCTGCAGTGTGTTGATGGCACTGATGATGGCCAATGCCGGTGGCGCCTGGGATAACGCCAAAAAATATGTCGAAAAAGGCAACCTTGGCGGCAAGGGCTCCGACGTCCACACCGCCTGCGTCGTTGGTGACACCGTAGGTGATCCGTTCAAGGACACCTCCGGCCCATCGATGAATATCCTGATCAACGTGCTGGCGATTGTGAGTCTGGTGATTGCACCACTGCTGACTTCGTGAGCTGATCCGCAACGTGAAACCAAAAAAACCCTGCCAACTGGCCGGGGCCTTTTTATGAGCGGCGCTTAGTGAGAACTAAAATCGATACCCCAATCCGAGCTCCCATGCATTTTTACGCGTGATTGTATCGTGCAAAGATCTCATTGAATCTAAGGCTTTAAGTAACTACTCAGCGAGGTGTCAAAATTTACGGTAACTGCTCAGACAGGGTGCCCCTTGGGTATAGCCCCTGAAACTCGTCAGTTTCTTTATGCCCTCGGGTGCAAGGCGAAAAATGTGAGTTTACAGGTGTAAATGATCATTTTTTAACGCTGAAATGGCGAATTACAGGGGGTATAGCTGAGTAGTTACGGCTTTAAAAGCTGGCCAAATTAACGCTTACTTGCTCCGTATCTTTTACACTGGCCATCACTACATAGCGCAATGGCCCGCCCGGTATGACCGTACCAAAGGGGTAACAGGTAACCAATGTTAACGTCGACTGGCCAACGACCGTAAACACCGGCGTGCCTTCATCAACCACCTCATACGAATCGATAACATACACGTGTATTGCCCCTGCCTGATTTTGAACTAAAATGGTGTCATCAATACGAAGGTCCTTCAAAAAACCAAAATGGGTATCACGATGCCCTGCAATCAGGCTATTGCCCAATTCGCCAGGGAGTGGCGTACCAAAGCGGTGCCCCGGCCCAAAGGCTAGCGCACGACCATTATCACCGGCGAGTACAATCTGATCGATGCCGAGCCGAGGCACCATCAAACGTGCCACTGGCCAAGTATCGGCCCATGACCAAGGTTTGATTGACTGACGGTTGGCGATGCCCTCTTCCCATGCATCCAGGATTAACATCTGTGCAAGTTGAGCCTTGGCATAGATATAACTGCCTTCACCCACCTGCCACAGGCCGCCGCTTAACAACAAGAGCAATATGACTCGACGGCTCCACTTAAACATCACCCGGCACCCTAACCGCTTTATTGTGACGCCATACAAATAACGCGGCCAATAAAAGCATCACGCCGATCATCAGCTGTAGTTGTGCCGGTGTTGCCGTCTGCGCATGACGACCAAATATTCTTGCATGCGCCTGCCCTTTAGGTAAGTTGACGGGTAACGCCTGCGTATCAAGTACCTCAGAAATGGGGCGAACAGGTGTCACATCAACTGCAACCAGGCTGGTGTACTTGCTAACCAGGTGATGTTTTAACGCGACATTAACCACTGCTGGTTTTATCGTTTTCTCTTTTTCACCCGCGTGAATACGGTCCATCAATGCCGCAATCTTCGCCCTTGCCCACATGGTGGCAATGCCACTATCATTGCCAGACTGCTGTAGCTGGAAGCTGTTTCGCCACGCTCTGTTTTGTCGTTTACCACTAACCACTACCAACTGATTGTTCAGTTTGGTACGTGCGGTTAACAGCAATGGCTCTCCCTGATAGAGGTCTGGCAGGCGCTTAGGCCACACCTCAACCCCAGAGCCAGATTCAGAGTCGTCAAACACGACCGCCAGGTCTGTCATCACAGCAGTTTCTAGTTTATGAAACAGGTCGTTCATCTTGCTTTCTACTTCACTCACATCACCAATATAGGTAAACGTACCACGCCCGAACTGCGCCGCTTTGCTCATAAAATGGCTATTCGGTGCCGAACCAATCCCAATCGTGAACAGCCGGCTACCGCCCAGCTTTTGTTTAATCAACGTAAACAGTTCAGCCTCATTACCGACACTGCCATCGGTTAAAAATACCACCTGTCGTACCAATGCGCTTTCGCGTTGATTGGCAAGCGATGCCTCTAACGCGCCTCGAATCTCCGTGCCTCCATTCGCTTCTAATGATGAGACGTAACGCTGTGCCTCACGTAAGTTCTGATCGGTTACTTTACGTACGGATGAAAACAGCTTGTCGGTCGTGCTATTAAATGAAATCACATTAAAACGATCACCCGGGTGTAGCCGCTTCAGTGCCAGCGATAACGCCCGCCGGGCCTGATTAATAGAGGTGCCAGACATTGAGCCAGAGGTATCAATCACATAGATCACTTCACGACCGATGCGTGCTGCCCTCATATCATTGCCATTCAGGTTCGCAGGAGGCAGCACCATCACCAGGTGATAAAGCTCGCCATCTTTCTCTTCTGTAAAAAGTGCCGCGCGTGGCACGCTTGCAGTTTCGGGTCTCCACGTGAGTTCAAAGTCTCGTTCGGCATAGATAACTTCATAGGCATCGGCAAGTGATACCGCCGTGCTATTGGACACACTGTGATTTACCGTGATTCGATGATAGGCACTTTCAACATCGGCCAACGTAAACCCCGCATTGATCGTCACACGCAGTCGAACGGGGTTAATCTTCTTATCACCTTCAAAAACAGGCGGCGTGATACGAGAGGCATCACCTACCGGATGCGTGTTCATCGCCCAGCCATTGCCGTTAAATGCCACAATCTGCTCGTCACTAACCACAGCTGCACCCGGAATATAACGCGGTGTGATTGCCATCGGAAAACGCAGACTAAATTCACCGTTGTCATAACGCACGGTCTGTTGGTACTCAATCTCTATCACTACGATTTCACCCGGTGCGATATTGGCCACTGAATTGGTAAATAGATTAGGCCGCTCCTGTTCAATTAGCGATGCCTTTTTACCTTCGTTACGGGCCTTTTTATAGATGCGCTTCGCCTCCTCTCGTGGCTTTATCACCCCTTCGATCATCCGCTCACCAATCTGCATCCGTAGACGATCTACCGCCGCATTCTCTGGCAGCGGAAATACATAAACCCCTTCAAGCCAGCGCCCACTATCATTCTTAAATGTCTGCTTTAGTCTTGTGCGAGCAATCATCCCCGTGACTTCAATCTTCACATCCGTCTCAAGCGTAGCGGCTAACTGGTATCGACTGCCTGCTTCCGATTTAAACAACAACAAGCCGCTCTTAACCTGGTGTATCTCAATTTCATTAAGGCTATCACCATGCTCGACAGCGGCATTCGCACTGCTGATAAACAGAAAAACTATCAACCAGCCAAGTGACACGAGTGAAATAAGCTCCACTATTTCACTCCAGGAATAGATAATAAGTACAGAGGACTGTTGCTCATGGCTACTTTGATTTCGATTCATTTTACTACCCCTCAAATGTCGTGAGCCAGTGTGCCGTCCATGGCGTAGTTGTTAACTCCATCAGCGCACCGGAATTTGTCTATCGCTTATTAAGGACTTCAAAAATGGCACTAACAGGAAACAACGCGGGGCAAATTGGGTGCAAAAATGGCGAATAATGGCAATGTGGGCCAGAAGTGATCAAGTCACCTCACAAACCATGCCGGGTATGCTAATTTACCCCTAGCGTGAATAACTGGAATCCACTATGAACAAACGCATCACAATCGTCGAAGATGAAGAAGCGATCCGACAAAACTACGTCGACGCCCTCACCAAACAGGGCTATGACGTCGCAAGCTATGCCAGTCGCACAGAGGCAGAACACAGTTTTACGCAACCACTACCCGACCTGGTGCTGCTCGACATCGGCCTTGATGATGAAATAGAGGGTGGCTTTGATCTCTGCCGCCTGCTACGTCAACAGTCATCCACGCTGCCGATCATCTTTCTCACCGCTCGTGATAGCGACCTCGACATCGTCTCCGGGCTTCGCTTAGGTGCCGATGACTATCTCACCAAAGACATTAGCCTGGTGCATCTTTGTGCGCGCGTCGCCGCATTCTTTCGCCGCATGGATGCACTGCAACAACCCTCGGCAGAAGAGTCGGAATTAAGACGAGGCGAACTGCTATTAGATATGAATCGCTACAGCGTGAGCTGGCATGGCAAGCCACTGGAAATCAGCCTGACCGAGTTCTGGCTCATCCACTGTCTCGCCAAACATCCAGGTCATGTTAAAAACCGCGAACAATTAATGCAGGATGCGCACATTGTGGTAGATGACACCACCATTACCTCACACATCAAACGTGTGCGAAAAAAATTCATCGCCATCGACAACGGCTTTTCGGCTATCGATAGCGTCTACGGTATGGGCTACCGCTGGCTCGAAACTAAAAGCAGCTAATGGGGATTCGCGGCAAACTCTTGCTGGCATCACTCAGCCTACTGATCGTGCCGTGGCTCGGGGCACAGTACATCCAAAACCTTGAGTCTTATCTGAGAGAGGCGCATGAAGAGCAGCTCATCGGCCGTATCTCAATCATGGCGACTGTAATGGGCGAACAGGAAAAACGATTAATCAATCAAAACCATCAAACCAATTTAGAGCATAACCCATCCCACCTTTATGTAAGGCCGCTCAACACAGCGATTCAACTAGATGGCTATCTTGATGACTGGCGTCATTATCAAGAGAGAGAGCAGCCATTAGGGGAAAGCAATGGTGACCTCCGTGTTTTACAGCGCATCGGGCACTATCAAGATCATCTCTACATCGCATTGCGGGTAACGGATGACCATGTCATTTACCGTTCACCCACCAGCCGTCGCCTTGATCGCGCTGACCATATACGCATCAGTATGATCGACCATAATGGGAAGTTCAGGCGCTATCAGATAGCGACGATGACACCAGGGTGGGTGCACGCCAAGCTAATGCCATCGCCTCATAAAAGTAGCCCACTGTCTCAGAATAATAGTGGCAACCTACCACTCAGACCAGAAACCAATATCAAAGGCCAGTGGCAATTTATCAAAGGTGGTTATACCGTTGAGTTACAAATACCACTGACTATGTTTAACGGCAGGCTGGCGATTGCCGTCGTTGATGTTGACGATGCCGCCACCGGGGCAATTAAAAACCTCGTCGCCAATGCCAACACTGAACAGGCCAATGAACTCGGAACGATTGTTATTCCCACGCCTCAGATGGAATCGCTCTTAGCGCGCCTGACGACAGCAAAGAATCGTGTCTGGATTGTCGATAACAACCAGCGTGTCATCGGCATGGCGGGTGATCTTCAGCAGATAACCAGCGAACAATCCCAGCAGCACGCCCCAAATGACGCCTCTCTATTTTCAATATTAATGAAACTCTTCTATCACATAACACTTGAGCAGCCCTACGGTGGTTTTTCAGACCCACTCTCATCCGCCTCAAGGCTCGACAATCCCGCTATTATTACGGCACTTGCTGGCACCGCTAAAACTGACTGGCGTGCAACTGAAAATGAAAATATAAACATCACGATCGCGGCTCATCCAGTTTATCTAAACGGCGTGATCGTTGGTGCAATTGCCATCGAAGAGAACAGCAGTAGTATTTTGATACGGCAAAACAAGGTCATTGAAGCGATGGTCAACATGGCACTGCTCACATTCCTGCTCACCTTTGGTGTCCTACTATTTTTTGCCACTCGCCTGTCACTGCGCATCCATAAGCTGCGCAATGAGATTGATGCCAGCATCACTGATGATGGGAAGATCCTGCAGACGCAGATAAATAGTCAATCAAGTGACGAGATTGGTGATCTGGGGCGAAGCTTTTCAGGCATGTTAAAAAGACTATCACAATACAACCGCTACCTTGAAACGATGTCTGGAAAGCTCAGCCATGAACTGAGAACACCGATTACGATTGTGCGCTCATCTCTCGACAATATTGATCAGACTAAACTCGACAACGAAAGCCTCACCTATATTAAACGCGCCAACGAAGGGGCCACACGCCTTAACAACATTTTAACTCGCATGAGTGAAGCCACGCATCTTGAACAGACAATCCTTCATGAGGCACGTGAACACTATTCTGCCATCGATGTGATTGAGGCTTGCATCAACGGTTATCGCCTCGCCTACCCACAACAGGCCTTTGATTTTAATTGCAGTGACAACGCTCGGACTAAAGTGATAGAAGGATCACCTGAATTACTGGCTCAACTGATGGATAAGCTGGTTGACAATGCAACTGATTTTTCCAGGGACGACACACCAATTTTAATCTCATGCGAAGCAACAGATGGCGCTCTTTCTATTACTGTTCATAACCAGGGGAAAACACTGCCGGATGATATGCGTGATAGTCTGTTTGATTCGATGGTCTCGGTGCGGCAACATAAAACAGACTCGCCACACCTCGGACTGGGGCTATACATCGTCAGGCTGATCACTGAATTTCACCATGCAAGCATTGAGATACAGAATACTAATCACCCTGACGGGGTTTCTTTTATCCTAACCATTCCGGTTTCTAAGTCTCCTCTACATTAGTCACGAGGTGGGCACATGTGCCCACCCTACCCGCCACCTTCTGCCACAATTCAAACTGAATTGATCACTTCTCCAACCTTCTCGCGCCACTCTTTGTTGGTTTAATAGACCTCATGCCATATAGGCACCAAACAACAGAGGCGCGCCATCATGAACCATCATCTACGTTTAATTACCACCATTACACTTCCACTCTTATTCGCAGCTGGTTGTGCCAGTACCGATAGTAAACATTTTGTTACGGCTGACGCCGGGAGCGACAATACCCTCGCCATCTCACAAGAGACTGTGGATATTAATGAATCCGTAAAATTGGCTATTCATAATATGGAGGGCTACCTCAACCAGCTTGAACAAGAGCAATCTCAAGAAATTGTTATCGAACACAAAAATAAACAAGCGCTATCCACCACCCCAACAGAGGAAACCGCAGCCATGACTGTATTGATTGTTGAAGAAGGCATTGAGTTTGATGAAGTGGAAAACACGCTCTCTGCCGCTGAGTCTGCAGAGATCGACCAACTGATTGAGATAGCACACTCAACCACAGGAATATCAGAACCAGAACCAGAGCAAGTAAAGTTTTTCTTTGGCTTCAACAAAACCATGGTTAGTGATGGCGATAAAGAGATGCTTAACCAACATGCCGCGTATCTGCTCAACAATAAAAATGTCGTACTCGTGATTAGCGGTCATGCAGATAACCGCGGCAACAAAAACTACAACCAGTACATAAGCCTGTTACGTGCAGAGGCCATCGCCACGGTCTTAACCAGCGCAGGGGTTCCAGAAGGCCAACTACGCATTGGTGGTATGGGTGACAACATACCCATGCTAGGTGCCAACCACTGGGGCGAAAATCGCCGTGTAGAACTGCTGTATCGAGATGCACTGATGCTCAGCAGCCAATAGTGTTCACAAGCTTCAGGGGTGGGAATTCTCCTCGCACCCCTGAGGTCTCCGAAGCAGCCTCGGTCTTCTGACCGAGGCTTTTTTACGCCGCCACGCCAGCGTCAATACCTGTTAAAATTCGTTCTTTATCAGCTTAGCGCCAGAAGCTAAGTATTATTGATTTGGACAGCTCAATGCGTGAACAACTAATCAAAGCCCTGACCCACCTGCTTGCCCATCTACCACTGGGCTGGCTACACCGTATTGCCAACTGGACCGGCAGTTATTACGCACGCGGTGATAACAAACACAGCCTCGTTACTCGCCTCAACATTCAACGCTGTTTTCCTGAATTGACTGCTGATGAACAAACACAACTAACAAAACAGACACTCATTGAAGGCAGTAAAACACTGCTTGAATGTGGCAAGATTTGGCTAGGCAACCAAAATAAGGTCTCAGCACTTATTCAACAAGTCAGTGGTGAAGAACACCTTAAGGCCGGGCTCACACGTGGCAAGGGGGTTATCCTGGTCGCACCGCATCTCGGAAACTGGGAGATGCTAGGTGTCTATTGTGCCCCGCGTTATCCGATGACCAATCTCTATCGGCCACCTCGCATGGCAGCGCTCGATAACGTTATCCTTAATGGCCGAAAACGTTACCAGCAAAAACTAGCCCCCACCGATGCCAAAGGCATTCGCGTGCTTTATCAGGTGCTCGCCAAGAATGAAGTGATTGGGATTCTGCCAGACCAGGACCCCCGCACCAACAGCGGAAACTTCGCACCGTTCTTTGGCGTGCAGGCAAACACCATGACACTGCTCTCTCGCCTAGCTCAAAAAAGTAACGCAACGGTGCTGCTTACTTATGCCGAACGACTACCGGACAGCAAAGGGTTTCACCTTCATTTTATCCCCGCACCTGAAGATGTCTGTAGTCGTGATACCCAAACATCTATCATCGCAATTAATAAAATGATTGAAGATGCCGTGCGTACCATCCCCGCTCAGTACCAATGGAACTATAAACGGTTTGCGACACGACCGGGTGGTGAGGCAGCGTTTTATTAATACAGTGTTATGAAGTCGCTATTCTCTGCTCTAAATCATTAGGTACAACAAAATAGTAACGCCTGCCTTCTTTAGTTTTCACTAGCAATTTCAGTTTATCCGCCATCTCTAACAAATCTTTTCGTGCAACATCATAAGATACTCCATGCGATCTTTTGTGTTCCTCTATCACATAACTGAAACGAGGATGCTTCAAAGCATGACGTAACAGGGCTAGCTGACGAAAATTCAGCTTGCCACTCAACCGAGGATTATCCATCAGCATTCTCTCTGCCTGCTGCACTCCTTGCATTTTTTGATCCAAAAATTCATGTAAAGCATCGACTGCCTGATGAATCACCTCTAGCTGATGAACCAGAAAATAAGTCAGATCATTTTCATCCGTTTCTGTATATAGATAAGCCTTACTATATTGTGCTGGCGATTTTTTAATCACTCGAGAAATAGAAACAAACTCCATCAACCAATAGCCCTCTCTCGCCATTGCCCAGTAAAACAGTGCGCGAGCCGTACGCCCATTCCCATCACAAAATGGATGATCATAGGCCAGCATGAAATGCAGTGTGATAGCACGAATAACGGGGTGCAAAAATCCATTATCCGAAGCCCCGCCAACGTCATGCTCACCACCTCTGTTTGCAAAATCACAAAGTGATTGCATACGCTCCTCTAACTGTTCTGCCGGTGGAGGTGTATGCAAATATTCTTGTGTCGCGTTATCAACGACATGTACCTCATCTGACGCGATCCGGAAACGGCCAATACTGTTTTCATCCAAGGTATTCAGTGTCAGCCTTCTATGTAGCTCACACACAATTGACGGTGTCAGTACCTCATCTTTTATTTCTCTAACAAACTCCATAGCGTGATAATTGTTCAGGATCATCTGCTCGCTTTTATCTGTTGGTGCCCGGTTCTGCCGAATCATCTCTCTTGCCACATTTCGAGTGGTAGAGGCCCCTTCAAGCTGGCTAGAATTGATAGCCTCTTCAATCAACGAACGAATTAGGTAAGTATTACGCGTTTGTGCATTAGTAATGGCATCGGACGACTGAATATTGCCTGCCGCATAACGATCCAGCCAATACAGCTCACGCAATACCAAATCCGGTACCGCGAATTTAATGGCTGCACCTTGCTTCACTTGCAGCGGTAACGACTTGTAAAGATTACGCCGCGCTACTTTTATACTGAACCACCATGTCTCGCTCGTTAGCCCCTCTGGGGGAGTAAGGTGACATAGTTTGTCCCAATGAAGGTAGCGCCCTTTTTGATCGAGTGGGCTGGATCTTTGAATCAGGCGTAGAAACGTCTCTGAATCATTCTCAGTAATAGAGCGAAAAATCGCATCAAAATCCGGGGGTGATACTGGTATTTTCATCCCTATATATCCTATATAAACAATAGGTTAACCTTCAATTAACCATTTAAATACTTGAAATTAAAAATCAAGTATAACAGGTATTAGCGACGAGATTGATAACCCGCATTAATGCGGGCTATAGAAAGAACTGCCTGTCACTGAATGCGTTTAAAGTGATGATGAAATTATAAGCTGTTGTTTTTATGTTTATTTTTGGGTTTCTAATGATGGGTATATGCTTTAATTTTCTCTGCACTAGCTAGGCACCCAAAATTCAGTATAATATGAACGATATTTCACAATTATGTGACTCATAAATTAAGAGTATCTTAATGGATCGACCATTCCCTACGAGACTCTCTCAAGATCCTATTGTTGAGAGCATTTTTGAGTTACGATTTAAAACAGCACCGGGGATTTCTGCTTCGGATTTGCTTCCAGGACTTCTCTACTCGGCTCTGAAACAAGATTACCCACAACTTACCAACCTCCCGATCAGTCAGATCCCAAAAGATATTCGCCGCACCGATCCAAATTTGACTTATGCGCCCATTATCCGCTTCGAAGGCGAACAATCTGCCATTATGATTGGAGATTCCGTTTGCAGCGTCGCTTGTCGCCAGCCATATATCGGATGGCGTCAATTTAAAGAAAAAATAGTTGAACTATCTGAATTACTAAAAAAATCAGAAATTATTGTATCAATAGAACGATTTTCTCTGAAATATATTAATTTAATCCAAGCCACTGACAAGTCTTCAGGGCTAGAGGCTCTTGATTCGTCAATAAAATTAGGCCCCTATGACCTAAATACAAACAGCTGCACGATTCGAACAGAATTAACAGATGGCAATATTATTAACGTCGTTAACATTGTTTCTTCTGCCAAAGTATCACTTCCAGGTGGGGTAAATCCGCTAGAAGGCTTACTACTTGATATTGATTCAATTCATACATATAACGACATATCTCCTTCTGACTCATTCTGGAAATCCTTTCATTCACAACTTGATTTAGTACGAGCAAAGGAAAAAGAAATTTTCTTCTCTTTATTAGCTTCGGCCACTGTTGAGCATTATGGCCCTCAATACGAGGAAGACTCGAAATGACAACGACAGATGCTGCTCTACATGACCAAAAGCGTATGCGTACTTTCAGCTACCTTCTTGCAACAGGGCTAGTCGCGGCTACCTGCACACCAGAAGCTAGCTCTCCCCCTTCTGATCATGCTCTTATTTCCTATGAACAGTCACAATATACTGCTAGTTCATATGGCACATTGGAGGTCAAAGAAACTTTCATATCTAAAGACAATGTTTTAAACGCATTGATTGCACTACACGAAGACCTCCTACACAATCAAGTTCAATTAGAAGACGATCTCTCTTCTCTGCTTTACACTAATATGGAAGATCTATACGCATAACTAATTTCGAATGGAAAATGAATTAAAAGAGGCTGCGCGCTACCTGCCCCCATATCTTCTCCCTAAACAAAGAGAGCAGCTATTTGAGGAAATACGCTCTTTCCCAGAAAAGGCAAATTACTACCTAGCGCGCAATACTTATGCCAATGAAATGCTGCAAGGAGATGGATGGGGGGAATTTAAATACTTCGACCCATTAACCGGAAAAGAACAGCAAGTAAAGGGCTTGCTACTATCTAATAGTTGCGATATTTCTACAAATAATCAACGTACGTTGCCGGTAAAAGTTCTCTTTTCCCCATTACTAAAACTCGATTTATACTTAAGGCGCGTTGCCAATTCAAAGGGCGAACAACGAGCACAAAGCATAGCAAAAGCAATCAAAGATCAGTGTATTACATCGATCTTTTATCTTCCCGCTAGCGAACAACTCCCCTTTGAGACAATAGCTCTTCTCGATAACGTGGTATCGATTCCACTCAATCATTGCATTGAGCAGAGGCCAGAGAAACTATTTTGCTTAAGTCAATTTGGCTTTTATCTTTTTATAATGAAGCTCTCAATTCATCTAACCCGATACCAAGAAGAGATTGCACGCTTTGACGGATAGAAGCCATTACAACACTTCCCGTGATTCTTAGCTGCTCATTCATCAAAATAACAATTAATGCATTACGCCCGTTAAAGGTTAATTGTGTTATCTCGTAATGATTGGTGGGCACATGTGCCCACCCTACTTAGCTCAATGACGAAAAGGAAAAACTAAACAGGGAATCCCTGACTGCGCAGATGCTCTTTAGCACTCAACCCTGTCAGCACCATATCAAGTTCTTTTTCCCAGTCATAAGGTTCTGCTGGTTCTAGCCCTTCACCCAGGTCAATATCTTGATACGGGGTATCGGCGTAGATTTTAACGTGGCGTATTTCTTCGATACTTGGGGTGAGTTCTTCCCATACTTCATGCAGGCAATCTTTCGGACGGGTGATTGACCAGCCTGCGATCAATGCATAATTTTCTGGCAAATCAATAAATGCTTCTGGGGTGCCGGTCTGCGGTAGTTCACTCTTTTCATCGGTGTGATCAGTGTGAATAAAAATGATCAACTTCGGTTTGTGCTTTAAGATCGCGGGCGTCAGGTTTTGATCACCGGGCATCCATGCAGAGAAAGCGACATCGAATTCAAAATCGATGGCGTCTACCGCTTGATCTTTCATGGTGTATTGTTCAGCATCATAAAAGTTTTCAATTTGATTTGGCTTGGCGGCTGGGTCACGCGCGCCGATGACGTTCACGCCTTCCTGCGCCAGCAGACTACCGACAAAACCATTGCCAGCATGAAGCTCACACACGGTTGGATTGTTAGCGACCTGTTTTGCACAATGCGCTATCTGCTGCATCTCGCCACGCAGTGGGTAGAATGGTGCGATGGTGGTGGCGAACTCAGTGGGATCACGATCTGGGTTGCTGAAGATCAGTGCATGCAACGGAATGTCTTTAACACGCTCAGCAAATGTCTTTGTTTCATCCCACGCGGCATGCTCTTTCTCCTGAATACTGACGATGCGATTAAACATCGCTTCAGAAAAGGCTTCCATATGGCGCAGCTTTTCAAACTCTTCCGGAATCGGTGGTGGACCGGATGGGGCGAACATACTTAGATCATCGACGTCTTTCATATCAGTACATCTCATTTAGGGGGTCACTAACCAAGTGTCATGCGACCGAAGGAAGTACCCTTGCGGTACGAGGAGTAAAACGACGCGGCAATCTCTTGCCTCTATCGTTACTCAAATGGCGAGATTACTTCGCGCTGCTCGTAATGACAGTTACATTACTTAGTCAGTGACTCCTGGTGTTTTATAAATGTAATCGGGCTATTTATGGTACTTAGGGCTCAGCGCATGCACCGCATCAATAAATGCACCCGCATGTTCCGGGTCAACAAACTGATGAATACCATGGCCAAGGTTAAAGATATGACCTTCGCCACTGCCATAACCTTCCAGAATGGTTGCGACTTCCTCGCGAATACGCTCTGGGCTTGCGTAAAGGGTGCTTGGGTCCATGTTGCCTTGTAGTGCAACCTTGTCGCCAACACGTTTGCGTGCTTCACCAATGTCAGTGGTCCAGTCCAGACCTAAGGCATCACAACCGGTATCGGCCATCGCTTCTAACCACTGGCCGCCGCCTTTGGTGAAAAGAATGACGGGAACTTTACGGCCATCTTTTTCACGAATCAGACCATCAACAATCTGCTGCATGTAACGCAGTGAAAATTCTTTGTAGTCACGCGGTGTCAGTGCGCCGCCCCAGGTATCAAAAATCTGAACCGCCTGCGCGCCCGCTTCAATCTGCGCATTCAGGTAAGAGGTAACAGACTGCGCAGTGGTATCAAGCAGTTTGTGCATCAGATCTGGGCGATCAAACATCATCCCTTTAACCTTGGCATAGTCTTTGCTGCCGCCACCTTCAACCATGTAAGTCGCCAGTGTCCATGGGCTACCCGAAAAACCAATGAGCGGCACACGGCCATTAAGTGCTTTACGAATGGTACGCACGGCATTCATCACATATTGCAGTTCGCCTTCTGGCTCTGGCACAAACAGTTTATTAACATCGGCTTCGGTGCGCACTGGGTTATCAAAGGTTGGCCCTTCACCGGTAGTAAAGCGTAGGCCAAGGCCCATCGCATCTGGAATGGTTAAAATGTCTGAAAAGAGAATCGCCGCATCCAGCGGGTAACGCTCCAGTGGTTGCAGGGTTACTTCACAGGCAAGCTCTGCATTTTTACACAGGTCCATAAAGCTACCGGCCTGTTCGCGCGTGGCGCGATACTCTGGCAGGTAACGCCCGGCCTGGCGCATCATCCAAACAGGGGTTACGTCCACGGGCTCTTTTAGCAGGGCACGTAGAAAACGATCATTCTTTAATTCGGTCATCGGTCAGCCTTAAACTTTTAGTTATTGTCTCTTTCACCCAAAGGGCACGCCGTCATGATCGCCAATGTCTTAACGTGGCAGATCAGAACTCCCCATCAAAAACTCATCAACCGCGCGTGCCGTCTGGCGCCCTTCACGGATCGCCCACACTACTAACGACTGACCGCGACGCATGTCACCGGCAGCAAACACCTTCTCTACGGAAGTTTTATAGTCATCTGTGTTTGCCTGTACATTGCCACGCCCATCTAACTCGGCACCCAGCGCCTCAAGCATTCCTTCGCGTACTGGATGAACAAAGCCCATCGCCAGTAGTACCAGATCTGCCTTAAGACTAAACTCACTGCCTTTAATTTCTTGCGGGCCATTCGCGCCCCACTCAACACTGATCGCATTTAAGGTGTTAGCTTTGCCAGCTTCACCTACTATTGATTGGGTTGCAACCGACCATTGACGCGCGGCACCCTCTTCCTGTGAACTTGAGGTGCGCATTTTATTGGGCCAATCTGGCCAGGTGCTACCTTTGTCTTCTTTTTCAGGTGGCTTCGGCATAATCTCTAATTGAGTAACCGATGCTGCACCCTGACGAATCGAGGTACCGATACAATCAGAACCGGTATCACCGCCACCAATCACCACCACATGTTTACCTTCTGCACTGATCGCTTCACTAGCAGGGACTTCATCACCGGCAACACGTCTATTTTGCTGACGCAGAAAATCCATTGCGAAATGAACCCCGTCAAGGCCACGGCCTTCAACAGGCAGGTCACGCGGATACTCACTGCCACCTGTCAAGACAACGGCATCGAAATCTTTTTGTAGCTGCTGGATATCAACATCGACACCGACGTTAGCATTCACATGAAAGACAACGCCTTCTGCCGTCATCTGCTCAACACGACGATCGATGTAATGTTTTTCCATTTTGAAATCAGGGATGCCGTAACGCAGTAGGCCACCCGCACGATCTTCTCTTTCAAAGAGTTCTACCGCATGGCCGGCACGCGCTAGCTGTTGTGCCGCCGCCATTCCCGCCGGGCCAGCACCAATCACAGCCACTTTTTTACCGCTCATATGACTAGCAATCTGTGGTTTGATCCAGCCTTCCTGCCAGGCACGGTCAACAATCGCACATTCGATTGATTTGATGGTGACTGGAATATCTTCAAGGTTCAGGGTACAGGCCGCTTCGCAAGGCGCTGGGCAAATACGCCCGGTGAACTCTGGAAAGTTGTTGGTTGAATGCAGCACATCAATCGCATTGCGCCAGTCATTTTTATAAACAAGGTCGTTCCATTCTGGAATGATGTTGTTGACCGGGCAACCCTCATGACAAAACGGAATACCGCAATCCATACAACGCGCGCCCTGTGCATTCAGCGCTTCTTCGCTGAGTGGCACAACGAATTCGCTGTAATGTTTGATCCGTTGTTCGACCGGTTTATAGCTACGCTCTTGACGTTCTATCTCAAGAAATCCTGTTGGCTTACCCATTAGTGCTGCCCCCCTGGCGCATGACTCTGCGCTTCTTTTCCTGCTGATTTCTCCTGCGCATCCTGCATCTCCTGCAACGCACGGCGATAATCAACCGGCATTACCTTCACAAACTTGGGCAACCACTCATCCCAGTTGTCGAGGATTTCACGTGCGCGGCCACTATCGGTGTAGTGCATGTGACGTTCAATTAGGTGTTTCAGGCGCAGCGCATCGTAACGCGTCATGTCGCTCTGAATATCAACACTGCCATGCGTCTCTAACTCTCCGCCCTGCTGCTCAAGCAGCTCTAGTGAATCATCTTCTGCTGGGATCGGTTCCAGGTCAACCATCGCCATGTTGCAGCGCTGTTTGAAATCACCCGCCTCATCCAGTACGTAAGCAATACCACCACTCATACCGGCGGCGAAGTTACGTCCGGTCTGGCCCAGTACCACCACCACACCTCCCGTCATATATTCACAACCGTGGTCGCCCACACCTTCAATAACCGTGGTGGCACCTGAGTTACGAACGGCGAAACGTTCTCCACCGATACCGCGAAAGTAGGCCTCACCCGAGATCGCACCGTAAAGTACGGTGTTACCCACGATGATATTTTCTTCTGGCACAATAGGACACTCTTTAGGCGGATAGACAACCAGGCGCCCACCCGACAGCCCTTTACCGACATAGTCATTCGCTTCGCCGATTAGTTCAATGCTGACACCGTGCGCGACAAAAGAACCAAAACTCTGGCCCGCGATGCCGCGTGCTGTAATCGAGATGGTATCTTCCGGCAGGCCTTCAAGGCCATAACGTTCAGCCACACGACCCGACAGCATGGCACCAAAGGTACGGTTCACATTGGTGATTGGTGTTTCAATCGTCACCGCTTCACCGCGCTCTAATGCAGGTGCCGCTTCTTTAATTAACTGGTGATCAAGCGCATGCTCAAGACCATGCGCCTGTGTTTCGCAGTTATAGATCGCAACACCCGGCCCGGCTTCTGGTTTATAAAGAACACGAGAAAAATCTAAGCCTTTCGCCTTCCAGTGGTTGATGGCACGGTTCATGTCGAGAAATTCAGAATGGCCGATCATGTCATTAAATTTGCGGAAACCCAATTCAGCCATGATTTGGCGAATCTCTTCGGCCACCATAAAGAAGTAGTTGACCACATGTTCTGGCTTACCGGTAAATCGTTTACGCAGTTCAGGATCTTGCGTGGCAACACCGACCGGGCAGGTGTTGAGATGGCACTTACGCATCATCAAACACCCTTCCACAATCAACGGCGCAGTGGCAAAGCCAAACTCGTCGGCACCTAGTAGCGCGCCAATCACAACATCGCGCCCAGTACGCAGTCCGCCATCAACCTGTACCGAGATACGACCGCGCAGTTTATTCATCACCAGTGTTTGATGGGTCTCGGCAAGGCCAATCTCCCACGGTGAGCCAGCATGTTTGATTGAGGTCAGTGGGCTTGCGCCGGTACCGCCATCAAAACCGGAGATGGTGACATGATCGGCATGGGCCTTCGAGACACCTGCCGCAACGGTACCCACTCCCACTTCAGAAACCAGCTTGACGCTGATGCGTGCCTTTGGATTGACATTTTTCAGATCGTGAATCAGCTGCGCTAGATCTTCAATCGAGTAGATATCATGATGCGGTGGTGGCGAAATCAGACCGACACCCGGTGTTGAGTGGCGTACACGTGCAATCACCTGATTGACTTTATGGCCCGGTAGCTGACCACCTTCACCCGGTTTAGCACCCTGCGCCATCTTGATCTGAATCTCGTCGGCATTGACCAGATATTCAACGGTAACGCCAAAACGACCCGATGCAACCTGCTTAATCGCAGAGCGCATCGAGTCACCATTGGGTAGTGGCTTGAAACGTGAACGCTCTTCACCGCCTTCACCGGTATTCGATTTACCACCGATGCGGTTCATCGCAATCGCCAGCGTTGAATGTGCTTCGTGTGAGATCGAACCGAATGACATCGCGCCGGTCACAAAGCGCTTAACAATCTCTTTGGCATCTTCGACTTCATCAAGCGGCACCGATGCCTTATCGGAATTGAACTTAAACAGGCCGCGCAGTGTTAACAGACGCTCGCTGCTTTCGTTGATCAGTTTTGCATACTCAGCGTAAGTAGTCGCATCGTTGGCACGTGTTGCGTGTTGCAGCTTGGAGATCGTCTCTGCAGTCCAGACATGATCTTCACCACGGACACGCAGTGCATAGTCACCACCCACATCCAGCATGTTGCGATAGATTGGTGCATCACCATAGGCATCGCGATGCCAGATAACGGCTTCCTGCGCAACTTCAGCTAGGCCGACACCTTCAATGGTGGTCACAGTACCGCTGAAATATTGATCAACAAAAGCCGTTGAGAGCCCCACCACATCAAAGATCTGCGCGCCGCAATAAGATTGGTAAGTAGAGATGCCCATCTTCGACATTATTTTCAGCAAACCTTTGCCTACCGCTTTGATGTAGCGCTTCTGTAACTCAGCTTCATCCAGCTTTTCTGGCAGGTTGTCTTTCATAGCGCAAAGCGTTTCAAACGCAAGATATGGATTAATTGCTTCGGCACCGTATCCGGCTAACACGGCAAAGTGATGATTCTCGCGTGCGGCACCGGTCTCGATCACAAGGCCCGCTTCAGTACGCAAGCCAGTGCGCACCAGGTGCTGATGAACAGCGGAGGTTGCCAGTGCCGCCGGAATCGCAACATGCTGCGCATCAACCGCACGATCCGACAGAATCAAAATATTGTAGCCTTGTTTCACTTCGCTTTCTGCTTTTGCGCATAGATCGGCAATCGCCTTCTCCATACCTGCCGCACCAAGATCAGACGGGTAACAGATATCCAGCGTGCAGGTGCTAAAGGCACCCTCGGTGTGATCTTTAATGTGACGAATGCGATCCAGGTCTTCGTTGGTCAGCACCGGTTGCGATACTTCAAGGCGCATGTGGCTGCCCGCTTCATCGCGACCGAGCAGATTGGGGCGAGGCCCAATCAGCGACACCAGTGACATCACTGACTCTTCACGAATCGGATCGATGGGTGGATTGGTCACCTGTGCAAAGTTCTGTTTGAAATAGTTAAACAGTGGCTTCGCCTTGCTCGACAACACGGCAATCGGGGTATCGGTTCCCATCGAACCCGTCCCTTCCTGGCCGGTGAGCGCCATTGGGGTCATGATGATTTTGATATCTTCCTGAGTAACGCCAAATGCCTGCTGACGATTGAGCAAGGTGTCGGCATCAAAGCCGGCGGGTGCATCATCAGCGGCGGGTAGATCTTTCAGATGGATTTGAGTCTTATCTAACCACGCCTGATAATCGTGTGAACTGGCAAGATCTTCTTTCAACTCAGCATCATCAATGATGCGTCCCTGCTCCAGATCGATCATAAACATCTTGCCCGGTTGCAGGCGCCACTTTTTGATGATCTTCTCATTAGCGAATTCCAGCACACCCATTTCAGAGGCCATCATCACAGTGTCATCATCGGTGATCACATAACGTGCCGGACGCAGGCCATTACGATCAAGCGTTGCGCCAATCTGTTTACCATCGGTAAAGGCAACGGCAGCGGGGCCATCCCATGGCTCCATCAATGCAGCATGATATTCGTAAAAGGCGCGACGCTTGTCATCCATCAGCGGGTTATCGGACCACGCCTCTGGAATCAGCATCATCATCGCATGCGCCATCGAATAACCGCCGGCCACTAGCAGCTCTAGCGCGTTATCGAAACAGGCGGAGTCTGATTGCCCTTCTGAGATCAACGGCCACAGTTTTTCAAGATCATCACCCAGTAGGTTTGACGCCATCGCATGGCGACGTGCCGCCATCCAGTTGATGTTGCCGCGCACGGTGTTGATCTCACCGTTGTGCGCAATCATGCGGAATGGATGCGCCAGATCCCACGACGGGAAGGTGTTGGTAGAGAAGCGTTGATGAACCAGCGCCAGTGCTGACATCACTCGCTCATCATTCAAATCGCTAAAATATGAGTCGACCTGGTTAGAAAGCAGCATGCCTTTGTAATTGATGGTACGTGCAGAAAATGATGGCACATAAAACTGGCCGCTCTCTTCCATCCCAGAGGTCGCAATTGCATTCTCAGCAAGTTTACGAATGACAAATAATTTGCGCTCAAAGGCGTCCGTATCGGCGCAGTTATCACCACGGCCGATGAAGATTTGACGTATGACCGGCTCAACCGCCTTAACGCTCTCACCCAGGCAGCTATTGTCAGTCGGCACATCGCGCCAGCCTAATATTGTCTGCCCTTCATCTTCCGCTGTGCTTTCTATCAGCAGTTCACACGCCTGGCGATCCGCCTCATTCTGAGGCAGAAAGAGCATGCCAACGCCGTAAGCTCCCTCGGCTGGCAGCGTAATGCCCGCTGCAGCGCACTCTTCACGAAAAAACAGATCCGGGACCTGTAACAACAAGCCCGCACCATCGCCTGCTAGTGGATCGGCACCGACCGCGCCACGATGTTCAAGGTTCTCAAGAATTGTCAGCCCCTGGCGGACAATCGCATGGCTCTTGACGCCTTTAATATTGGCAACAAAGCCGACACCACAGGCATCATGCTCATAGGCAGGATCGTATAAGCCTTGTTTAGAAGGCCGTGTTTGACGGGACAATAGTTTGTTCCTCTCAAAAAATAATTCTGAAATGTACGACGCACCTATCTCTCAAGTGCGCGGACACCCTTAATAAACAGCAGATGCCCGAGGCGATAAATCCATCCTCCTCGATGCACCCCAAAGCACCCCCATCGATCACCGGGGCGGGGGATTCTCTGTCATATCCCGTCTGGTTTTGCGCAAACAAGATCAAATAATGGCCGTGCGCAGAGGTGCGGACACTCCACACAGACTAGGACGCCGAAGTATACCCGGCTGAGCGCTACCATTCAATATCAGCGCATTATCGGCTGCGCGCCAAAATAACCATAACTTATTGAAATAAATGGAATCTATTAGAAATCACAGAGACACCAAGGCAACTTGAAAATAGCTATTATTGCTGGGTTTTCTCTACCGCACGCTGTAATGAGCCAAATGTACGCACCCATGGGCGAGAAATACCCTTGCTATTTTCAAGGTCATCCGCCAACTGCAGCGCCGCGGGGCGGTTGGCCACGTCACCATAAATCACGGCATACCAAAGCCGCCCTTTATTGATTAATCGAACCGACTTACCTGAACCCTGCAACTGATGACTCTCGAGAAAATCCTGCGTCTTGGCCTTTTTTTCAAATGCGGCTAGCTGCAATACATAGTGCTCAGGGGCACGCGCCATGACCCAACGCTCCTGATCTGTCAGTGGTAGTGCGCTATTTCTGGCAGAGGCCAGCGGCTTCGCCACCCTCTCGGTACTTTTCACAGCACCCCTGGCAAGCTCCTCCTGCCACAGCTCTTTTTGAATAGATGCAAAGCTACGCACCCACGGCACCACCCCCGCCGGCAACTGGCGGCTCGCCTCAAGCGCTGCGGTGCGTGAATCATAGACACCGATCGCCGCCACATACCAGCGGGCGCCCTTCTTGTTGGTACTAAAGCGTTCAATCTTCTCTTCCAGTTCAAAACGGGTGATAAACGCCTCTCGTTTCTGAATCTTCTGCTGCGCCACAATTTGCAAGGTATATGCTTGCGGTGGCTGTGCGCTCACCCAGCCACCTTTTGGTATGGGAACGTTAGCCGCCACCGGGGCCTTTTGAGATGCCTCTTTGAGAGGCGCAATCATGGCCAATGTAGCAACAGGCAGGGCGGCTTTATTCGGCTCTATCGCTGTCGTTTCAATCACGGCCGGCTCGACTATCGCAGGCCCAGCCGCCTCTACTTTGGCAACCGCCATGGGCACCACTTCATCTGGCTCAACCATCAATGGGGCATCAGCAGCAAGCGCTTTAACTACCACGTCCGGCACCGCAATTTCAGGCTCGATCACGTCATCTAGTTTCAGCGATACAATGCCATCAACAACCGTTTGCGTCACTTTTGCTTCGGCGTCTTGTGTCACACTCTCTGTTACGATCACTGGAAGCTCGGCAACCGCTGCTGTCACCGCTTCAGTATCTTCAGCAGGCGAATCAAACAGCGCGTTAAACTCATCTTGAAAAACCAGTACCGCCGCTAACACGATCGCAGCAGCAAATGGCCATACCATTGATAGCGAGATACGCCTCGCCTTCCTTTTCTCAAGCGGCTCAACACCCGCCTTTTCTTCCACTACCCGCGGCACCGCAACATGCTGTTTATTTTGCATCACCGCCTGCGCCAGTTCGTTAATCTTTGCCGGCAAACCTTTTGAGGCACCAAAAACTGCCTTGTTAACCGCGGCGGTAAAAGGGCTACTCCCTTGAAATCCTGCCGCTTGAATTCGATGATCAAGATATTGCTGCGTCTCTTCTTCGCTTAACAGCGGTAATTCAAAGGTATGTTTGATTTGACCTCGCAGTACTTGCAACGCCGGATTGCCCAGCTTCTCTTCAATCTTCGGCTCACTAAATAACACCACACCCAGTAACTTCTCCTCATCAGCGCCATCAACAATAAATTTGCCCAATGCTCGAAACCCTGATTCAGGGAGATGCTGCGCATTATCGATCAACAACATCGCTTGTTGTGCATTCTTGCGCAGTAACTGTAGCTGAGAGATCAACAACCGTTCTATTTCGCTTCGATCAGCGTGCCCTGCAATCTCAGGTGAAAATGCCATCACCAGTTGCTGCAATAGTTGATTCGAATCCAGCCCCGCACTGCCATCAAGCCGACAGATACGCCAAGACTCTTTCCGTTTGGCAACAAATTGTTCCAGCAGCGTGGTTTTGCCCATTCCAGCCATGCCAGTAATCAGTAAAATCTCACCCAATGGAATCAGATGCAATAACAGGTTAAGCCGCTGCTCACGTGTTGCACCCGGATAAAAAGAAGCCGGTAACATCTCGCCGACAAATGGCTCGTGCGTCAACCCATACGAGCTAAGATAACCGCCGCTCGCCGATGAATCACTATTTATATGCCCCCGCGCCACTAAGAGACCGCCTCACCATGGATAAAAACCACCCGATAGCCTTTATTCACTAACACATCTCGCGCACGCATCATCGCGTTTTCAGCATCGACATAATTTTCATGATGTTCACGCTGAAGCCTGCCCTTTGCCCCCTGTGTGCCGCGCTCTTTTAGCAATGTCCAACCACCTAGCAAATCTTGCTGTAAGATCAGCTGACAGAAACGCATCGGTACCTTTTCTTCCACCGCTGTCTGCATATAAATGCGCATCGCAGCAATCGATTCAAGTTAATTGCGAAGGATTAAAGAGGCGTTCAAATTCGCCAATCGCATAACGATCTGTCATCCCTGCAATATAGTCGGCCACCACGCGCGCCTTGCCGCTGTCACCCTCTGCCTTTTCCATCTGCGATACTTTACTATCGTATTCTGGCGGCAAAAGGTGCGGGTCTTCTATAAAAATATCAAACAATGATTTGATGATTCGGTTTGCCTTAGTGCTCATGCGTCGGACACGATAATGTTGATATAAACCCTTGCGTAGAAAGCGCTTCAATTCCAGGTTATAGGCATACATCTCATCACTAAAGCTGATCAGCGGCTTTTCCAGCTGACGAATATCATCCATCGTTTGCGGCGCGGCATTTTTAATGTTCACAATGCTGGTATCGATAAGATCCGTTACCTGCGCATTAATCATCCGCCGCACCACTTCATGTATGGTGCGGCGCTCGCTGAGGTTTTTATAATGACCAACCACAAACGCATGCTGCTCGGCAAACAGCGACATTTCACAGAGCTGCTCAAGCGTAATCAAACCAGAACGCATGCCATCATCCATATCATGATTATTATAGGCAATCTCATCCGCCACATTGGCAAGCTGCGCCTCAAGGCTCGGCTGCTGCTTGTTAATAAAACGCTCACCTAATTCACCTAGCTCTTTTGCACGATAAGGTGAACAGTGTTTCAAAATCCCTTCACGCGACTCATAAGTGAGATTGAGCCCACTGAATTCGGCATAGCGCTCTTCAAGCTCATCAACCACACGCAACGACTGGAGGTTATGTTCAAAGCCACCAAACTCACTCATACAGCGGTTTAGCGAATCCTGCCCGGCATGGCCAAACGGTGTATGACCCAGATCATGCGCCAGCGCAATCGCTTCGACCAGATCTTCATTCAAATTTAAGATCCGACAGATCGAGCGGGCAATCTGCGCCACTTCAACCGAGTGCGTCAGCCGTGTGCGAAACATGTCCCCTTCGTGGTTCACAAAGACCTGTGTTTTATACTCAAGACGACGAAAAGCGGCTGAATGAACAATCCGGTCTCGATCTCGCTGGTATTCAGTGCGGTAGTTTGGCGGCGCCTCTTGCTGCCTGCGCCCGCGCGAGTTAGTAACCGTTGCGGCATAAGATGCCAAAGAGAGATTCACGTTGTTATAACTCCCGGCAGGCATCAATGCTTGCGTTCATTAAGTCACCATCAAAGTCTGCCGAGACAACCGCCTCACCAATGCCCTTTAATAAAATCAGGCGCAGCTTACCCGCCTTCACTTTTTTATCGACCGCCATCAACGCATTAAATTTCGCAACGGAAAGTTCAGCTGGCGCTCGGGTCGGTAGATTTGCCGCCTTTGTTAACGCAACTACACGTGCTACCACGGCATCATCAATCCAGCCCTGTCGCCGCGAAAGATCCGCTGCAATGCAGGTACCCACCGCAACGGCTTCACCATGAAGCCACCCGCCATAACCCATGCCCGCCTCAATCGCATGGCCAAAGGTGTGTCCTAAATTTAATAACGCACGCACCCCGCTTTCTTTTTCATCTTGCTCGACAATCTCGGCTTTGTTACGACATGAGCGCTCAATTGCATATATAAGTGCCTCATCATCACGCGCTAATAGGCGTGGCATATGCTCTTCCAGCCAACAAAAAAAAGGCGCGTCACCAATCAGACCATACTTAATCACTTCTGCAAACCCGGCGCTCAGCTGACGATCATCCAGCGTCGCCAATACCGAGGTGTCGATCAACACCGCCTGTGGCTGATGGAAGGCGCCGATCATATTTTTGCCTAGCGCATGATTGACCCCTGTTTTACCGCCAACAGACGAATCGACCTGCGCCAGCACCGTGGTCGGTACCTGAATAAAATTAACACCGCGCTGGTAAGATGCCGCCGCAAAACCGGTCATATCGCCCACCACACCACCGCCCAATGCAATCAACGTGACATCGCGGCCACATCGCGCCGTCAACAATCCATCAAAAATGCTATTCAAACATTCTAACGTCTTATATTGCTCACCATCAGGCAAAATAATGCTTTGACAATTAAATGCGCTAAGGGAGGCCTTTAATTGATCAAGATAAAGCGGCGCGACCGTCTCATTACTCACCACGACCACTTGCTGACCAACAATATATGGCGCCAGTAATTCAGGGCGAGCAAGCAACTCGCCACCAATAAAGATGGGATAACGACGCTCACCCAAATCGACATCCAACGTTTTCATGAAACCGCTCTACCTAAATGAAGTTGCACCATTATGACGCTATGCATCGATTAACGACTCGACCGCAGAGCGATTTCATCCATCACATATTGAACCGTCGCACGCACACTTCGCTCATCGGTATCCACCACGATATCCGCCACTTCTCGATATAGCGGGTCACGAACCAGCATCAACGCTTCCAGCTTCGCGCGAGGATCATCCGTCTGCAGTAACGGCCGGTTACGGTCTTTTGCGGTACGCATATGAAGCTGATCAATCGATGCGGATAGATAGACGGTAGTGCCACGAGAAGCAAGGCACTGACGATTACTTTTATCCAGAACAGCACCGCCACCCGTGGCCAGCACAATGCCCTGTCGCTGAGTTAAATCATCAATCACTGAGCATTCACGCTGGCGAAAACCCACCTCACCTTCAATGTCAAAGATCCATGGGATATCCGCGCCGGTACGACGGGAAATCTCATGGTCACTATCGACAAACTCTCGTTCGAGTACTTTTGCTAACTGCCGCCCGATCGTCGTTTTCCCCGACCCCATCGGCCCCACTAAAAATATATTATTCAACTCATCCATATATGTGAAGATATGCCATTTTTTAGACAATAAATCAAGTGGTTATAATTTTTAGGCGAAAAAAAACCGGGCTATTCCCGGCTTTGCTGCATATTTAACAGAATGAATAAATCATTAACGTGCCCCTAACGACTCCTTAAGGATCTTGGGTGTCACGAAAATTAGCAGTTCATTTTTAGCATCCTGTTTAACCGTTCTTCTAAACAGCACCCCAATCACCGGGATATCCCCCAAAAAAGGTACTTTCTCTACCCCTTCACTCTTGTTCTGCTCATAAATGCCACCCAAAACGACCGTCTCACCATTCTCAACCAATACTTGCGTCTGAACCTCTCGCGTCTCAATGCTGGGAATAGTCCCACCGCCAGCAACCCTAAGTACATTATCTTTTTTAACAATCAAATCCATGATGATGCGGTCATCAGGGGTAATCTGTGGCGTCACTTCAAGACTCAATACTGCCTTTTTAAAGGACGTTGTCGTCGCACCACTAGATGACGCCTCCTGGTAGGGCACTTCCACTCCCTGCTCAATAATACCCGTCGACTGATTAGCCGTAATCACACGAGGGCTAGAGACAACCTCGCCCTTTCCTTCTGCTTGCATGGCAGAAAGCTCCATCTCAATCAGAAAATTAGCCCCTAAAACAGCCAATCCAAGCGAGCCCGCATCACCAATCACAGGCAAATTAACATTCATGCGATCATTGAACTCCCAGACATCACCATTACCTATTTGAGTAGTACCGCTAAGTGAACCTGATGTTATCTCTTGATTGCCACTACCTTGGTTTTTAAAGCCTGATGCGCCAAACCGAGCCCCTACATCACGCTTAAAATCATCATTTGCAATCACAATACGTGCTTCTATCAACACCTGTCTCACCGCAATATCAAGATCATCGATAAGCCGTAATATCTCTTCAAGCTTTTCCGGGGTATCACGAATCAACAAATTATTGGTTCGTTCATCAACTGACACACGGCCCCTATCTGACATCATCGAATTATTAGATGACGATATAATCCCTGCCATATCAGCCGCTTTTGCATAATTAATTTGAATCACTTCAGAAAATAGTGGTGCAAGTTCATCAACCTGCTTTTGAGACTCAAATTCCTGCTTTTCGCGTGCTGCAATTTCCTCACTAGGGGCAATCAACATCACATTACCCTGCTTACGCTTGGCCAGTCCTTTTGTCTTTAAAATAAGGTCTAACGCCTGATCCCAGGGGACATTTTGCAAGCGCAATGTCACACTGCCTTGTACTGTATCGCTTGTCACCATATTGATATCGGTAAAATCCGCGATGAGCTGCAACACCGCTCGAATCTCAATATCCTGAAAGTTAAGAGAGAGTCTTTCACCCGAATAACCAAACTTATCCTTCTTTACAGCCCTCTCCTCTTCTGTCTGTGGTGCAATTTCAAGCGTGAAGGTATCATTAGCCTGATAGGCTAGCTGCACATAATCACCCTCAGCCTTCACCACTAATCGAGCATTTCGATTTTCCATAAAACTATCAATAGTGGTCACGGGTGTCGCAAAATCAATCACATCCAGGCGGCGAATAAATTCCTCAGGTAACGTCGCATCAAGAAAATCCAATACAATATTACCACTATCTTCCGTAATGTTAACGGGAGTAGTTGAATCAGACAGCGTCACAATAATACGGGCTTCGCCATTTTTACCGCGCCTAAAATCAATGTTTTTAATCTCGTGCGATTTCTCTACCACCCGGTGAGTCACCTCACCATCCTCACTCAAAACCTCGATTGTCTCTTTCACCGCATCACTGCCAAGAATGATATAAAAATCATTCCCTTCAATCCGAGTTTCGTATGGCACCATTCTGACTAAGTTCAGCACCACACGCGTTCGCCCTTTGGCTTCCACTGCATGAATGCTGCGGGCAATACCCATTCCTATCGGGGTTTTTTTAGCGACATTGCTCGTCGTACCAGGAAAATCCAATGCAATACGAGCGGGATTATCAATCGTGAAACTTAGAGGCTGAACCGCCGTCGTCATACCCGAAATAGATAATCTAATCTGTACTCGGTCTCCCGGCAAAGAGACAAAACCCACATCCTCCAGCACCTGTAGTGGCACATTCGGAGCATCGCTACCATCAAGCGCATAAACGGGTAGTGAGAATGCTAAAAATAAGACTATAAATACCTTGCCCAGCTGTGTTTGGCGCAATAAATTCTTCATACGCCACTTCCAACGGCTAAAACTCTGGGTTTTCATTTTCCAACACTCCCAATCCATTTTATTCTTCATTCAGGGACAACTCCGCAGGCCGATTTTCCCAGCCGCCAAGGCCATCGGAGACAATTTCAATAAGCGCGATACCCTCACTGCTTACCTTCGATATTTTGCCATGATTTTGCCCCATGTAACTCCCACTTCTGACCCTATAGATAATTCCATCCGGCGCCTTAATCAGCCCCCAGTTTTCATTTAAAAATTCAAGTGTTCCCATCATCATCAACGTTTCCAGTGGGTATGATTCCAATGCCTCTGTGCTACGCTCACCATCAGGCAGCACGCCATTGTTCATGCCACCACCGCCACCCTTCTGACGATCAACCGTCGGATTAATCGTTGCCCAGGTGACAAATGGATCTTTAATTTCGTCAAGGTAGGCACTATAAGTATATCGCTCAAATGGTTTTAATTCAGGCAATGGCTCAACTCTGCCTGGATTTCCCGCCTTGATTTTAGCAACGAAGCCCTCTAAGTCACTCGTACCACCGCTGCTACAAGCAGACAGCAACACAACAGCACTTAGACATAATCCAATATGAAAAATTCGAACTAAGCCTCGTCCCGTGCCATCACTTGGTACCTGGCGACGGTTCTCACCGATATTGAATCGTCTTTTCAACATGCTACTGTTCTTCCTCAATATAACGATACGTCTTAGCCGTAGCCTCCATAATCAACGAACTTTTACCATTCTTTGTCACTCCTTTATTCGGCTTTATTGTAAAATCATGTAAGGTTACAATCCTCGGAAGCTCAGCCAGGTCACTCACAAACTTACCAAATTCATGATAACTACCCGACACCCTTACTTTAATCGGTAATTCTGCATAGAACTCCGCTGGCACTTCCGCCTCAGGTTTAAACAAATCAAACTCAAGTCCATTTTGTAAGCCGGTCTGAGAAACATCTACCAGCAATTCTGCCACCTCTGTTTTACTGGGTAACTGACGTAACATCGCACCAAATGAGAGTTTCATTTCAACCATCTGCGCCCTGTATGCCTCCAGGTTTGCGGCCTTTGACTGCTTAATTTTGTACACGTCCTTCAATTCTTGCTCTTTTTTCTCAGCCAATTCCAATACCGCAATTTGATCCTGAGTATCAAACCAATAACCGGCACCTAATACACCCATAGATAAAGCAACAATAACAATAGCCTTAAGCGCTATTGGCCATTTTGAGACGTCATTTGGGTCAATCTTGCCTAGCTCAGAAAAATCAATCTTTAGGTCAATAGCCATGATTTCCTCTATGTCCCCTCTTCATTCATTTCTTCTAGAGGAGTCGTTTGATTGACATTCAAGGTGAAAATACTGGTTCGAACACGCCCCTTAAGATTTGCCTTTATCACTTCTAGGCTTGGATTAGAAAGCCACTCAGACTCATCTAACTGACGCATAAACATCGACACCGTCGCATTTGACTGCGCTACACCGGTTATTTTAATCGTGTTACCACGCTGAGTAATTCCAGTTAAATAAACACCTTCCGGTACATTGCGCACAAATTCATCAAACAGATGTACAATTTCAGGACGCCGTGTTTGTAATTGCTGAATGACGTCCATCCTTGTCAATAAATTTTGCTTTTCATTCTCCAGCCCTTTAATTTCTTTTATTTTTTCCTCAACCAACGCAATCTCTTTATTCAAAAAATCATTTCTCACACTCTGCACATCAATTAACGATGCCATATGAAGATGCACATAAAAAATGATTGCGCCCATCAACACTACGGCACCACCCGCAATAGATATAAACTGCCGCTGCAGCTCTTTTCTTTGCCGCTCTCGCCATGGCAATAGATTAATGCGCGTCATTAATCAAATCTCCTAATCGCTAAGCCACATGCAATCATCAATGCTGGCGCATCATTACTAATAACGTCTGGTTTGATTTTTGATGAAAAGGTCATCTCCATAAAAGGGTTGGCAACAGAGGTAGTAATGCCAAGTTTCTCCTCAATCATCTCATCAATACCGGCAATTGAGGCGCAGCCACCTGCCAATACGATATGATCAACACTACTGTACTGACTAGATGAAAAGAAGAATTGCAATGATCGACTCACCTGCTGCGCCAGTCCCTCTTTAAAGGGCTGCAAAACTTCACTGGTATAGTTATCCGGCAGACCACCCTGTTTCTTTGCCATCCCAGCTTCATCATAAGAAAGGCCATAACGCTGCTGAATTTCTTCCGTTAGCTGCTTGCCGCCAAAAACCTGCTCTCGTGTATAAATCGTTTTAAAGTCATGCAGGACATTCAAAATCGTCATCGTAGCGCCCACATCGATCACGGCAATGGTTTTTCCACTGCCATTATCAGGCAACTGCTGCCCCAGCAAGGAAAATGCCGTTTCCATTGCAAACGCCTCAACATCAATCACCTCGGTCTTCATGCCAGCAATATCCAGGGCGGCGACGCGAACATCAATATTTTCACTACGAGAGGCGGCCAACATCACATCAACAGTAGTGTCATCATCTTCTGTTGGGCCTAACACCTGGAAATCCAGGTTAATCTCTTCCATTGGAAAAGGAATATATTGGTCAGCCTCACCCTCTATCTGCTCTAACATATCGTCATCTGACAATGATGCTGGCATGGTAATGACCTTGGTAATGACCGCGGAACCTGCCACCGCAACAGCCGCATTTTTCGTGCGCGTGCCCGCTCGAGTCAGTGCGCGAGAAATAGCACTGCCGACCGCCTCGACATCCACGATATTTTTTTCAGCGACTGCATCGGGTGGCAGTGGCACCACCGTGTAGCTCTCAACACGATAACGTCCGCCAGCCGTTTGACTCAATTCCAGCAGTTTAACTGCGGTTGAACTGATATCGAGCCCGATTAATGGCGGTGCTGCTTTTTTAAAAAATTGCACCTTATATTCCTTTATGACCTATTAACAATAAAGACAATCGACTGTTCTGTGATTCTAATCTCATTTTCAACTATCGGTAGCCAGTAATTAAAAGACAATATTTATTTCCTAACGTCACAGATGTTATCGTCCGCTATCGTAAAAAGTTTTATAATATTACTAAGATAAATTCATGATCCATATTTTACCTGACGCGGCCTAATGAAATTTTTAAAGAAACTATTCAAATCCATGTTGATTACGCTTTCAGCACTCTTCGTGCTTGGCATTGCAACGGTTACAGGTGTTTACCTTTATCTGTCTCCCGATCTGCCTTCGATTAAGACATTAAAGGAGGTAAAACTTCAGGTTCCACTGCGCGTTTATACGGCGGATAAAAAACTCATCTCCGAATTTGGTGAAATGAAACGTTCGCCACTAAAATTCGATGAAATTCCGCAATCAATGATCAACGCAATCCTATCTGCCGAGGATAATCGTTATTTTGAGCATCCTGGCGTTGATTATCAGGGCATTCTTCGTGCTGTCATCAACCTGGCTATGACCGGTAAGAAATCACAAGGTGGCAGTACCATCACCATGCAGGTTGCGCGCAACTTCTTTTTAAGTAGTGAAAAGACCTATCTACGAAAGATTAACGAAATTTTTCTCTCTTTTAAAATAGAAAATGAACTCAGTAAAGAAGAGATCCTTGAGCTCTACCTCAATAAAATCTACCTTGGCCATCGCTCTTATGGTATTGCTGCTGCCGCTCAGGTCTATTATGGAAAAACCATGAATCAGCTCACGATTGCTGAAATGGCCATGATTGCTGGTCTGCCCAAAGCCCCGTCTCGTTTTAACCCGGTCACCAACTCAAAACGAGCCGTTACTCGACGCAACTATGTTCTCGGGCGAATGCATGCGCTGAACCACATTAATACCGATACTTATAAAAATGCACTCAACACAGAAGACACTGCGAAACTTCACGGTCTTTCGATTGAAGTCTCAGCACCACATATTGCTGAAATGGTGCGCTCACAGATGGTAAAGCGGTATGGCGACGAACAAACCTACACCGGCGGCTACAAGGTCATCACGACGATTGACGCTCGCCTGCAAATCGCTGCTAACAATGCGCTGCGCCGCGCCCTACTCGATTATGACGCTCGTCATGGCTATCGCGGCACACTTGGGCATCTCGATTTTTCCAATCTGCCCGCTATTAAGTCATGGAATCAGTTATTCAAAAGAATCCCTAAAGTCGGTTACTTGACCTCTGCCATCGTATTAGCACTTGAAGAGCAAGCGGTCACCGTCATGCTTAACTCTGAAAGGGGTCATATTGTCCACATTCCATGGGGTGGCTTGTCATGGGCCCGCACCTATATTAATGACAACAGACGTGGTCCTAAGCTAACAATAGCCGCCGATGTACTTAAAGAAGGCGACCTGATCTATGTCCAGACAGATCCCAAACATGGCTGGCGCTTATCCCAACCGCCACAGGCAGAGGGCGCGCTTGTTTCAGTTTCCTCACATGATGGTCACATTATCGCGCTCAATGGTGGCTATGATTTTCACCGCAGCAACTTCAATCGCGTTACCCAGGCAACACGCCAACCCGGTTCAAATTTCAAACCCTTTATCTATTCTGCGGCGCTCGAAAAAGGGTTCACTACCGCCAGCATGATCAATGATGCCCCAGTTGTATTTGATGATCCCGGCCTCGAAAGCGCCTGGCGCCCAGAAAATTATAGTGGCAAGTTCTTTGGCCCCACCCGTCTACGTCAGGCACTCATTAAATCACGCAATCTAGTCTCTATCCGTCTAATGCGCTCCATTGGTATTTCTTATGCCCTTGAATATGTCAGCCGATTCGGCTTTGACCCTAAAAGCCTCCCGCGTGATCTCTCTCTAGCACTCGGTAGCGGGGCCATCACCCCCCTACAACTCTCTGCTGGCTACGCCGTACTTTCCAATGGCGGCTATCGTGTCACACCATATTTTATAAAGCAGATCATCGATGCTGATGATTCGATCGTCTTTGAAGCCAATCCTGCCACGGTATGCCTTCACCACTGCACCCTTTCAGCAGATGAAATTGATGCCTTAATATTAAATGACTCTAACGATGGCTCTTTACCACCGCCACTGAATATTGCCAGACGTGTTGCATCAGAAGAGAATATCTATTTGATGACCTCAATGCTTCGTGATGTGGTTAAACACGGTACAGGACGACGCGCACTGCAGTTAAAACGAAATGACCTCGCCGGAAAAACCGGCACCACCAATGATCAAAAAGATGCGTGGTTCTCCGGCTACAATGCCGATATTGCCACCATCGCCTGGGTCGGTTTTGATCAGATGCGCTCACTCGGTAACCGCGAAACCGGTGGCCGTGCGGCATTACCGATGTGGATCTACTACATGAAAGAGGCACTTAAAGGAGTACCGGAAAAACCGTTTGAACGCCCCGCAGGACTGATTACGGTTCGCATCGACCCTGACAATGGCCTGCTTGCTGAGAGCAATCAAGCTGGCGCCATTTTCGAAACGTTCAGAAGTGAGCATGCACCGACACGTTACAGTAAACCGAGGATTAAGCAGCCTATCACCACCACTGATCACCCCGACAACACACCAGCGGTGGATGAGCCGCCCGCGCAACTCTTCTAAGATCCATTTCGCCATGCCGCCATCAGATAAAATGCAACGCATACGCCAACGGCTTGCGGCAGAAGCCGCTCGCATCATGAGTGCAGAGAGCATCAGTGATTTTCAGGTCGCAAAACAAAAAGCAGCCCATCGCCTCGGCATCGCTGGAGAACAGGGCATGCCGCGTAATATCGAAATAGAGCAGGCACTCAAAGAGTACCAGGCTATCTTTCGGCCGCAACAGCAAGCGCACGAACTCAAAGCACTTAGAAAAACAGCCATCGATATTATGGGGCTGTTACACGATTTTTCACCACGCCTGGTCGGCCCGGTACTGCGCGGCAGCGCTGACCAATACTCGGCCATCAACATTCATCTATTCACAGACAATTGCCTGGCGCTTGAGTGGTGGCTTATCGAACGCCACATCCCATTTAACGTCGAGGAGCATGAGTACCGTTTCAATGATGGTGAGGTCAAGCGCTACCCGCTCTACCTGATAGAAGATGAGGAGGCCAAGGTGAAATTAGCACTCTTCCCTGAAAAAGGGATACGCCAGGCACCAAAAAGCCCGCTGGATGGCAAACCCATTCAGCGGGCTTCAATTGCCGAAGTACAACAACTACTTCAGCAGGAATAGCGTTCGTTACCGTTTATCAACATCAACATAGTCACGTACATCCTCACCCGTGTACAGCTGGCGAGGACGCCCAATACGCTGCCCCGGCTCACCAATCATCTCCATCCACTGCGAGACCCAACCCACGGTACGTGCCACCGCAAACATCACGGTAAACATATTGGTTGGAATGCCCAGTGCCTTGTAGATGATGCCGGAGTAAAAATCGACGTTTGGATAGAGTTTCTTCTCAATGAAGTAACTGTCCTTTAATGCAATATCCTCCAAGCCCATCGCCAATTCAAATAGCGGATCATTGGGATCACCAAACTTCTCTAACACCTCATGGCACATTTTGCGGATAATCGTCGCGCGCGGATCATGGTTTTTATAGACACGATGGCCAAAACCCATCAAACGAAATGGGTCATCTTTATCTTTCGCCTTCGCAATGTATTTAGGAATATTAGCGGCATCACCAATCTCATTCAGCATATGCAATACCGCTTCATTGGCTCCCCCATGCGCCGGCCCCCACAGAGCCGTAATACCCGATGAGATACAGGCAAATGGATTTGAACCAGAACTTCCCGATAGACGCACCGTCGCGGTACTCGCATTTTGCTCATGGTCCGCATGCAGAATAAAAATCATATCCAGCGCCTTTTCTGCAACGGGATCCACCACATAATCTTCGCTCGGCACTGAGAACATCATGTGCAATAAATTTCCACAATAACTCAGGCTGTTCTTTGGATAGATGAATGGCTCGCCAATGGAATATTTATAACAGGCTGCCGCGATGGTCGGCATCTTCGCCAGCATACGGTGCGCTGCAATTTCCCGATGACGCGGGTCATGCACATCCGTCGAATCATGATAAAAAGCGGAAAGTGAACCGACCACACCCACCATGCTCGCCATCGGGTGCGCATCATGATAGAAACCTTTATAGAAGGTTCGCAGACTCTCTTTTATCATCGTATGGCGGCTAATCATACCGACAAATTCATCCAACTCCACTTTGCTCGGCAGCTCACCATTCATCAACAGATACGATGCCTCAAGAAAACTGCTCTTCTCAGCCAACTGCTCAATCGGATAACCACGATAACGCAAGATGCCTGCATCACCATCAATAAAGGTGATACCACTACGGCAGCTTGCGGTCGATTGGAAACCGGGATCAAAGGTGAGATAGCCGTGATCTCGATAGAGCGTGCTGATATCGATGGCAGGAATGCCCTGCCCGTCGACTAACCCTGGCAGCTCCATGCTTTTGCCCGTTTCATTATCCGTAATTGTAAAGGTACGCTTGCCCATCTGACTCATCTCCCTCTCACCACTGTCGCTCAGGATATTAATTCGATATCTTTTGTCACCTGCTCTGATGACTGCTTGAACAGACGATTTTCTTCATCGCTCAGCGTCAACTCAATCACCTTTTCCATCCCGCCCGAACCAAGTACAACCGGTACGCCAAGCGCGATATCCTTTTCACCATATTCACCGTCGAGCATTGCAACACATGGCAGAATTCGTTTACGATCATTACAGATCGCATCAATCATGGTCGCAACCGCTGCCGCTGGGGAGTCATTGGCACTACTCGTTTTTTTCAGCGCAAGGATCTCTGCACCACCATTTCTAGTGCGATCAACAATGCGTTCAATCGCCTCCTCGTCGATGAAATTTCTAACGGGAATCCCACTGATGGTGGTGTAGTTGATCATCGGCACCATTGAATCGCCATGACCGCCCAGGACCATTGCCGACACATCAAGGTTTGAATAACCGGTTTCCATCGCGATAAAACTCGCCATACGCGCCGCATCTAGCACACCTGAAAGCCCAAATACACGACTACGATCCCAGCCGGTCGCTTTCCAGAAGGCATAAGACATCACATCGACAGGATTCGTTACCAAAATCACCATCGCATTGGGCGCATATTTCATCACGTCATCAGCAATTGAGCGAATCACGGCAAGATTGGCCTCTAAAACATCAGAACGAGACATACCCGGCTTACGTGCCAAACCAGCCGTAATCACCACAATATCAGAACCGCTAATGGCCTCATTGCTTTCACTACCATTCACACGGGTATCAAAGCCAAACAGCGGCGCAGATTCCTGCAGATCCAATGCCGTTCCTTCTGCAACCCCTTCACGAATATCGGTCAACACCACTTCATGGGCATTATCGCGATAGGCTAGAATCTGTGCGGTCGATTCACCGACTCGCCCCGCACCAATAATCGAAATCTTTTTCATGCTAGCTCCTTAGCGCTCTTTGCTCTTAATCTACCGATGGTTGAGAACCTAATTCCATTCTTAACGATTGTATTCACTGGGATGAATCGGCCAGCCTAACAATAAATTGAATACGATTATATAGATAGCCCTCTTATCTGTAGCAACGTTGCTCGATGCGCGGATAAAATTCAGGATAATCCATGCAGGCAACGCCAGACTCAACCGCAGCATAGGCAACCGCAGCAGGTACGCGGTCAATCAAACGCGGATCAAGCGGTGTCGGGATAATATAATGACGCCCAAAACTCAATTTATCCAGTTTATACGCACTCAGTACTTCCTGAGGAACCGGTTCACGCGCCAGATCAGCTAGTGCGTAGACCGCCGCCATCAACATATGTTCATTGATTTGACGTGCACGCACATCAAGCGCACCGCGGAAGATAAAAGGAAAGCCCAACACGTTATTCACTTGATTAGGGAAATCACTACGGCCTGTCGCCATGATCAAGTCATCCCGCACCGCATTGGCAACCGCAGGATAGATTTCAGGATCCGGATTAGAGAGCGCAAAGACAATGGGTTTATCAGCCATTGAAGCAATATGCTCAGGGCTCACCAGGTCAGGCCCCGAGAGTCCAATGAATACATCAGCGCCAGTCATGGCATCTGACAATGTGCGGTCATCCGTCTCGACTGCAAACTCTTCTTTATATTCATTAAGGCCATCGCGCCCACGATAGATCACACCGCGGCGATCAAGCATTCTCAAGTTTTCTTTTTTCGCACCCAGCGCAACCAACAGACGCATCGACGCAATGGCCGCCGCACCAGCGCCAAGGCAGACAATCTTCGCCTTAGAAAGGCGTTTTTCCTGTAGTTCTAACCCATTGATCAGACCTGCCGCGGTGATCACCGCAGTACCATGCTGGTCATCATGAAAAACGGGGATATCAAGCCGCTCACTCAGCCGCTTCTCAATCTCAAAACAGTGCGGTGCGGCGATATCTTCAAGATTGATGCCGCCAAAAGTCGGCGCGATATTGGCAACGGTGTTGATAAAGTCTTCGGGGTCTTTTGCAACCACTTCGATATCAAAGACATCAATATCTGCAAATTTTTTAAACAACACCCCCTTCCCTTCCATGACCGGCTTGCTGGCAAGACTACCCACATTACCCAGGCCAAGCACGGCGGTGCCATCAGTAATCACGGCCACCAGATTCCCTTTAGCCGTATATTTATAGGCCGCTTCAGGGTCTTTCGCAATTTCGCGCACGGGCTCGGCGACACCCGGCGTATACGCCAGGCCAAGGTCTTCCTGCGTCATACACGGCTTGGTGATCGAGATACAGATTTTACCTGGCTCAGGTAGCGCATGGTAATTCAGGGCCGCTTGTTTTTTCTCTTCAGTCATACAAACACTCACACCTTATATATAGAATCTATTTCGCGCCACTGGGGACGATTATCGGTCATTGCCCTGGCCGCTGCAAACTTCATCGCTTTTACGCTGCGCCAAGGGCAGTACAATTTAGTAACGTGCTGCTAATTCCTCAAAACCAGCGACAAAAATAGTCAATCACCCACAACGCTAAGCGACGAAGGATGCCTCACACGGATCGACCAGCGCCCCTTGCGTTGCGTTAGCCAGCCACGTGCCTCGACCTTTTTTTGTGCCAGTGAGGCCAACAGCCCCTTTTCAAAATAATGTGCATCATCGCGTGAAATTCGCAGCGAGGCCTTGTCTGAAAATGAAATCCAGATCCATTTTTTGTGCCACGTCACCTTGTCCACACGCCCTTTAAGCCGCGTAAACCCCTGGTCACCACCCCGCAAACTGGCCGCATCAAGTACTTCGGGGCCACCATCCTGCCATAAGCCTTGCCGCTTAATGCGCGCCAGCCGTTCTGATTGTTGGTAGCAATCAACACTGTGCAAGTTAGGTGGGATGGCAATGGCCATCGCCAGCCCTTTATCGAGTAGTCTTTGCTGCACACTGCTGCCATCAGCCAGATAGAGATGCGCCAGCGTGCGTCCATAGCGGTCCTTTCGCTCATGCCCATATTGCACACCTACCCGCGAATCTGCTTTAAACAACTTTTTCAATACATCGCGCGCGGCATTCGCATACGGCTCAGCCGGTTTTTTATCGCGCGCGACTTCTGGCGTATTGATACCGATCAAACGAACCTTTTTCCCGCCAACCAGGTGCAAGGTATCGCCATCGTGCACATATTTAACAGTAAAATAGGCATCGATCTTTTCTGCACCACACTCACCAGCAACACTAAACGGCGAGAAAACCACCAAAACCAGGGCAAATGCCATCACCACAAACGAAAAAAGGGTGCCTGAATCAGGCACCCTTTTTTTTGAATCAGCGGCCATTCTTGGCAGCCTGCTGTTCAAATTAGCTTTTTTTACCGTATTTCTGTCTAAACTTATCAACACGGCCAGCGGTATCAAGGATCTTCTGCTTACCGGTGTAGAAAGGATGGCACATTGAACAGACATCCAGACGCAGTGCTTTGCCCGCAGTGGAGCGTGTCTTAAAAGTATTACCACAACTGCAGGTAACGTCGATTTCGTTATAATCTGGATGGATATCCGATTTCATGCTGTTCAACCTCACAAATTTTTTATATGCCGCCACCTGAACCCACTCCAGGCACCGCACAAACTCTGGCCGCGTATTGTATGTAAATCCTTGCTGATCAGCAAGTCAATATAATCGCCTGAGTCACCTTTTGGCATTAACCCATTGATTAAACAAACAATAGCTTAATGATCAATTTCCCTACCGCTTCATCGAATCAAAGAATTCGGCGTTGGTCTTGGTCGCCTTGAGCTTATCCATCAGAAATTCCATCGCAGCAATCTCATCCATTGGATGCAATAATTTGCGTAAAATCCACATTTTCTGCAGCTCGTCTGGCTTGGTCAGCAGCTCTTCACGACGGGTACCGGAACGATTCAGGTTGATCGCTGGATAGATACGTTTCTCGGCGATACGGCGCTCAAGATGCAGCTCCATATTACCGGTGCCCTTAAATTCTTCGTAGATCACATCGTCCATACGCGAACCGGTGTCAATCAAGGCCGTTGCAAGAATGGTCAAACTGCCGCCCTCTTCCACATTACGTGCGGCACCAAAGAAACGCTTCGGACGCTGTAATGCGTTGGCATCCACACCACCCGTCAATACTTTGCCTGACGATGGCACAACGGTGTTATAGGCGCGGCCCAGACGGGTAATCGAATCAAGCAGGATCACAACATCTCGCTTATGCTCAACCAGACGCTTCGCCTTTTCAATCACCATTTCAGCGACCTGCACGTGGCGTGTTGCTGGCTCATCAAAGGTACTGGAGATCACTTCGCCCTTCACCGAACGCGACATCTCCGTTACCTCTTCCGGGCGCTCATCGATCAATAGCACGATCATGTAACACTCGGGGTTCAGCTCGGTAATCGAATGCGCAATACTCTGCAGCATCATCGTTTTACCCGCTTTGGGTGGCGAAACAATCAAACCACGCTGACCCTTACCAATCGGTGAAACCAGCTCAATAATACGCGCGGTGAGATCCTCAGTGCTGCCGTTACCCAACTCCAGGTTGAGGCGCTCATTCGCAAAGAGTGGTGTCAGGTTTTCAAACAGTACCTTACTCTTGGCCACTTCAGGTGACTCAAAATTAATCTCGCTAACCTTCAATAGTGCAAAATAACGCTCACCTTCTTTCGGCGGACGAATCTTACCGGTCACGGTATCGCCAGTACGCAGTGCGAAACGACGAATCTGACTCGGCGAAACATAGATATCATCTGGACCTGCCAAGTAAGAACTGTCCGCTGAACGCAAAAAACCAAAACCGTCCTGCAATATCTCTAGCACACCTTCACTGTGAATATCTTCACCCTTTTTTGAATGCGATTTAAGGATTGCAAAGATAATATCTTGTCGGCGCGAGCGCGCCATGTTTTCGATGCCCATAGAACGGGCGAGCTCAACCAGCTCTGCAGCGGATTTTTTTTTCAGTTCAGTAAGATTCATATAAAATTTTTTGGATAGTTTATTGATAAAACGAAGTGGACAAAATTAAGAGTAGATTTCACCTATTAAAATAGTCACAGCTAGATCGGTTTTACTTTAGGAGAGGTGCGCCAGTAAAGGCTTGAATTTATTATTTTTAGAATAGAACCAGACGCTACCACTCTTTCGCGGCAGCGTCCAGCCCTAAAGGTACTTTAATCGGGGGGTTTAATTATTGCTATCGATAAATGCTGCAAGCTGCGATTTTGAGACCGCACCCACTTTGGTCGCCTCTACATTACCCGCCTTAAATAACATTAAAGTTGGAATACCGCGAATACCATAGCGTGGCGGCGTTGCTGGATTATCATCAATATTGAGTTTAGCAATGCGAATCTTGCCATCATATTCCGCAGCAATTTCTTCTAGAATCGGCGCAATCATTTTGCATGGACCGCACCATTCCGCCCAGAAGTCTACCAGTACCGGTACTTCAGACTTTAATACATCATCTTCAAATGTGGCGTCTGTTACAGCGCTAATATTCTCACTCACCCTCTATGCCTCCAAATTACTTTATTCAATTTGTAACTACTCAGCTAACCCATGAAATCCGCCAATTCAGCGTTAAAAAATGATCATTTACACGTGTCCCTGAGATTGGAGCGGGATACCCATAAACTCACATTTTTCGCCTTGAACTGGCAGATTTCATGAACCATCTGAGCAGTCACTATTAATTTTAACTACTCGCTGAGTAGTTACTTCAATTTAAGCTAAAACCCATCTCGTCCCTGTCTCAGGATCCATGGCTAGACGTGATTATTAACAATCTGGCCCCAATACACAAACATTGTATCAATAATAAAAACCATAAAGACAGCACTGAATCTGCTATCCTTTCTCGTATTATGAGCGATAACCACCTATCTAGCACGCTGTTTTCATCTCTGAACCTCCCAGAGGAACTCTCGCAGGGTATTGAAAAAACAGGCTTTACTCGATGCACCCCAATACAGGCGGAAACTTTGCCGCTGGCATTAGCGGGCTCTGATATCGCAGGTCAGGCGCAAACAGGTACCGGCAAAACAGCCGCTTTTTTAATTGCGCTGATGAACCGATTGCTCACCAGCGACGCCGACAAAGCCAAAGTGGGGCATAATCCGCGCGCGCTGGTACTCGCGCCCACTAGAGAACTGGCACTTCAAATTCATAAAGATGCGGTCGCACTCGGCGAAGCCACCGGACTTAAAATTGGTGTTGTCTATGGCGGCGCTGGCTACGACACACAAAAAGAGATGTTACGTGACGGACTCGATATCCTGATCGGCACACCCGGGCGCACCATTGATTTCTTCAAGCAGAACATCTTCAATCTTAAATCGATTGAAGTGATGGTCATGGATGAAGCAGATCGCATGTTCGACCTCGGCTTTATAAAAGATATCCGCTTTCTACTGCGCCGCATGCCTGATCCAGACAAACGCCTCAATCTGCTCTTCTCCGCAACATTGTCATTCCGCGTCATCGAGCTCGCCTATGAACATATGAACAACCCAACGCTAATCAAGGTTGAGGCAGAAAAGGTCACCGCAGACAAAGTGGTGCAGCAGATGTATTACACCTCAAACGACGAAAAGATTCCGCTACTACTCGGCCTGCTTAAACAACTAAAACCCATGCGGTCGATCATCTTCGTCAATACCAAAGATGCAGGCAATAAGGTTAATGCCTTTCTCACCGGCAACGATTTTAATGCTGGCACACTGTCTGGCGATGTCCCACAGAAAAAACGCATCAGCCTGCTCAAACGTTTTCAGGATGGCGAGCTACCGATCCTGGTCGCAACCGATGTTGCCGCGCGCGGCCTGCACATCCCGGATGTCAGCCATATCTTCAATTACGACCTACCGCAGGACTCTGAAGATTATGTACATCGCATCGGGCGCACCGCACGTGCCGGTAATAGCGGCGTTGCGATCAGCTTTGCCTGCGAAGACTACGCCTTTGCACTACCCGATATTGAAGAATATGTCGGCAACAAGATCCCAACCGAACGTGTCACCACTGAACTGCTGGTAACGCCTGAGCCCCCGATCTACCCTAAGAAAGTCCCGAAGGCTCACCATCATCAAAAATCGGGCAGTAAAAATCAGCGTCGTCGGCCACCAAGACGCGCCCATTCAAAGGCGACTTCCAGCAGCTAGCCGACAATGAGCCTCGCATATGGAGAGTAGCAACCTGGAACTCATCATCCGACTCAGCTTTTTTTTCGGCATCTTTGCCATTATGGCACTGTGGGAGCTTAAGGCACCACGACGACCTTTGCGTAGCGCCAAACCATTTCGCTGGCTCAATAATATCGGCCTTACCTTTTTCAATACACTGTTGTTACGCCTGCTATTCCCTGCAGCCGCTGTCGGCGTAGCGCTCTATGCCTCACAGCAGCAGTGGGGCGTGTTAAACCAGATTGATCTGCCACTGTGGATTGAGATCATCCTCGCCGTCGTCATCCTCGACTTTTGTATCTACCTGCAACACCGCCTGTTTCACCGCGTGCCGATGTTGTGGCAACTGCATATGATGCACCACAGCGATGTCGATCTTGATGTCACCAGCGGCGCGCGCTTTCACCCGATTGAAATTATCCTGTCAATGCTAATCAAGATGCTGCTTATCTGCCTGCTTGGCCCCGCCATTGTTGCAGTCGTCATCTTTGAAGTCATTCTCAATGCCGTCGCGATGTTTAACCACAGCAATGTGCGCATTCCGCTGCACATTGACCGAGTCTTGCGGCGCCTTGTGGTCACCCCAGACATGCACCGCGTCCATCACTCAGTCATCAAAGATGAAACCAATAGCAATTATGGCTTCAATCTCCCCTGGTGGGATCGCCTCTTTGGCTCCTATTGCGCGCAACCATCAAAGGGACACGATGAGATGACCATCGGCCTGACACAATTTCAACAACCTAAAACGCAATCATTCCTGTGGATGTTACGCCTGCCCTTTAAAAAAAAAGGCGGTGGCTACGACCAGTAGCCTCGCCACCTCAGACGTAACGGCCATGTAACAGCGCCATCGACATGACAGCAGCCACCACCACAGGAAACACCATGACAGACATTCAAGCCTTACCCGCTGACGCGCTCTATCACCACTGTCGCCTGTCGGATCTTTCCTTTGAAACCACCGCAGACCTGCCTGACCTAACGCAGATCATCGGCCAGACACGCGCCCTTGATGCGCTTCGCTTTGGCATCGGCATTCAACAACAGGGCTATAACCTCTATGTACTCGGCCCACATGGTGTTGGCAAACAGACCGCAGTGCATGAATACCTGGAGGAAAAGACCCAAGAGGGCCCCGCACCGTCTGATTGGTGCTATATCAATAACTTTGAGCAACCTAATAAACCACGTGTTTTGCAATTGCCCGCAGGCGATGGCATACGGCTCAACAAAGCCATCAAAAAACTACTCAGTGATGTTATTGCCGCGGTCACCAGTGCATTTAATCGCGTTGAATATCGAGGCCGCATCGATGAAGCCGAACAAGTACTGCACCATCAACAGGAAAAGGCATTTAATACACTTAAAGAAAAAGCCGCGCTATTCCACATCACGCTGGTCACCACCCAGGACGGCTTTGCCTTCGCCGCCACAACGGATGATGACGAGATCATCAAACCCAACGATTTTGACAAGCTGCCAGCTGCAGAACGCGCACAAATCGAAGCGGAGATCGATAAACTGCAGGAAGCGCTACAGCCAATACTGCGCCAGTCACCACAGTGGCGTAATGACACCAAAGAGAAAATTGTGCAAATTGATCGTGAAACAGGTTCACTAGCCATTGGCTTTCTCTTTGACCATATCAAAGGCCATTATCGCGAACTGCCAGCGGTACTGACCTACCTTGATCAGGTACAGCAGGACATTGTCGATAATTTAGATGATTTTCGCGAACAGGATATGACTGACGAACTGCCGGAGCAGAGTGCAAACCACAGCGCGCTGCATCGTCGCTATGAAATCAATGTCATCATTGATCACGGCAGCTCAAAGACAGCCCCAGTGATCTACGAAAACAACCCCATGCACGACAACCTGGTGGGGCGTGTTGAACATGTCACCCACATGGGCACACTCATCACCGACTTCTCCTTAATCAAACCCGGCGCACTGCACCACGCCAATGGTGGTTATCTGATTCTCGATGCACGCAAAGTACTGCTGCAACCCTACGCATGGGAAGCACTCAAACGTACTCTCTCTTCGTCTGAGATACGGATTGAATCCCTGGGACAGACATTAAACCTGATCAGCACGGTCTCGCTTGAGCCGGAGGCGATACCGCTCGATGTTAAAATCATCCTGCTGGGTGATCGCCAGCTCTACTATATGCTTTACGAGTATGATCCTGACTTTGCAGAGCTATTCAAGGTCGCTGCTGATTTCAGTGACGTCATGGTGCGCGATGAAAACAACACCCAGCTCTATGCACAAATGATGGCGACGGTGGCGCGCAAACATTCCCTGCGCCCCTTTCAACGCAACGCGGTCGCACGCCTGATAGAACATAGCGCGCGACTCTGTGAAGATGCCAGCAAACTCTCTTCCCGCATTGGCACACTGACCGAACTGCTACAGGAGTCCGATTACTGGGCAGCCGAGCACGGACGTGACATCGTCTTGCAGGACGATGTCGATAAGGCAATCAATAAAAAAATCTACCGCTCAGACCGTATTCGTGAACAGATTCATGAAGCGATCAAACGCGGTACGCTGCTCATCGATACCGACGGGCTGCGTGCCGGGCAGATCAATGCACTCTCGGTGATTGAACTGGGTGACTTTACCTGTGGCCAGCCTTCTCGCATCACTGCTACCGTGCGGGTGGGTGAAGGTGACGTCATCGACATCGAGCGCGAAGTTGAACTGGGTGGCGAGGTTCACTCTAAGGGAGTCATGATCCTATCGGGATTCCTGGCTTCTCACTATGCTGTTGATGCACCGCTGTCACTGGCTGCAAGCCTGGTCTTTGAACAGAGCTATAACGGTGTTGATGGCGACAGCGCATCAATGGCGGAACTCTGCTGCCTACTCTCGGCACTGGCGGCGGTGCCCATCAAACAATCACTGGCGATCACTGGCTCGGTCAATCAATTTGGTGAAAGCCAGCCGATCGGTGCCGCCAATGAAAAGATCGAAGGTTTTTTTGATATCTGTCATATGCGCGGATTGAATGGCACCCAGGGCGTGTTAATTCCCACCAGTAACATCGAAGATCTCATGTTGCATAAAGATGTTGTTAATGCGGCCAAGCAAGGCCAATTCAATATCTATCCATTTAGCCATGTTAACCAGGCGATGGAACTGCTCACTGGAGAGGCTTCTGGCGTACGAGACAAAGAGGGCAACTTCCCCAACGGAACTATCAACTATAAAGTTGAGCAACGCCTGCATGAATTTGCCTTACTCAGGCATAATTTTGGAGAACCCACCGCTACGCCACCACAAAAAAATGACGCCGATGCAAAGGCCTCATAATATGATTAATGCTCGCCACCCAGGCGCAGGTACTCAACAAAGATAATAGAATCGAAGGTGCGGTTCAGTGTTGAGCTGTGAAAATTAACCATCGTCGTACCACGGCTATATTCAAGCGGATCACCCACATTAAAGACGTCTCGTGCGCCTGCAATCCACTGCTCAGTCACGCCTGTTGTGACGCGAATATAACTGTAGGCCTTGGTCTGAATCACTTCTGCAACCACACCGCTATTGGGCAGCTTGCGTTTGGGCTGTGATAGCTTGGCCTGTTGCTGCTGTTGGTAATCTTTTAACTGCGGTAGCGAACCCCAGAAACCGATATCGCCACGCTCATCAAAGCCCGCGTATTCTACCGCTTTATAATAACCATCACGATTGGTACCGCCGATGATATAGAGTCGGTCGTTATAGACCACACTGCCAAAGTTTGCGCGCATTGATGAAAGTGGCGTCGTATAACGCCATTCACCCAATTCTCCGTCACCCGCTTGCTGAGTCACCTCAATCTTATCGGAATAACGTGCGCCATTCAGCCCACCCATCGCGTACAACTGTTTGCCATGAGTAGCCGATGAAAGTCCGTAGCGAGGTGCTTGCATCGCTGTCGTTTTTTTCCAAACCAGTTCATCATCAACAGATGGCTGGGTAAATTCAACCGCGGTCAAGCCAACGCCTTCACTCTCCGCATGGCCACCCATCACATAGGCAAACCCGTTTAAGGATTTCACGCTATTGATATAGCGCGTCATGGTGAGCGGATTGACCTCAGCTCGCCAACGCCCCAGGCTGCCATCTTTATTAATCGCTGCGCTTTCAACCGCATCCAGTAATGTACCTGCAAAACCACCCAACGCATAAAGGCGTTCATTCGCCACAAACAGTTTTACACAACGACGCGGATAGCGCAGTCTATAGCGCTCAGTCACCCAGCCCTCAAGTGCACCGCTCTCTGAAATCCGTGTACGCTCAACGCTGCGCAACAATATTTGTCCGTTTTCGCCCTTGCCACCACCAGCTGCATAGATAAAACCATTGTGCTCAACCACATCAAAGAAGCCACGGGCGTCATTAAGGATTGCACTGCGCTGCCACGCGGCAAGCGAACCATCAAGGTTAATCTTACTGTATTCCGTGGTGTTTAAAAAATCATGGCCATTGATGCCACCAATGGCGTAGATAACACCATTCACCTGCAGTACCGATGCCCCTGCACGCACACTGTTCATTTCACTCGCTTGCTGCCAACCAGGAATCCACACCGCCAGTGCCAAAACTTGTTTGGTATAGGCTGCAAAAAATAGCACTAGCAATAATAATATGGCGCATTGGCGATTCATCAAACATCCCATCTTTTCTTGGTAAGAGACCTTTGCATGAGCACTAGTTTTTGTTCCAGCAAGGCATAAATGACCGAAAGAACGGAGTTTACACGTAGTAAATGACTTTTTTGAGATCATTTATAACGCAGCTGGAGCGGAAAATAGACTCGTGCAAAGGTCTCGGTAAAAGGCTATGTTAACAGGGATCTATCTTTGGCGTGAGGCGCTGCACTACTCTACCTCAATGCTGGCCAGCTTAACGTCCGCCGCACAGCGAAAGCCCAAATCTTCATGCTGCGACTCCGGCTTCAGGTTATAGCGATACGCGCCACGTTGAAACAGTTTCAGTGCGTAATGACCGTCGCCCCCCCAGGCAGCGCCTTTCACCACTTTAAATATTTCGCCAAAATCCTTACTGGTATAATCTGAGCCTTCATATGACTGGTACCAATCGGCCGTCCATTCCGAGACATTGCCACTCATATCACGTACACCATAGGGTGAAACATCCCCTTGATACGAACCAACGGGTGCCACCCCATCATCCCAAATCTCTTCGCCAGTATTACTCTGACCGTATGCCCACTGATTACCCCAGGCAAACTCTAGCCCCTTATCACCTCGAATTGATTTTTCCCACTCGGCCTCGGTTGGCAGCCGCTTCCCTTTCCAGTCACAATAGGCCTTTGCATCGTGCCAGTTGACATAAACCACGGGTAACCAGTCCATATAGGCAAAACGCTTATCGATCACCGCCAGCAACTCAGGCTTCGTCATCTTGCGCGTATCGATATCCAACCGCATCACCTTCACCACTAGTCGCCGTATTTTTTCAACCGATACCGCCTCGATCCTGTTTCTTCGTAAACTCAGCAGATAACCATTGTTGACCCAATACTGCGGTGGCGCATATTTTTTCTGTGCGACAAATGCCTTAAATTGGCCATTTGTCACTTCATGCTCATCAATATAAAAACTACTCAAATACTGATTATGCTCAGGATGCTCATCCAGATACCACGGTTTGGTATTGCCATACTCACCTGAACTATTGTTATTATCGGCCTTATCACTGCCCATAATAAATACACTAGCGGGTATCAGTTTCATCTCCTGATGGCTGCTTGTTGCCACACGCTTCACCTCCTGTGCAAAGCCAACTGATGCCACCCCGAACATGCCAATGCTCATACTTAACCCTAATATAAAATTAGATTTCACCACGCCCCTCCTCAGAATCTTTCGCACAGCGAAAACCAAAACTCTTATTTCGTGTGGTGCGTAAAAAAAATGACCGATTGAATGCCGGTGCCGATGCACCGCATTTATAAAAACTGCAATTCCACCAGGAGCCACCCTTTAATGTTTTATAAGTCTTACCGTAATTTTCTGTCGGCTTTTGATTGCCCGGATAGGCCTCATACCAGGACGATGTCCATTCCCATACGTTGCCTGACATATCAAACAGACCAAAGGGACTGACGCCCTCTTTAAATGCGCCGACTGGCGTGGTACCGCCTGCTTGTTTCAACGTATTCCATCGCTGCGGCATATTGGCGCGGGTAATATCAAATTCATTGCCCCACGGATACACCCTTGCGTCAGCTCCTCGTGCCGCTTTTTCCCATTCAGCCCCGCTCGGCAGACGCTTGTCAGCCCATGCACAGTAGTCAGTCGCATCGTACCAACTGACATACACCACCGGATGATCGATAAGACCATCAGGAAAAGTCCTGTTTTCATAATAACGAGGTGACTTGCGCTGGGTGGCATCGATAAATTGTTGATACTGCAGATTAGTCACTTCATAGCGGTCCAACCAATATGCCGCTAGAAACACCCGGTGTGCGGGTCCCTCATCAGGCAAACGTTGATCCGAGCCCATGGTAAATTCACCGCTGGGGATCAACACCATTTCATTGGTTTGCTTACCAATTCGTGTCGTCTCATAAACCATCGGTACGTGCATTCCCGGCGCAAAATCAGCCTCTTTTTTGTCACCAATACAATCAACTTGCTGGTGCACTGAGTGACCAATGGTCATTAAGCCCGTACCGACCTCATTCCCGGTGTGACAACTAACACAAGCTTCTAGCGTTTTCCGCTCAACAGCCGGATGACTCATATCAATGTGGCAGCCCTGGCATGCCTGCGGCTCAACATTAACGAGATCCGCCTGTATGCCAACAGAAACCAGCGACATGACCCCCGCAAGTGCAATGCCCATCCAATTTATATGACTGACAAAGATAGCCCTTCTCCCCTTAAACCCGCCTACAACCTAATCTGCAGTGAGATGCTAAAGCATGGCTTTCTCAATTCACCTAGAAAAAAGCAAAGTCCCATATAAAAAATGGACATAAAACCACACGCTTTATGCAGAAATAACCGATGAAATAAATCGATATTCACGATGCTTATTAAATATCCTATTCAGCTAAAATTCAATCTCTATTATTGATGGCTATTTTGAGGGGCGATATGGCGTGTAAAATAACCCCAGAGAGACTTATTTGTGCGTCAGGTCACAAAACGATCATTTTTAACTTATAGTTTAACTGAACCTTTGCTGAACCAAGCTTGACACCCGCTAGTCGGCGTGGCATAAAAGAGCGCTGGTAATACTCACCACATGTGAGACATATTGCTGACTTCCCCGCATTAGGGTTTCTGTAGAGAGAAATGCATATCGGGGGGGGTTGCTGTTACAGATTTTCAGAGGGGAGAGTCTGTCACTGTTTTATCCATTAAATACCCTTGAATGAGGAGAAAAGTATGAAAGCACGTTGGTTAAGCATTCCTGCCGCGGCTCTCTTAATGCTAGGCTCAAGTCAAGCTTTTGCTGACCTGGATCTTGCTAAGAAGAGTGGTTGCCTAGCATGTCACAGCATCGAGAAAAAAGTAGTTGGCCCAGCATGGAAAGATGTTGCTGCCAAATACAGCGCTAGTGACAAAGCTACGCTAGTGGCTAAAGTCAAAAAAGGTGGTAAAGGTGCCTGGAATGACGTAACCGGTGGCGTTCCAATGCCTCCATACTCACCACGTGTTTCTGATGAAAACATCGAAACACTGGTAGACTTTATTCTTGCTCTGTAATTTAGACTAAGAAAAGAAGTAGGAAGGCCAGTCTTAATGACTGGCTTTTTTTTGCCTGCGAATCACGCACACCAACAAGGCAAGCGAGCCCTGATCACGTCCCCACCATCCCGATATTGGTGCTAATATAGAATCCACTATAAAAATAATCATTAGCAGTAAGGTATTATCGATGCCCCCAAAACAAGCTTTCCCTGCCGTGATGGCATTTTCAGGCAATGACCCAACGGGCGGCGCTGGCATTCAAGCCGACATCGAAGCACTTGCCAGCATGGGATGTCATGCGGCACCAGTGATCACGTCACTGACCATTCAAGATACCCAGGATATTCAAGGTTATGTGCCAATCGACGCCAGCCTGCTCGTTCAACAGGCGAGAGCCGTGCTCGAAGACATACCCATCGCGGCCTTTAAGATCGGCATGCTAGGCAGTGTCGAGGTGATTGAAGCGGTCCATACGATCCTAACCGACTACTCTGATATCCCGGTGGTACTAGACCCCGTACTGGTGGCAGGTGGCGGCAGTGAAATTGCAGATGAAGAGATGATCGAAGCGATCACCTCACTGCTGTTACCACAAACCACCATTTTGACCCCGAATAGCATCGAAGCACGCATCCTCGCGCATGAAGCCGACTCGCTAGATGCCTGCGCACAAGAGCTACTGGAGATGGGCTGCGAGTATGTACTGGTCACAGGCACCCACGAAGCGACCACCGACGTCACCAATATCCTCTACGGCGACCGTCGTAAATTAGAGTCTTTCACCTGGGATCGCCTGCCTGAGACCTATCACGGCTCTGGCTGCACCCTCGCCGCGGCTATTGCCGGGCTGATCGCGCAGGGAATGGAGCCATTCGCCGCCATTCACGAGGCCCAGGAATATACCTGGGAATCACTGCGTGCTGGTTACCGCCTCGGCATGGGGCAACATCTACCCAATCGTTTCTTCTGGGCGCGCGACGAAGTTGAAGCAGAGGAAGAAGAGAGTGACGGCGAAACTAACGAAGACGACACCCCCGACAAGGCATGAGCGCCCCATTCGCGCATCACCCCTATCGCAACGACTGCTTTCACGGTCTCTATGCCATCACACATGACGTTGCGCAATTAAGCGCAACCGCCTTGTGCGGTCAAGTCGTCGCCGCGATTGAGGGTGGCGCACGCATTATTCAGTACCGCCACAAAAACCTCTCCGCCAGTCAGCGTGAGCAGCAGGCACGCGCCCTGCTCGACTGCTGCCGTGAACGTGCCATTCCGCTGATCATCAACGATGATGTGGCACTCGCCACCACCATTGGTGCCGATGGCGTGCACCTCGGCAAAGATGATATGACAATAGCCACGGCACGCGCCCAACTGGGAGAGCAGGCAATCATCGGCACCTCCTGTTACAATTTGATCGATTTAGCAACCGCAGCACAACAGGCGGGCGCGAACTATGTCGCCTTTGGGCGCTTTTTCGCATCCACCACCAAACCGTTGGCGATCGAGGCAAGCCCGGCGTTACTGCAACAGGCAAAGACGCAGCTTAATGTCCCCATCATTGCGATTGGTGGCATCACTGCTGAAAATGGCAGAATATTGATCGATGCAGGGGCCGACATGCTGGCAGCGATCAACGGGGTTTTTGCCGCCACAGATATTCGTGTGGCGGCACAACAATACGCACAACTATTTAAATAGATAGCACCATAGAATTCAAGGAAAGCAGCGATGACACGATCACACGACCTCTATACTGAAGCCAAAAAACATATTCCGGGCGGCGTTAACTCTCCCGTGCGCGCCTTCAATGGTGTCGGTGGTGAACCAGTATTTTTGAAACGCGGCGAAGGTGCCTATACCTTTGATGAAGACGACAACAAATATATCGATTATGTCGCCTCATGGGGGCCAATGATTTTGGGGCATGCACACCCAGCCGTTACCAAGGCTGTCAAAGAAGCGGTCGACAACAGCCTCGGCTTCGGCACCCCAACCAAAATCGAAACCGTGATGGCCGAAAAGGTATGTGAACTGGTGCCATCGATTGAGATGGTTCGCATGGTCAGCTCCGGTACCGAAGCCACCATGAGTGCTATTCGTCTCGCGCGTGGTTTCACCCATCGCGACAAAATCGTTAAATTCGAAGGTTGCTACCACGGCCACTCCGACTCCTTATTAGTAAAGGCTGGTTCTGGCGCACTCACACTGGGCGTTCCAACCTCACTAGGTGTACCCGCAGCACTCGCCGAACTCACCATCACGCTCACCTTTAATGACATCGAACAGGTCAAAGAGACCTTTGCTCAAATCGGTGACGAAATTGCCTGCATCATCGTTGAGCCAGTCGCCGGTAACATGAACTGCATTCCGCCCGTACCCGGTTTCCTTGAGGGGCTGCGTGACGTGTGTGATAAACATGGCACCGTGTTGATCTTCGACGAGGTGATGACCGGCTTTCGTGTCTCACTCGGCGGCGCGCAACAGCACTACGGTGTGAAGCCTGATATGACCACGCTTGGCAAAGTGATCGGTGGCGGCCTTGCGGTCGGTGCCTTTGGTGGCAGACGTGACATCATGGAGCAGCTCGCCCCCCTTGGCCCGGTCTATCAGGCAGGCACGCTTTCGGGTAACCCCATTGCGATGGCGGCAGGCCTTGCGACACTGACCGAGCTTGAAAAGCCAGGCGTATTCGAAGGGATCGTCTCCAATACCGAGCACCTGGTAGAAGGGATGCTGACCCGCGCCAAGGCGTTTAACATTCCGATGACGGCCAACACCGTCGGCGGCATGTTTGGCCTATTTTTCACTGAAGAAGAAAAAGTAACCCGCTTTAAGCAGGTCACCGAGTGCGATATCGAGCGCTTCAAAAAATTCTTCCACGCCATGCTAGAAGATGGTATTTATCTTGCCCCTTCTGCTTATGAAGCGGGTTTTGTCTCGGCCGCACATAGCCATCGCGACATTAAGAGCACACTGGTCTCTGCTGAAAATGTGTTTTCCAAACTCTAAACCCATCAGCGCTTAAACGCCGATTATGCAGCAGCGAAAACCAGCTCATGGTATCGAGGTCAGTGTCATCTGCCTCGGCACTATGATGCAACGACAGCACAATCTCGAACGCATCAACCCGAGACGCAATGATGCCATTAATAAAAAACCCCTTTAAACAAACCCAACTATTCTCTGCCTGCGCGGCACTCTTGTTACTCGCAAGTAGCACACAGGCCAATAGTGCGCGCATCGAAAATGTCACGCTTTACGCCGGTAAACAGAGTGAGGTCAACATCGATCTCAAGACGCTCGATAACAGATTCATTGATGCCAAGCAGGCGCTGCTCATACCCGGCGGCCCCTATTTAAAACAGCGCCTACCGCTGCTTAACGAACAGGCCTTTGATCTGGCGCTCGCAAATGGCCATGCCTTTATTGCCACTGCAAATAATGGCCTGCTGATTATCGATATCTCAACGACAATCATCCCCACCGTAGTGGCGCGCCTAACATTGCCGCATGCGGCTCAACAGTTAAGCGTCGTTAACAGCCGCCTCTATGTGGCAGGCAAGCAACAACTCTCGATTGTTGATATTACACAGGCAGCGACACCCAGGGTCATTGGCAACTACAAAACGGATGACGAGATCATCGCCATCGATAGCCTGGCCAGCGGCACGGCTGCCATCCTGCTAGCTAGCAAGGCATTGCTTGTGCTCGATACGCGCATGGCAGACAACACCACACTGCACTCAACCACCGCACTTGAGAACGATGCCTATGATCTCAGTATCAGTGACTCACGCATCTACCTCGCCATGGGCGAAGCGGGCATCACGGTGCTCAATAGCAGCGAGCCAACGGCCATCACCACACAGCTGCGCTACCGTACCAGTGGCGCAGCCATCCGCCTAAAGCAACAGGATGGCATTCTCTATGTTGCCACCAGTAGCAGCGGAATAACCCTCTTTGATATTAAAGATGGCAATCACTTTCGCTGGCTCGGTAGCCATCAAAAAGTCGGCAACGCGACCGATATTGATATCAACGGCGAGATGGTGATGGTATTAAATGATGAAAACCACCTCGCCCTGCTCGATGCTGGCATGCCGAGCATGCCCTCTATTATGGCAACCTACAGTCACCCACTGCATACCCAGCGCCAGTTGATCTCGTTTGCTCAATATCACGACCGCCTGTTTGCGATCTCAGAGAATGAGTTTCTTGAATACGACTTCAACACACTGCCGCCGGTCATTAGTAACGAAGGGCTAGACTTTGGCCAGGGAGTAAACTTTGGCGGACAACGCCGTGGTTTTATCCACGGCAATATTCTTTACGTGGCCGACTGGTTCTCTGGTATTCATCTCTATGACATTACCGAACCACACCAGCCACTGCTGCTATCCAGCCTTAAAACCAAAGGATCACCCAAAGGCATTGTGGTGCGCGATGATTACGCCTACGTTGCCGACGATGATTACGGCCTGTTAATCGTTGATATTAGCGATCCACATCAACCCAAACCCGTTGCCTCTTTGCCAACCGCAGGGCTGGCCTACATTCCGCTACTGCAAGGTGACCTGCTCTATCTCGCCAGCCATCGCGGTGGCTTTCAAATCATCGATATCCGTAATCCTGCCAAGCCAACGCTACTGAGTAGTACAAACACCGCGGGTAAGGCATGGGGCATTCAGGTACGTGATGAGCTGACGTTTATTGCCGATGATGAATCCGGCCTGCTAGTCTTTAATACCAGCGATCCCACCGCCCCCAGACAGGTCGGGCAGTTTAGCCCCGGAGGCGCTGCTGAGGATGTGCTCATCGATGGCAACTACGCCTTTGTTACCTTTTTTGATAACGGTGTCTATATTATCGACATCAGCGACCCAAGCAATCCCACTGAAATCAGCCATCTCTCAACACCCGGCAACGCACGCGGGATCGAGCGCAAGGGCAATCACCTTTACATCGCCAGTTGGCTGGCGGGGATGCAGGTCATCGATATTCATGACCCCGCCCAACCCACCATCGTGGGCAGTTATGACACAGAAGGTGCTGCATGGGGACTGCGCCTAAAAGGTGAGCACGCCTATATCTTCGACTGGTGGGGTGGACTGGCCGTGATCGATATTCAAAAGCCTACGCAACCACGGCTGTTAGGGCATTACCTTGGTAATGACCAAATTCAACAAACGGCTGCCCACGGTAAGTTTCTCTTTGTCGCCAGCGGCGTAGATGGGCTACAGATTTTTGATATCAATAACCCCCTCAACCCTACCTGGTTTACCGGGGTTGACCTTGAAAGTGCTGCGATCAACATCACTATCAATGGTGACTACGCCTATGTTGCACAGGATAACCGATACATCAGCATCATCGATATTTCGAAGCCCTTTCAGGCCGAGTTACTCAAGCAGATTAAGCTCGACCACCATGCCGATATTATTCGCATTGCCAATGGCCAGCTTTATGTTGCTGAGCGGGGTAGCGCCATCACCGTCATCGATATCAAAAAGCCTCAGGCACCGCTGATTCGCACCACTTACCATGTACCATTGCTTGATCTATGGAACGACGGTAACACCCTTTATCTCACTACCGATGAACAGCAGCTTGAGATTATCGACAGCAGTGACCCCGCAAAACTAACAAAGCAGCATACCTTTAAACTATCGAGCAGCGCACAACTACTGCGCAGCAATGACTCAACATTTTTTCTCTACCAACCTGCTGAGGGCATCTTAATAATCGATATTTCTGCGCCTGCACAACCTCGCGCCATTGGGCGAATTCCTCTCTTGAGGAACATCAGTGATTTCCACATCGATGGTTCAATGCTCTATGCGGCGGCCGATGGCCGTTATCTTTTTAAATATGACATCAGCAACCTTCAACAACCGCGCTTGTTAAGCCAATACCATACCAATGGTGAGATTGATCGTTTCGACATCCACAATGGCGTACTCTATTTTTCAGGCAGTACCCATATCATTGCACTACAACCACTGCCCGCAACGGCGCTAACAATCGATGCCACCACACAGCAGCTCACCGCCACGCTGCCCAGCACAATGCCACTGGGTGGTTACCACATCGTCATCAGCGATGATGCCAATCAAAAGACCACGTTGTATAATGCAATTAAATTAGAAATGAAGCCTTTCGGAAATTCAGGCCAGATATTACAAAACCTGCAAAAGGCGATGAAGCAGAAGCAACAGGATAAGGCTGCAAAATAAGCGCCCTATTCAAGCCTCTTTTATCACCACCCCATTCATACTCAGCGGAGTGACCCATGCAAGCCAGCCCCAACATCACAACCAAAATATTAATCTGGATGTGCGCCGGATTAATACTCGGCAGTCTAATCAATGCATTCGCCAGTGATATCGCATTTGTTCAGGACTACCTGGTCAATGGCCTCTTTCATGTATTGGGCGCGCTTTTTATCAGCCTATTAAAAATGCTGGTGGTACCACTCGTTACCTTCTCACTCATCTGCGGCGTGTGTGGCATTGGGGATATTAATAAACTAGGGCGCGTGGGTCTTAAGGCCTTCCTACTTTTTTTATTGACGACAGCACTCGCCATTTCATTGGCGATCGCAGTCGCCTCGCTAGTGGGCCCTGGCCAGGGTTTTGAATTCAGCAGCGACGCCACCAACAGTTTTACCGCACCGGCAGGGCCACCGTTAACGCAGGTCATTATCGACCTTGTGCCCAGCAACCCGGTTGCCGCTTACGCAGAAGGCAACATGCTGCAGATCATCTTCTTCACCATTCTATTCGCGGTCTGTATTTTGATGGTCGGTGAAAAGGCCAGACCCATTGCACAAGCAGCCGAACGCCTCAATGAAGTGATGATGAAAGTCGTTAACGTCATCATGCATATTGCACCGTATGGCGTATTTGCGTTGATGGCAAAGACCTTTTCACTGCAAGGCCTGGGCTTGATACTGCCGATGATCAGCTACTTTTCCGTCGTCGCGGCCGTGTTGTTGCTGCATGCCGGAGGCACCTTAATGGTGCTGTTTAAACTATTCTCAAAACTAGATCCGTTGATGTTTTTACGCAAGATGCGCACCGCACAGATCTTTGCGTTTAGCACCTCAAGCTCAAACGCAACCATTCCAGTAACACTGCGCACCGCTGAAAAACGGCTCGGAGTGGATAACGCCACCGCCTCTTTCATTGTGCCGTTTGGCGCAACCATTAACATGGATGGCACCGCCATTATGCAAGGTGTCGCAACCGTCTTTATCGCCAATGTATACGGCATAGACCTTGGCTTGATGGGATACCTAACCGTCATCGGCATGGCAGTGCTTGCCTCGATTGGAACCGCTGGTGTTCCTGGCGTCGGTCTCATTATGCTGGCAATGGTGCTCAATCAGGTCGGTCTACCGGTCGAAGGTATCGCACTGATCATGGGTGTTGATCGTCTGCTCGATATGATGCGCACCGCGGTTAATGTAACGGGTGATGCAGCCATCACCACCATCGTCGCTAAATCCGAAAAGAGTCTTTCCATCGAGACCTTCAATGACCCTAACGCGGGCCAGGTAGAAGAGGTACATCTACCGCACGAAAACAGATAACTGTCTTTCGATTATCTCGCAGTACTCTTTAATGTCATCCCGGCGCAAGCCGGGATCAAGGGTCTGTTTCACCAAGTGTTCTAATTCCCTGGAACCTTCTTTTGATGTAGAAAAGAGTAGCGTTGCCTTTTCCCTTTTCCCTTTTCCCTTTTCCATAATCGCGTTATTTTTAGCTCGTTTTCACCAGCTAAATCAGTAACCTGTCATTTTGTGAATGATACGCGTCACTATCAACATGATTTTATGCATGCCATGCGGTCCATAAGTCTCATAGGCCTGTAAACGGCTGATTTTTCCATTCGTTGTTTCAATAATAAATACCTGTTGGAAATCTAATTTCTGGCCATTAGACAGTTCAAGTTTTGAAGCATACTCAACAGAAGCATTTGTTCCCTCTTTATTTTCAAAATAATTTATTGTGCTGAAGCTAAAAGACTTCACCCCTTTAAAGCTCCATGTTAAACCTTTAAAAACCTCACCTTTTCCCCTCATGTGAACCTTAGGGTAATGTGGGTCAATAAAATCTATGTCATCATGATAAAACCCCAGCACGGCATTTAAATCTTTTTTTTCAACGGCATCAAAATGGTCACGGATTAATCTAAACAGGTTTCTACTCATAAAATATTTAATGCTATATGATTTTTTTTGCATTCAAACACTTTGTATTTATTATAGGCATTCCTGCTTTCTCCATAGCATTTGAGATTAAAAGTTGGGTTGATTTTTCTGAAAAAGGTAAAAATTGCATGTACGTTTCAACCGAATAAGCCGGGTTAATTTCGAGTGCCTTTTTTACATATTGGCGCGCTTCATTAATATCCCCAGATAACTCAAGACAAGCGGCGGTTAAGGCATAAGTCGAAAAAAAAGCATTGGAGTAACTGCTTGCAAGTAAACTGACTTCAACTGCTTCAGGGAATTTTTTCTGCCTGATTAATGAGGTAGCCTGAGCCATCTTCATGGCAAACAATAAAGAATCAAAAGGGCTTAATCGTTCAGCTACTGCTAAGTGATGCAATGCTTGATCTGTACAACCCGCATGCGCGGAGGCAATTCCTTTAAGCGCATGGCAATAAGCGTAATTAGGATTTAACTGTAATCCATGATTAAGATACTTTAATGCACGTTCTGGTTCGTGCGAAAAAAAAGAGACTCGCCCCAAAGACATGTAGCCCATCGCTTCAAATTTACAATAATCAATACTACGCATAGCGTATGCGTATGATTTTTCAATGTCGCCCCCGTTTTCTGTCGAAATATCGAGTAACTTAATGCTCATATGCGAGTAAGATAAAGCGGCATAGGCACGTGAGAACCTTGAATCTAATGATATGGCTTTGTTTAAAAAGTATTGTGTTTCCTCTTGGCCTTTCGCTGTCGTGGTATTGATATTCCAGATGCCACGATGGTAATTTTCCCAAGCACTGAGATCTTCTGTCGGAATTAAAAAAGCACGCTCAATTTCCATTTTTTCAATGGTGGCATCTATCGCCACGACAATCGCATTAGCAATATCCGTTTGTATCTGAAAAAGATCACTAAACGAACGATCAAAATGCTCAGACCAAATTTCAGTATCATTGATCGCATCCACCACCGATAACGTCACTTTAACCCGCTTAGCCTGATATTGAGTCTGGCCATACACTAAATAATGCACGCCTAATCTTTTAGCCACTTCTGTAGGTGTTTCATTTAACTGAGAGACGATTGATGCAGAAGCCCTTGCCGTAATGAATAAATGGGGCAGCCGAGACAGCGTAGCATTGATATCCGTGGTTAGCCCATAGGCAAATAAAGTACCACCCTCACTCGCCCCTAAATCGACAAAATCCATCACAGCCAGTGAAGGCTTATCAGGAAGTTCAAGTGGCTTTGAGATGGGTTTTCGATAAGTCTTCGCGGTTAAACCAGTATAACCAGTAGCATCCTGTTGCGGGTTTAATTCTTCTGTGTCGGCAATAAACTGGAATCCGCGACCATGAATGGTTTTAATGACCCGCTGTTGCTTTCCGTCATCACCCAACACTTTACGTGCTTTTTTAATATGACTGCTTAACGAGTCCTCGGACACGACCCGGTCTGCCCAGATGTTGTCAAATAGCTCCTGCCGTGTAACCAGCCTGTCTCGACGGGTAATTAAATAAATAATTAAATCGAAAACCTGGGGCTCAACCGTGGCGGCTGTTCCATCGATAGTGAGACGGAAATTTAGGCTGTCAATTTCAATATTTTCTATCCGGTAAAACATTCATGTCCTTAATTGCATGCTGATTTTTCTAATATTGTCAGGCCTAACTGTACACAATAATTATCTTATTTTCACAAAAAAATCAGGTTTAATTCATGTTTTAATTTCCCTGTGTGTCAAGCTTTCCCTCTATTCAGTGTATGGAGGGGTTTGGCACACAGGGTCTCGCCTGTGGACAATACCACTGACGTGGTAGCGATAGCCTTATTACGGCGAACTTTAGAATATATGCTTTTTAAGTACTCTGGTTTTGGCTCTAAATTTTAGTAGCGTAATGAAGATGGCGATGCCAGCGGTATCAAATAGCCTGGCTATTCGGCAACAGGTGAAGCGAGTAGTGCAACAGGCATAGGCGGCGACCAAAATGATAATTCAAAATCAGCCGCTGGTGCTGTTTATCTTTAATTAATCAAAAAATATTTACGGGCAAACAGAGGCCAATATGAACAAATATCAACGAAAGGGGTCAACGAAAGGGGTCGGTGGTACATGAGAATTCTTCGCATGTACCACCGACCCCTTTCTTCTTTCTTGCTTTCAATAATTTTATTCAGCCATTAACCATGTACCTACAGACATCACAAAAAATATGCTTATGAACACTATAAAAACAACAAAACTACTGTCGATAACAGCCCTTACTGTTGCGCTCACTTTTTTAAGTGCCTGTGGTGGAGGTAGTGGCAGTGATAATGTGATCAACAATACTAACCCCAGTGAATTTGATGGTTTGGTTTATCAGGCTGACGCAAATATTGATAATCAATTTAAGTTATTTAGTACGGCAAAAGACAGCAATGATGTTAATGAACTAGCCGGACCCAGTATCAGTGATGGCGACCTTTTAACGTACTCAATGTCACCAGACCATACTCATGTCGCCTTTTTAGGGTATCTAGACAACGATAATACACAGGAACTCTTTGTTGTTAGCCTGCTTAATGGCCAACCACCGGTTAAGGCTTCTGGCACATTACCGGTTGGAGGAAATATTGTTAGTTTTAAATGGTCACCTGACAGCAGTCGAATTGCCTATCGAGCCGATCAGGATGTTTTCCAAGATTTTGAACTTTATACTGTGTTGGCCAATGGTACCGGTAACCGCAAGGTTTCTGCCCCGTTGGTTCTTTTTGGTGACGTTAAAACTGACTATCAATGGTCGCCAGACAGCAGTCGAATTGCTTATAGAGCCGATCAAGAAACTGATGAAATTTTTGAACTTTACAACACTGTCATAACAGGCGGAACAGGTAATGGTAAGGTTTCTGGTGTATTACTCAACAATGGGGATGTTGTAGGCTTTCAATGGTCTCCAAACAGTCGCCAAATTGCCTATGCAGCTGATCAGGATACAGATAATACTTTTGAACTTTATAACAGCGTAGTACTTGGTGTTGTAGGGATCAGTAAAGTTTCTGGAATGCTACCTAACACGGGCAATGTTCTATCATTTAAATGGTCTCCAGATAGTAGCCGAATAGCCTATAGAGCTGATCAAGATACTGCCAACGTTTTTGAGCTTTACACGGTGGACATCGGTGTTGCGGGTAACAATAAAGTTTCGGGCACAATGGTTAATGGTGGCGATGTTGGTCGGTTTGTTAATAGACCAACTTTTCAATGGTCACCAGATGGCACTCGAATTGCCTACCAAGCTGATCAAGACATTGATGGTGTTTTTGAACTTTATACGGTGTTACCCGGTGGCGCAGACAATATCAAAGTTTCTGGCACACTCACTACCGGTCGTACTGTTGAAGACGATTTTCAATGGTCACCAGACAGCAGTCGAGTCGCTTATCGAGCCAATCAAGATAATTTTATTACTGTTGATCTCTACACAACATTCGCCAATGGCACTGACAATGCCAAAATTTCTGATTTTTTAATTTTCGGAAGCAATGTTTCCAATCGTTATAAATGGTCACCAGACAGCAGTCGAATTGCCTATATAGAGGATCTACTAACTAATCAGGTTTTTCGACTTTACAATTCATTAGCAGATGGAACAAGTAACAGCAAAGTTTCTGAAGGCAATATTAAGAACAACTCCTTTCAATGGTCATGGTCACCAGATAGTAGCCGAATTGCCTATATAGCGGATCAAGATACTGTCGGTGTTTTTGAACTTTACACAATGTTCGCCGATGGCACCGACAATATCAAAGTATCCAGCACTTTAGTGGCTGATGGTGATGTTTGGAATTTTTCCTGGTAGGAATTTATCACTATTTTGCCTCTCTTATTATACGAATTCAGAAAATGAAAAATCAAATAATTACAAAATATTTGACCATAACCGCATTGACGACGCTATTTACTCTGCTCACTGCCTGTGGAGGAGCTGGTACGCCTCCTTTCAAACCGTTTTGAATAATCCCATCAAGACTATCTGGTTTATTAAGTACTGCAAAAAAAGAATCTGAATCAATATAAAAATAACCCTAATGGAAAATACCATGAAAACAAAAAATTTAATAAACTATGCCTTTATGGCGTTATTAACCCTAGCGGTTACAGCTTGTGGTGGTGGCGCTGGTGGAGAACCAGATCCAGATCCAGGTGGAGTTCTGGTCGAATCAAATCCTGAATTTATTGCCAAATCAGAAGCGGTCGCCTTTAACCGAATTAACCTTTATAAGGGGCATGCTTCATTAGCCGACAGAGATCTAACCGAATTAGATGTGGGTAACTTAAGTTCTGGTGAGTTAATTACCATTAATATTGAATTTGAAGTGTCTGACACTCAAGATGAATATGTTTTATCGCTAGAATTAATTCCTGAAAGCGTCATTGATTCATTGAAACCTGGCGATACTTTTGGTGAAATCAGTGATAACAACCTCTCTTCTTTAAAGGATGTGGGCAACATAAATTTAGGTAATGTGCATATCGACAGCATAAAGCCTGGTTTACTTAATGCCATCATTCATGCCAAATTGCCCACTTTAGGTGCTGATAAAAAATATAGGATTGTTGTTGCACCGTCATTGGCTTATTTAGCGTTAGAAAAAGAAATTGTTGTATCAGATGCATACACCGTTCCGTTACTGATAGACGATAGAACACTGAGTATCTCCAAGTTGGAGAACGTATCTGTCAAAGTCATTAATCTTCCCGCATTAACAAAAAACAATGAATTTACCAGTTTAGAAATTGGTGGAAAATTTGATACTGATGGATATTCTATAGAGCCACTTTTTCAAACCTCAATACAGGTTGATCTTTCTACCTTTAATCAATCCGAAAAAGTCTCACTGTCTCTGATATGGCTCTCGCCATCCGGCATAGAATTCCCCTTAGGTCTGTTAAGCACAAATGCTCAAGAAGAACCGATAATTGCGAATAAAGCACAATTTAATATTGATGCCTCTGATTCTGCCTTTGTGAACATCCCCGTGGTTGCTTATGCACCGATCAAAACACAAGTTGAGCTATTGAAACAATCCATCGATATTAAAGATATAGCCGACCAAAATGCATTGAATGCCGAGTTTAGCCTGCAGGTTTTTTATGAAGAAGATGGCAGTGATGTCAGTGCCGGAACTGCATATAGCCTATCTTTACCACTGGTAAGGCAGAGTAATCGGGTTATTGAGAATTCAACAGAAACAGCGGTTGGTTTTAAAATTTTACGCGCAGGGCCGCTTAACAATGCTTGCTTGATTGCATCAGGTCTTGACGTTGACACGCGGCTGTTTGCCAATGATAGTGTGAATACCATTACGGCTGTAAACTGCCCAACCACCGGTGTGGGGGCTAATATGTTATGGCGCTATGAAGCAGCAACCAAACATATTATCAGCAAGGTGACTGATTTAGACGGCAATAATTATTGTGTCGCAATTTTTAGTAGCAATGGTTTAATCGACAATGACTACCACCTTGTAGAATGTCAATACCCCAGTGGAATACGTGGTATGCCCGTACGCTCTCAGCGTTATAATTTTGAAGGTAATAAAATAAAAGCTGAGGGCGCTAATGGGTATCTTGGTGTTATTTTCTCAGGTGATCCTGTCAAAGAAGTACAGATTCAATCAGTAGTAGATGCACCTGATTTTTTTACCAATGCCAATGGTCTTGACCTGAGCGCAACAGGAAGATTGTTCTATGCCGGAAAGTTTGACAATAGAACCTGGGGAAATGAACAGTACGTTTCCGCCTCTTTATCTTATGGCGGCGAGTCATTTGTCGATTACTTTCCTATTTTGGGCAGCACGTCACAGGGTCATGTCACTTTTTCAGGTGCCCTGTTTGGAAAGGGCATTGATATTATTGATTTACAATTTGCGCTCAAAAAACATTTTCCCAAAAAACTTTCATTTACAGGTCAAAATTCACCTGATGTAGAGGTCGAAAATGGTGCGCTATTTTCCCTCGAAGTGGCAGGGTTTGAAGGCTTTACAAGAGGGTCGTTAACCCAAAAAACAATTACTGAAACCTATAGTCCTCAAACGCTGGTTGGGGTAATGATCGATGAAGTCCCTGATTTTCAGGACATTGAAGTAAGCCCTGAGTTTCTTGTTGAAGAAGATTTCATTGACTTTACCTACTGGGGCCTGGTTATCCCGATCGAAATTAAGGGTGGTATTAACAGTGGCGTTGCCGTGACAGGGCTTATCAGCTCACCAGGTGTCGGCTTGAATTTGACGCTAGTGCAATCATTCACCATCGGTGGGTTTTTAAGTGCAAAGGCTGACATATGGTTGGCATCGGCAGCGTTGACTGCCACCGTAGAGCTATTGTCACAGGAACTTAAGTTTGTAACCGGCGGTGGTTTTGAAGCCGCACTGCCACCTCAGGTGACGGCTCTTTCTTTAGCATTTAATACCTCACTACACGCCACGCTAAAAGCCTTGAAAGCGGATCTAAGCTATGTGTTAGATTACCCCTCTTTTTGGAATGACGGCCATGATGAGGGCACTCTTTATAGCACTCCGGGTTATCTATTCAACCCACCGCCCTGGTATATCTACGCCGACCAAATAAATGGGTCTGTCATTAACTATTAACCACGTGTGTTAATGCTTATATTCCTTCACTCGACAATCAGTTTTCTTTTAACAAAAAAACTGATTGTCGGATTAAGGGCTAAAAGGATATTTTAATATGAATAAATCAATAAAATCAGTCATCCCGTCATTTTTTTTAAGTCTCTCGCTCATCTCGTTTAATGCAAGCGGAGATGACTTATGTTATTCCGTTTATGACATTCATCAAAACTTAAACTTAACCGTAAACTTTGGTGAAAAAGTACAACGGCAAAAAGTTGAGATAGATCTTAACCTTCATGTAAGAGAGCTAGCGGTTTCACAACAGCAGGCGGACGACTACCTCGCACTTAAAATAGACCGCGTTCGGATTTTTCTTTTCCTAGCAGAACCGAATGCTGTTATGACGAATAATGATCATCGTTATCAACACCCTTTTATCGTTGTGGTTAACGCCAGCAGTGGAGAACTTATTAGCCTCAAATCGACTGAAAATGATGCTGCCGCTATCAATGAATATAAATCTTTCTATGATCTATTTCAATATTCTCAAAATGATGGTGAATACCATTATCAAAATGGCAATGGACGTTACCTTGCCAGTATTAATACACAAGCAGGGCGTTTGATAAAAACAAACCTTGGCTATGCTGATGAAGGCAGCAATGCCGCAATGATAAGCATAGAAGACCATTTTTTAAACATTTTATTAGACCCAAAAGGAGAAGAGTGTTTTTATCAAAAGAGTCACGGAGAGGAGCACTTTAAAACCGTTATCTCATCCAATGCATACGTTGCGGGAGATGCTTCAGTATCCGTCACAGCAACCTCCTCTAATGCGCTGCCTGCCACACATGTTTTTTATTCATTAACAGATGATTTAACAGAATGGCCTGACTACCAAAAAACTGTCGTTATTTCACCTGAAGATGCATTCAGTAAAATACCCAGTTTTTTAGCAGCGCTTACCGCATCCTTAAATGATAATGATCAGTTCATCATCACGATGCTGCAACAAAAAGAGCTTTGGAAATATCTAGCCGAAAATATTCAATCAAATTCGATTTCAAATGAACTAAGCCTAACGTTATTCTGGGCTTTGGACAAGATTAATACAACGGCTTCTGTACACGCTTTAGTCAATCTTACGAGCGGTGAACTTACTGCCAGGGATCAATTTCGAGCGGTACTCGCATTATCCAGTACTTCTGCACCATTTGATCAAAATAGCATTGCATTATTAACCGCCCAACTATCCTCCTTTGGACATAGCGAAAATATTGGATCTGTCGAATTAATGTACATTCGACTGTTGGGGGCTACGGCCAGTCGAAGAAATATAACGGATCCAGCACAGAGTATAGAAATAAAACAATTTCTATACGCTCAGGTAGATAGTTTTAATCCACAAGTCAACGCTGCGATTATCAGCGCCATTGGTAATCTTAAAGATAGTATTGATAGTGAAGGTGAAGACATATTATTGAGAAGCCTGTCTGCCAACTCTGAACAAATAAGAGTATCCGCGTCCTCTGCCTTTAATCGAGTGCCTTATAAGCCAGAACATGGCATACAGTTCATTAACAGGCTAGACAATGAGCACAGTAACAAGGTTCGTAAAAACCTCATTGATGCTTTGGGTAGCGCCAGTAATACTGAAACGTCAGTAAAACAAAAACTGATATCTGAACTCAATAATCCAGCGCTTGATCAGAATGCATTAACGAGCCTAAAAAAGGTTGATTTTATTTTAGATCATGAGGACATTATTGTACTTGAAGATAAGTTAAGAAATGAACCCAATCGAGTCAATCAGCGATTACTGGCCTCTTTAATATTAAAGCATAGAAGTAAAAAGACTGATTAGCTCAATTTATCAATGAAATAGCATTAATTATGAGAGGGTCCGAAAGGGGTCGGTACCTTAGCCGGCCCGCTTAGCCACAAGGCTAAGCGGTAAACGGAACATCGAGGTTACCCACGGCATCCAGCATCATCTCAGCCAAGCCCTCAGAGCGCTTAGATGTAGGATAAGCCTGAGCCACATCCAGCAACCCCAGCCGCTTGGCCAGCGAAGAACGCACCGATGCGGCATTCAGCTGCTCACCTTCAATTGCCGACGAGGTGATGATGTTTTGCAACAGCAGATCCAGCGCGGCCTGTGAATCAGCTTCGCCACGCACCAACCCCGTCTTGCCAAGCAATATGCCCTGTTTTAAGCGTGCGCTGCGCAGTAACGGCTGGATTATCTCATCCTGCCAGGCTGCTGCCAAATCCAGCTTATTTGACTAGAAATCATGGGTATCGCCTCCTCTGAGCCGATGACAAAGGTATTTTCAGCTCACCAATCAAGCCGATAAGGCAACTACTCAGCTAAGCCATGAAATTCACCCGTTCAGCGTTAATTTTGACTACTCGCTGAGTAGTTAGGGGTTTTTACGCCCACACTTGACTGGATTCCATTTCGCAACCATAATGCAACCACAACCCTGAGTGAGAGGCTCCCATGCCAGCATTAACGATTAAAAACATCCCGGACGAACTGTACCATGAGCTAAAGCATGTTGCAGAACAACACCATAGAAGCATTAATAGTGAAGTTATCATGTGCCTTAAGCGCGCCCTATTCCCTAGAAAAATTTCTCCAGAGGACAGATTGAGTAGCATTCGTGCTCTTCGTGCACAGATAGCTCCAGACCTAATTAGTCAAGAAGAGATTGAGCAAGCAATTAATGAAGGCAGACCATGATAGTTGCTGACACCAATATCATCACTTACCTTCTACTACCCACTCAATACTCTGAGTCCGTCGATGCTGCATACAAACTCGATGCTGACTGGGCCGCACCACTGCTCTGGAAAAGCGAATTCAGAAATGTTTTAGCACTGTACCTCAGAAAAGGTATTATAAACCTAGAAAAAGCACTACTACTCCAAGAAGCGGCAGAGTCTATCCTGGCTCAAAACGAATATGATATTTCTTCGTCTCAAGTACTAGCATTAATAAACGATAGTCATTGCTCTTCTTACGACTGCGAATTCATTGCCCTCGCTCACCACCTCAATACACCACTCGTTACGCAAGATAAAAAAATATTAAAAGAATTCCCATCTACGGCCATGACTGTAGACGATTTTCTATCCCGCTACCCCAGTAGGCCCTAACGTCGCAAAAAGGGGGGGGGAAGAAGGGCTGCCCCCCCTTTTACCCGGCTATCCGATTATGTTTACTTACTTACCCTCACTCTCAAAATTGGAAACTTACTTTTCCCAAAATTAATTATCATTGTGATTTCTTCTTGGCCGCTGAACCTATACTCTGCCTGACTAGGGTTTCTTTTTTCGCCGTTGGCAAATATAGCAACAACATGCTCTTTATCTAATATTCTCTGACCGGAGGATAGGTTTTTCATCGTCACCGTTGCCCATCTCTCGCCAGAGAGATTGCTCATTAAAATTGATGACAAAATTTTGAATTCACCAATCTTTGGCGAAAGATCGCTTGCATCGGAAAACTCAAGATTAACTGTTTCTGGAATGGTCTCATCTATAGTAAGGGCCTCACCTTGAGAGTAGCTCTCCGCATAAGAAATATGCTGGAACACCAGCAGCAAGAACGGTAAGATTATTTTTGATAATGTCTTCATGATTGTATTAAACAACCACAGTAGGTAGGCACACTGATTCCTCAGCGCGCTTCGCACAGATTCCCGCATGAATTTTTCCCTCACGGAGCTCTTCGGTTGTACTCGCTTTCGTAGTCTGAAAATATTTCATAACACTACCACCATACCTTGGTTAAGCCTTTCTTTCCACAACACACCGGTGTTGGTAAAGAATTGAACATCAGGTAGTGGTTGAGTCGCTCGGGGAAAAAATAAAAAGGGGGCACCGATCCCCTTGCCGCTTTATCGACTACCCCAACACCCGTCATTCCGGCGCAGGCCGGAATCCAGAGACCACTGAAATAACAACGATCCATTCTATTTTTTCAAGCGTACTAGCCCATGGTAAAACAGAGCTTTGGATCTATTTCTTAATTCATTTTCTCTATCGAACATTACGCCCAAATGAGAACTAGATTCATTTGTCACCGACGCCATTATTGACTTCAAAAAGGGTAGCGTCCCCTTTTAAAAACCTGAGCCACTGTCGCCGCTGCTTCAGTGTTGAAGCCTGACGGCAAGCACATCGCACGCCGCATGGTTAATCACGCTATTGGCGGTAGAGCCGAGCAGCCGTTGTAACCCACGACGACCATGCGTACCGACGACGATTAAATCCGCACTCTTTTCTTTGGCTACTACGATGATTTCATGGCTGGGCAAACCGCTTGGTACCAGTGTCGTTGCATCGTCAAGCCCCATCTCTTTTGCAAATGCCTGTAGCAATTTTTCACCTTGTTTAGTCAGGTCTTCTTCAACCAGTAGCCAGTCAGGTGAGGGGATCAGCTCCTCACCAAAGGCGAGTGGTGAGAGCTACTCCACCGCATGTAACAGGGTTAGGGACGTGCACGAAACAACTTCCGACTCTTGCATCACAGCTTCAGCCCGTCTTTGCCCGTTCTTCAATCTCAAAACCTCAAAATAGAACCACTATTCCTACGATTTTGCTCAATCAGAACGAACAAATACGAACTAAATCTGAGCGCCATACCCGAAACTTGTTTCGTGCACGTCCCTAACAGATGATGGAGTTCGAGCTGGAACGCCATTTTCCTCTGCTCGAACCGCGGCAAGGGCCACGTTTACTTTGAACTCACTGGAACGCTGTTTACGTTTCCTGCTCATGATTACGCTGCACTCTAATTTGGCATGTTGGTGCTTAATAACCTGTCCAGATTTCGGACGTGACGGCTAACTTCGATCTAGTTGACGTTTCCAAAAGAGATTTTTAGTTGAATAAACCATAAAGGAATCAGCTTCGGTTCAACTTTTGGCACGTAGCTAATATTCAGTGCAACTTTATCAGTGCCAAAGGAGAAAGCAGGAAGCACGCCTAAAAATGGACGGCGATTGTTGTGGTCTTTACGTGACATCACAAAACCAACCAGGCCAGCATCGAAGTTCAGACTTGGGTGTATTTTATTGAGTGTAAAGCGCCTCATGACGCCGCCTCCCGCATAAAAGGAATTTTCTTCAAATGAGTCCTTGAAGATCGAGGTGGTTAGATAGGGTTGCCAGTGCCCCTGGTATATTTTGTAGTCATATTGCAGTCCAAATCCCCAATTCTTTTCATTAAAAGAGTCTTTTTTGGGTTCTTCTTTATGAATCGATTTACCGTTGAGTATCAGGCTATACCCATCTGCTGTTACCGCTTGGCTCGCCAATAAAAAAAGCATTGCCAGCAGTAGCGCAACGCACTGTTGCCAAAATAGTGACGATTTAATGGCGTTTATCTTCGTCATGCTCTACACGTCCTTGTTTTAGCTTTATCCATTTAAAAACTGATCAATTGATATATCAATTTGGTGGGGAATTGACACTCAACTAGTAAAAAAGCAATAAACAGGCCAAATCCCCTCCGTATGCCGATGAGAATGGCTGTTATGGTTCGTTCAGCGGCTCGGTTGGGCGCATGTACCTCACTCTTTATTTCCTGTAGAATCCAGCCCTTATCTATTTTCAGCGCGCGCACAAGCAGGATGGCAGAAAGAACATGTTGGCATTAAATTTGGTTTTCGGTCGTATTAAAGATATGCAAGGGCGCCTGGAAGCCCTTAGGGGGTATCTTTGACGTCGATAATCGACGTGAAGCGCTGGCCGAGGTTACCCGGGAACTCGAAAACCCCGATGTCTGGAATGACCCTGAGCGCGCGCAGACATTCGGACGAGAACGAGCGAAGCTTGAACAAATGGTCAGAACCTTCGATGAGCTATTTGATGGCCTAGGCGAGGGGAAAGAGCTGCTGCAAATGGCTGAAGAAGAGAATGACGAAGAGAGCGCCAATGTCGTCATCGCCGATATGGATGAGCTTGAGGAAAAACTCGCTGCGCTTGAATTTCGCCGCATGTTTTCAGGCGAGATGGACGCCAACAACGCTTTTGTCGATATTCAATCCGGTTCTGGCGGCACTGAGGCGCAAGACTGGGCCGAGATGCTACTGCGCATGTACTTGCGCTGGGGTGAACGACGCGGTTTTAAAACTGAGCTGATCGAATGCTCCTCCGGTGAAGTGGCTGGGATCAAAAGTGCCACTATCCGATATGAAGGCGAATATGCCTACGGCTGGTTGCGTACCGAGTGCGGGGTGCATCGCCTGGTACGTAAATCACCGTTCGATTCTGGCAGTCGTCGCCACACCTCATTTGCCGCCGTGTTTGTATCGCCTGAAATCGATGACGATATTGATATTGAGATCAACCCTGCGGATCTGCGTATCGATACCTATCGTGCCAGTGGCGCCGGTGGTCAGCATGTCAATAGAACGGATTCAGCGGTGCGCATTACCCATGAACCATCTGGCGTCGTGGTGCAGTGTCAAAATGATCGTTCACAACATAAAAATCGTGCGACGGCGATGAAGCAGTTGAAGTCTCGTCTGTATGAAGTCGAAATGAAGAAACGAAGCGAAGATCAGCAAGCGCTAGAAGATACCAAGTCCGACATCGGCTGGGGTAGCCAGATTCGATCTTATGTACTGGATCAATCGCGTATCAAGGACCTGCGTACCTCCGTTGAAACTGGCAATACCCAGGCGGTACTGGACGGTGATATTGATCAATTTATTGAGGCCAGCTTAAAGAGCGGTCTGTAACCACTATTAACAGAACATAAGTGAAGAGCCATGAGTGAAGAACAGCAAAGCCCTGAAGACAGACAGGAGCAAGAACAGGAACAGATTGCACAACGTCGAGCCAAACTGGCTGAAATGCGATTACAGGGCAACCCTTTTCCATGTGATTTTCGCCGCAACGTGGTCAGCGGTGAATTGCATGCAAAATATGGCGATCAGGATAATGAAGCCTTAGAAGAAGCGGCCATTAGCGTACAGATTGCAGGTCGTGTGATGACACGCCGTATGATGGGCAAAGCAAGCTTCATGCACATTCAGGATATGTCAGGTCAGATGCAGATCTATGTGCAGCGGGATGTGATCGGTGTTGATAAGTATCAGGCGTTTAAACGCTGGGACATTGGCGATATCATCGGCATCGAAGGCAAGTTATTCAAAACTAAAAAAGGTGAACTTTCTGTGCGTGCGGACACCATCCGCATGCTCACCAAAGCGCTACGCCCACTGCCCAATAAATATCACGGCGTGACGGACCAGGAAATTCGCTATCGCCAGCGTTACCTTGATCTGATCATGAACGAGCCAACACGCGAGACCTTTAAAATTCGCACCAAGATCATCAGCTACATTCGAAGCTTTCTGATTGAGCGTGACTTTATGGAAGTTGAAACACCGATGATGCAAGTGGTGCCCGGTGGCGCAACGGCGCGCCCGTTTGAGACCTACCATAATGCACTCGATATTGACCTCTATCTGCGTATTGCACCTGAGCTTTATTTGAAGCGCCTGGTTGTTGGTGGCTTTGAGCGCGTCTTTGAGATCAATCGTAACTTTCGTAACGAAGGGCTTTCAACGCGTCATAACCCAGAGTTCACCATGCTTGAGTTTTATCAGGCCTATGCGGATTATCATGATTTGATGGATCTCAGTGAGACGCTTTTTAGAGGCATCGCCGAGTCGGTGATGGGTAACGCGAAGATCACTTATCAGGGCGATGAGTACGATTTTGCTAAACCATTTACCCGCATCTCGGTTAAAGATTCAATTCTGCACTACAACGCAGATATCAAAGCGGAAGAACTGGCATCGCTTGAGAGCCTGAGAGCCATTACTGAGCGCCTATCGATCCCGGTTAAAGAGAGCTACGGCATGGGCAAGTTGCAGATTGAGATCTTTGAAAAGACGGTTGAATCTAAACTAATGAAGCCAACCTTTATCACTGCCTATCCGACCGAAGTGTCACCACTGGCACGACGCAATGATGATGACCCGTCGATCACAGACCGCTTTGAACTCTTCATCGGTGGGCGTGAAATCGCCAACGGTTTTACTGAGCTGAATGATGCAGAAGATCAGGCGGAGCGTTTTCGCCAGCAGCTCGCTGAAAAGGCGGCGGGTGATGATGAAGCGATGCACTTTGATGAAGACTACATCTGTGCACTGGAACATGGCATGCCGCCCACCGCCGGACAAGGGATCGGTATTGATCGTCTGGTGATGCTGTTTACCGATTCAGCATCTATTCGTGATGTGCTGCTGTTTCCACATATGCGCCCGCTTTCCCGTTAAAATTATCACCTTAAATGGGGCGTGAGTAGGGTAGTTTCTTATTTTTAAAGCTGCATGGAGGGGCTGCTGAGGATGCATTAAAAAAATAGGTTTTTCTTTTTCCTTTCGGCGATTTTGGACCTTATGCCCTGAAAATAGGAGCGTGAATGAGTAAATCTTTGGCCCTTCTATAGGGTAGTTTATGAGGTTATTGATAACGCCCCGCATCAATTATGACGGCTCTGTAACATAGCTGTCATATAATTCGATTACCCTTACACCATGAATAGCTCAGGTGATAATCAGACGGCTGGTCTTTTTACCAGCAAAGCATCCGCCAACCATCGTCGACGTCGTATGGTCAAGGATACTTTAACCCGCTATGCGGTTGCTTTCGGCGGTATTAGTGTCATTATCGCCATTATATTAATCTTCTTTTATCTACTGTTTGTTGTGTTGCCACTTTTTCAGTCCGCTGATGTTGAAAAACGGGCAAGCTATAGTGCGCCGGGTACTGCGCAAGACGAAACACTCTATTTGGCAATGGAAGAGCAAGCCGAGATTGGGCTGCGTTTTACCACCTCTGGCAAGGCGATTTTTTTCGAGCTGGCCAATGGTGAGGTCATCCTTGTTGAGTCTTTACCGATTCCGGAAGGGGTTTCAATTACCTCTTTTGCCAAGGGGCAGATGGACCAGGGAATCATTGCACTAGGACTCTCTAATGGGCAGGCGCTTGTGTTACGCCACATTTACCGCGTGACCTACCCGAATGATAAACGTCAAATTACCCCGCAGATTAAGTATCCGCTAGGGGATGCTCCCATTGAAATTATTTCTGATGAGGTGGCCTTAACGCAGATTGCCTTTCAAAGTAATGAAGAGCAAACCACCTTTGCGGTTGCCACTGAAGATGGTCGTTTGATGCTCAGTGCCTTTATTGCTGAAGAGTCGATGTTTGATGATACGCCTGAGTTTGAGCAATTCACCACTGAGCTCGAATTATCAGATAGTCCCATTTTAAAGCTCTTAATGGATCAGGAACACCAAAACCTCTATGTGGTGGAGCAGAATAATACGCTTACCTATTTTGACATTAGCGATGCCGAGTCGCCAGAAAAATTTTACCAGCTTAATATTTCTGATGATGGGCGGAATGTCAGCTCAGTTGAATTTTTAACGGGCACTATCTCGCTGATTATGGGTTATGAAGATGGCCACTTGGCTCAATGGTTTCCTGTGCGGGATGCGACTGATCAACGAGTGATGATGCGCATTCGTGGCTTTGATCATCAGCAAGCTAGCGGAAACCCGATTACATCGATTGCATCAGAATTTGATCGAAAAGGTTTTTTGGTGGCAGATTCGCAGGGGCGTGTGGGCATCTATCATTCGACCGCTGAGCGTAATCTTGCGGTCACTGAGCTTTCAGCTAATCCAATTAAGCACCTTGCTATCGCACCTCGAGCCAACTGGATGCTGGCGGAAGAAGAAAATGGGCAGCTTCAGCTTTGGCATATCCATAATGATCACCCTGAAATTTCATGGAAATCACTGTGGGGTAAAGTGTGGTATGAGAGTTATCCTGAACCCGATTATATCTGGCAGTCATCATCGGCCTCTAATGATCACGAGCCAAAACTAAGTCTGGTACCACTTTCATTTGGTACTTTAAAAGCCGCTTTTTATGCGATGCTGCTGGCGGCACCGTTGGCGATTCTTGGTGCAATATTTACCGCTTATTTCATGGCGCCTAAAATGCGCAACGTGGTTAAACCGAGCATTGAAATTATGGAAGCATTGCCAACCGTGATCCTAGGTTTTCTAGCGGGTCTATGGTTGGCACCATTGATTGAGACCCATCTACCCGGTGCTTTTAGTCTATTACTACTGATGCCGATCGGGATTTTATTGTGTGCATGGGGCTGGTGCCAGTTGCCGCGTAGCGTGCGTCATGTCATCCCAGAGGGCTGGGAGGCGATGTTATTAATTCCGCTTGTGATCTTTGTTGGCTGGGGTAGCATGGCGATGAGCCCGGCCCTTGAGTTGATGTTATTTGATGGCAATATGCGTTACTGGATGTCTGAAGAGATGGGGGTTGGTTTTGACCAACGTAACTCTATCATTGTCGGGCTAGCGATGGGATTTGCGGTGATTCCAACCATTTTTTCAATCGCAGAAGATGCTATTTATGGTGTGCCTCGCCATCTGTCACAAGGCTCGCTGGCGCTTGGTGCAACCCCGTGGCAGACGATGATTTTTGTGGTGCTACTAACGGCCAGCCCAGGTATCTTCTCGGCGCTGATGATCGGCATGGGACGCGCAGTGGGTGAGACCATGATTGTCTTGATGGCAACAGGTAATACTGCTGTGATGGATTTCAGCATCTTTGAAGGAATGCGCACCTTGTCGGCTAATATTTCTGTTGAGATGCCTGAGGCTGAAGTCGATAGCACGCACTATCGAGTGCTATTCCTGGCAGCATTGGTACTGTTTATGTTTACTTTCTTCTTTAATACTATCGCAGAGATTGTTCGACAGCGTCTGCGTGTGAAATACAGCACGCTGTAATCAACTGAGCAATATAGAAAGCATATGTCTGTGAATAATAATGCAAAAATTGGCTGGTTCAGAAGCGGCACGCCATGGGTCTGGATGAGTGCCGGCGCGGTCAGTATCAGCCTGGTAATGGTGTTTGGTTTGCTGATTCTGATTGCGGCACGTGGCTTGGGTTATTTTTGGCCTTCTGACGTGATTGCAATGGATTATATCGAGCGTGATGGCACCGAAATACGAGTCATGGGTGAGCAGCGTGAAACGGCATTTGTGCCATTAGAGCGGCTGCTAGAGGCAGGCTTTAAGCTGGAAGGCCATCAAGGTGATGTGGCGCGCCACCTGCTAAAAATTGGTAATCGTGACCTTTATGGCATCGACTTTCGTAGCGTAATTGAGCCGGGAATCACCAGTCGTACCATTCCTGATCGCGTGATCGTGATCGAGCGACATGAGTGGGGGAATTTTTATGGCTTTCTCGATGAAGTGAAAGAGGCCGGTAAGGTTGTGGCGGTAAGGGATGCTACACATGCTGCACTCACGCCGCGCCTTGAGCGTACCCAGAGGCTACATGATGAAATTAAACATATTGAGAAAATTGAAATTGGCGCGATCAATTACCAGTTAGAACGCCTACGCTTGAAGCAGCGTAAACTCGAATTAAATAACGAATTTGATGCCCAGCATGAGCAAGCGATAGCGGCTGAACGTGCTGAAGAAGAGAAGCGTTACCAGGTATTGCAAAAGAAACTGATGGACCTATACGAGCAGATGAACCGTGATAGCCTCAGCGTTGTTTCTATTGAGGGTCGTCAGGTCGAGGTTAATCTTGCTAAAGTGGTGCGTGTTTTTTATCCCAATGAGATGGGAAATGGCGATAAGTTACAACACTACTTTATGAAGGTATGGGAATTTCTGAGTGATGAACCTCGTGAAGCCAACACGGAGGGTGGTATTTTTCCTGCGATCTTTGGCACGGTGTTGATGGTTATCCTGATGGCGATTTTAGTGACACCATTTGGTGTGGTGGCCGCAATTTACCTGCGTGAATATGCCAAGCAAGGCCTCGTGACGCGTGTGATCCGCATTGCGGTGAATAACCTGGCGGGTGTGCCATCGGTTGTCTATGGCGTTTTTGGTCTTGGTTTCTTTGTCTATTTTCTCGGTGGTAATATCGATGCGCTGTTTTTTCCTGAAGCGGGCCCCGCGCCTACTTTTGGTACCCCCGGTATTTTGTGGTCGTCATTAACGCTAGCGATTTTGACACTGCCGGTGGTGATTGTAGCGACGGAAGAGGGCCTTTCACGAATCCCATTGGCAATACGTGAAGGTAGCCTCGCACTGGGTGCAACAAAGGCAGAAACGCTATGGCGTATTGTGATTCCAATGGCAAGCCCAGCCTTGATGACCGGTTTGATTCTCGCGGTAGCACGCGCGGCAGGTGAGGTTGCGCCACTGATGTTAGTGGGTGTGGTAAAACTGGCGCCGTCGATGCCGTTGGATGGCAACTTCCCATTCCTACATCTCGATCGCAAGTTCATGCATTTGGGTTTTCATATCTATGATGTTGGCTTTCAGAGCCCTAATGTTGAAGCAGCACGTCCACTGGTGTATGCCACTGCACTATTATTGGTGTTGGTGATCATAATACTAAATTTAGCAGCGATTTATATACGGAACCGTCTGCGTGCGAAATATCAGTCAATATAAATAAGTGAATCCAGTTTGATTGGGGCACAGGTAATAGCATCATGAATGAAAATAAAGCAAAAACACATGCCATCGACATGAGTGCCCTAGGGCGTAGTAATGCGGGCCTTAGCCTTGAAAATGAAGCGGTGGCGATCAGTGTCGATGGCCTCAAACTTTTTTATGGTGACAAGCAAGCGCTGAATGGCGTTGATATGAAAATCCCTAAACATCGCGTCACGGCATTTATCGGCCCGAGTGGTTGTGGTAAATCAACATTACTGCGTTGCTTTAATCGCATGAATGATCTGATTGATAGTTGCCGTGTGGAAGGGGGCGTTACCATAGATGGTGAAAATATTTATGGCAAGGCGGTGGATGTGGTTGATCTACGCCGCCGCGTCGGCATGGTGTTCCAGAAACCGAACCCATTTCCTAAGTCGATTTATGAAAATGTTGCCTATGGTCTACGTCTGCAAGGGATCAAAGATCGCCGAGTATTAGATGAGGTGATTGAGCGTTCGTTAAAGGGCGCAGCCCTCTGGGATGAAGTGAAAGATCGTCTAAGCGATAGTGGTATGGGGCTTTCGGGTGGTCAGCAACAGCGCCTAGTGATTGCGCGTGCAATCGCGGTTGAACCGCATGTGTTGCTGCTTGATGAACCGGCTTCTGCGCTAGATCCGATCTCAACATTAAAGCTTGAAGAACTGATCTATGAGTTAAAAGAAAAGTATACCATTGTGATCGTTACCCATAATATGCAGCAGGCAGCACGTGTTTCAGACTACACTGCCTTTATGTTTATGGGGGATCAGATTGAATTTTCAGATACTGATACACTGTTCACCAATCCACGCGAAAAGCGCACAGAAGATTACATTACCGGGCGTTACGGTTAGTCGATAATCGGGACTCATTACAGAGGGCATTCAATGGAAAATATGAATATAGGTCATCACATCTCACGTCAGTTCAATGAAGAGCTTGAAGATGTGCGTAATCAGGTGCTGATCATGGGTGGCCTGGTTGAACAGCAAGTCTCTAATGCAGTTAAAGCGTTGGTAGAAGGTGATAGTCGCCTGGCACAGGAAGTGATTGAAACTGACCGAAAGGTAAATGGCTTAGAAGTCGCCATTGATGAAGAGTGCACTCAAATTCTTGCACGACGCCAGCCTGCAGCGAGTGATCTACGACTGGTCATTGCGGTGATTAAAACCATCACTGATCTTGAGCGTATTGGTGATCAGGCAGAAAAAATTGCCCGCATGGGACTTCACCTGAGTGAAATGGAACGCCCTAAAGGGCAGTATTATGAAGTACAGAACCTTGGTGAACGGGTGGGCAAGATGTTACATCAGACATTGGATTCATTTGCGCGAATGGATGTGGACGCAGCGATTAAGGTTAGCCAGCAAGATGATATCATTGATCTTGAATACGACGGCATCATGCGTAAGATGGTCACGTTTATGATGGAAGATCCGCGCTCAATTAAACGATCGTTGGACGTGATCTGGGCAGTGCGTGCATTAGAGCGAGTGGGTGATCATTCACAGAATATTTGTGAATACGTTATCTATCTGGTGAAAGGAAAGGATATTCGTCATACAGAATATATGAGAAAATCAGTTCAGGATTGAGCGCTTAAGTTCTTTACACTGTAGCGTTTCAAGCAAAGCTGATTCTGAACGGCGCTGCCTGCTAAGCGGTTTTGTTTTCGCTCTCATTGCAGGTGGGGCAAAAACCAGACCAGATACGAGTCCCCCCTTCGAGCACCCACTCCTTGATACTCGCAGGGGAGGTGGGTGTATCCAGTGCTTCACTCTGCAGGTCCTCTAATCGGCCGCATTCACGACACAGCGCATGGTCATGTGTTGTGGTGTTACTATCAAAAATGGTATTACCGCTCAGTTTGAAGCGCGTAATGACGCCGACAGCCGCTAGTTGATTTAATGTTAGATAAACTGTATTGGGCGACAAGGCAGGCTGCAGCGGCACTAACTTAGCGTGTAATTGTTGTGCGGTATAGTGACAATGTTGCTCTAGCAACGTCATCGAGATGGCAACGCGAGGCGAGGTGACACGCAGGCCATGTTTACGTAAAAGGGCGCTAGCAATACTCTCAGACCACACACGATGTTCCATGTTTATTACCTGTGCTAAATTGCATTTGATTGTAGGAATTAACCTACGTAAAAGCTAGTAATGCTTACTAAATATCCATGTATTTGGCGAGGTTATATGCTGATTATGGGCTAGGTAGGCAAAAGGATCAATGGTATAAATAAAAAAAGAAACATTGTGAATGTCTTATGTATTGGTAGGATAGTGGCGGTGGCTAGGTGATAATGCACCATTTAAAATACATCTGTTTAGTTGGCGCCGAGTGAGCGGCTAAAAAATGGTGGTGCATCCTTGCACCTGCTCGTCCATGAGCTTAGTACTACTGAGTCACTTCCTATGACTAGCATGCACCTGAGCGCTTTGCTCCATGTAAACCCGAAGTGCAGCAGGAGAGGGAGGGAGTCTGCCGCATAGTCTTTATCTAGGGATGGCTGAAATGCTATTCAAGGGGCATCACGAAATTAATTTCATTAATACTTCCGTGTAGAATCTCACCATGATTAATTATTTTGATTTTAAAAACCAACTGTTCGATGAAGTTGAACAGTGCCGCCGGCTATTCCACGGCCGTGGTCGCGCTTACCACGGGCTCGAACATATTGTGGTCGATTGGCTGCCGCCAGTTGCGCTGATCAGGCTCTACAAAGATGAAAGCGCTTCATGGCTGCGCTCGCTGGCACAGACACTGGAGAACAACTTGCCTGGCTGCCGCTCCGTACAAGTGCAGTATCGCTGTCGCTCGAAGGCCCCGATCGAAATGGTGCTTGGTGAAGAAATTAGTGAACTGGTGGCCGATGAGTGTGGGCTGAAATTTCATATTCAGCTTGGCCGTTCGCAGAATATCGGGTTGTTTCTTGATATGCGCAATGGGCGGCAGTGGGTAAGGGATAATGTCGATGGAAAAAATGTACTCAACCTCTTTGCATACACCTGCGCCTTTTCAATTGCCGCCATCTCGGGTGGCGCTAAGCAGGTGGTGAATGTTGATCTTAGCAAGGCATCACTGAGTCGAGGAAGGGAAAACCATCGCCTGAATCACCAAGAGACCTCGGCGGTTGTCTTTCAGGGCGTCGATATCTTCAAGTCGTTTTCACGCATTAAAAAGTATGCCCCGTATGATCTACTGATCTGTGACCCGCCAGACTTACAAAAAGGCAGCGTCAATGCCGAACGAGATTATAAAAAAATCTTGCGGCGCCTGCCTGAGTGGATGAATCCAGGAGGGCAGTTGATGCTATGTCTTAACTCTCATCGCTTGGATGAAGCATTTTTGCATCAGATGGTGGCGGAGTATTGTCCTGGATTTCGCTTTGTTGAGGTGATTAAACCGCCTGGGGTTTTTATGGATGCGGCGGCGGGAAGTGGATTGAAGGTGTTGGTTTTTGAGGGTAGCAAGTGATGTTAGTGAACTAACATAGATACCATATTAGCGATTCAACTTATGTTGGGTTTATGGCCGCTTAAATAACGACTTGAATAAGTGTTAGTGATAGCTCGGGCTGGGCCTTAGGGACGTGCACGAAACAACTTCCGACTCTTGCATCACAGCTTCAGCCCGTCTTTGCCCGTTCTTCAATCTCAAAACCTCAAAATAGAACCACTATTCCTACGATTTTGCTCAATCAGAACGAACA